>NZ_CP011390.1:652857-979285 GCF_001644645.1 Flavisolibacter tropicus | reverse complement strand
CTGCCACCTGGTAAGAATCAGATGGATCTACATTGATGCGAATAGCTTCATCGCCACCCAATGCCAGGGCTTTACGGATGATTGGCTCTGCGTCAGCACCACCTACGGTTGCCAAATGAATAGAAGTAGAAGCATCAGCTTCTTTTAATTCAATGGCTCGTACTAAGGCATACCATTCGTCATATGGATTGATAATCCATTGTACACCCGCATCTGCGAATTTCGTGTTGTTATCCGTGAAGGCTATTTTTGCCGTCGTATCCGGTGTTTTGCTAATACACACCAAAATTTTCATACAAACTGTTTAGGAGTGAAAAAAGGTTGCTTATGCAACTACCTACAAATATAAGCACCAAAAGTAAAGAGAGAATTTGATTATGGATAGAATTGAACAATTGAAAGGTTTTTTAGCTTCAAATCCGGATGATTGCTTTGTAAAACATGCCCTGGCGCTTGAGTATGTAAAACGAAACGAGGAAGTCCATGCAAAAGAGCTTTTTGAGCAGGTATTGCAAACAGATCCTAATTATATTGGCAGTTACTACCACTTAGGAAAATTACTGGAGCGGATTGATGACCAGGCGGGTGCCATTGCCATCTATGAAAAGGGAATGCAAAAGGCACAGGAATTAGGTGACCGGCATGCATATAACGAACTGAGAGTAGCGTATGAGGAATTTTTTGATAATTGATTACTGGCCTGCACCTATCTCCTTACTTGCTATCTTTCTTAAAGCTGCTTTATGCAAAATAATTTTCTCATCGGCTTCATTTACAGAGAGTTCTATCCATCCGTAATAGTAAGAGTTGTCTTTAAATACACAAACCGGGAGATATTTATGTTGTGCTTGCTTCCATGGGCCCATCCAAGTCGTTTGGTCATTGGAAGTTGTATATAAGCTTTCAACAGTAACTGCAGAATACGTGCCCCATTGAAAGTCGTTTTCACTTTTTGCGTTTATCATATCATCCTTGTTAAACGCGGGTGTTACATGATAATCCTTTACTTCGTCGTATTTTATATACAGGCGATTCTTAAGTAGTGGGCGGATTTTGAACAAGGTTGATCCAAAATCAGATCCTCCAATTAGTGAAGTCACAAAATAGAAGTCATCTATTTTATCATTATTGATGTCTACAGATTGTATTTGATTATATTTTACTTCCTTATTACTTAAATCTGTATATATCGTTTCCGTAATTACAGAAGTTTCTTTTTTGCAGCCAAGGAGACTAAATAATAAGGCTAAAAGACAGAATGATTTCATATTTAAACAAAGGAAATAAATAAGAGAAAGAAATAAACATATAAGAGTTGAACTGCAATTAATTATGTTTGAATTGTGTGTTTAAAATCCACTTACTTTTAGCCCAATAATGAATAACTTATTGCTTCAGCGGTTTATAAATAATTTAAAATTAATAGCAGTTACTGAGCAGCATACTTTGTTGCTGGCCGTTAGCGGTGGATTGGACTCCGTTGTCTTATGTCATTTATGTAAACTAGCAGGCTATTCATTTGCTATCGCGCACTGCAATTTCGGGCTTAGGGGGGAGGAAAGTAATAAGGATGAGGCCTTTGTTAAGGCATTAGCTGCCCAGCTTGAAGTGCCATTTTATGTCAATAACTTTAATACAAAGGCATTTGCTGCTGAGCATAAGCTTTCTATTCAGGTAGCCGCTCGTGAGCTACGCTACCAATGGTTTCATGAAATTGTCAATGGTCAATTGTCAGTAATTAATGAAAAGGCAAGCAGTTATAGCACTCACCTTCCCTCAATCACCACTCACTATTCACCACTCACTTTCATTGCCACCGCCCATCACCTGGATGACAATATTGAAACTTTACTAATGAATTTATTCAAGGGTACGGGCATTAGTGGGTTGCATGGTATTCAGCCAAAGTCTGGCAAAATAGTAAGACCCTTACTGTTTGCCAAGCGGGAGGAGATTAAGGATTTTGCAACAGAACATAACTTGTTATGGGTAGAAGATAGCAGTAATGCAGAAATAAAATACACCCGGAATTATATCCGTCATAAGATCATACCATCAATAGAATCCATTTTCCCTACTGTAAAAGAAAATATAGCAGATAGCATTGAACGCTTGCGTGAAGCTGAAATCTTGTACGAGCAGGCTATGCAAGTACATAAAAAGAAACTTTTAGAGTTTAAAGGTCAGGAAGTTTACATACCCGTCTTGAAATTGGAGCGCACATCTCCTTTGGCCACTATTATATATGAGATCATAAAGGATTATGGCTTTTCCAGTCAGCAGGTGCCGGAGGTCATTAAGCTTTTGCGTAGTGAGAGCGGCCGTTATGTAACATCTGCATCCCACCGTATTTTACATAACAGGGACTGGCTGATCATTACACCTTTGCCACAGGTTCAAGATACTGTTCTAATAATTGAGGAAGCTACAACTCAACTGGCATTTACTGAGGGAACATTACTATTTAAAACCTTACCTGCCGAAAGTATAACTATTGAAGCTGACGCAGCTGTAGCCTTATTAGATAAAGAGGAAATGCAATTTCCTTTGATACTCCGGAAGTGGAAAGAGGGTGATTATTTTTATCCATTAGGCATGCGTAAGAAGAAGAAACTAGCGCGTTTCTTTATAGATCAAAAGTTATCACAGCTTCAAAAAGAAAAGGTTTGGGTACTGGAAAGCAATAAACGTATTGTATGGGTTGTTGGTCGCCGTATCGACGACCGGTTTAAGATAAAGCCCTCAACCAAAGAGGTTGTAAGAATAGAGTTGAAGCCTGTATAGGCCAAGGCTCACTTCCGGCCCCTAAAGGGGAGATGGCCTGCGCACAAAAGATCAAACGCTCTTCTAATAGAAAAGCACTTCTTCATGAAGTGCTTTTCTTATAAGGTTAAACAAGCCTCTTTATAATATCAGTTCAGTCCACTCTCCCCATCTCACGTCCCCAAATCAGCCATCAGCCGGTCTTCCTTGCCTGCTACTCCTCTGCTCCTTCATAGCCACGCCTCTGTTCCTTCATGGTTACTCCGTATCCACTCCTTAGTTACTCCGTATGGAAGCCTACTTAATTCCGTATCACCTCCCTACCGCACCCGTACCCTGGCCCGTATGCCGTACCCGGTTACCATTAAAATAGCATAGAAAATATTAAGAAGAAAGACATGAAATGCCTTAAAAGAGAAGACCTTAAAGATACAAAACTAGTCCCTGTAGAGCAAGTCCTTTTTCCCTTGTGCCTTGAACATTGAGAATTGCTCATTGAACATTTCTTACCATTATTATTCATCATTCCTTGTTCCTTGTTCGTTATTCTGCTTGGCTCCTGACGCGCTAATTACTCACCATTCACCACTCACCAACTTATGCCCAGCCTTTAGAGTGCAAATACAGTTGTACGCCGTTAATAAATTCCTGAATAGCATCATAACCAGCTGTACGGCCAACAATTATAATAAATAACACACCAAACAAAGCGCCCCAAAAGTGCGCTGAGTGGTTAATGTTACCTCCACCTTTACGGTCTAGCCAGGCTGAAACTAAAAGGTACAATGGACCGAAAATAAAACCTGGAATAATAGGAGGGATGATGAAGAAGCCTACTTCCACATAGGGGGCAATCATCAAACCGGCAAAGACTATAGCACTTACAGCACCAGAGGCCCCTAAGCTCCTGTATTGGTAATTATCTTTATTTCTGAAATAAGTTGGTAAAAGCGACACTAATAAAGAAATAACGTAAAGCCCTAAATAATACCATTTACCAACCTGGCCAAAGATTTCAACAAACTGTTCTTCTACAAAACGGCCAAACAGGTAAAGTGAAAGCATATTGAATATCAGATGACCGTAATCGGCGTGAATCAAGCCACAGGAAAAGAACCGATACCACTCCTTATTTCGTGAAACAGCAGGCGGGTAAAAGATTAGATCATTAATGATCTTTTGATTGGAAAAACCACCAAGAGAGACCAATACAGTTATGATAATAATTATGACAGTTATAGAAAGCTGCATTTGAATGAATTAATAATTAGTAATTAATAATTATTGGATTAGAATCTTCAAATCTTAAATCACTTATGATGGTATTTTTCATTGCGCAAAATAGTACATGCGCGGTAGAGTTGTTCTGCTAAAATTAAGCGTACTAGTTGATGTGGAAAAGTTAACTGTGAGAGCGACCATTTTACTTTTGCTTTTTGCAATACAGATTCATCAATACCAAAAGCGCCACCAATAAGAAATACAATGTTTTTAGTGCTTTCGGTTGCCCGTTGTTGTAATAGGTTAGCCAAACCTTCAGATGTAAAGGTTTTTCCTCTTTCATCTAACGCTATTAGGTAGTCATCTGGCTTTAACCATTGCAGGATCATTTCTCCCTCTTTTTTCTTTAAGTCCATTTCAGACATCATACCTGCATTTTTAGGTGTAGGAATGATACTCCATTCTACAGGAAAGTATTTAGTAAGTCGCTTGGTAAATTCTTCCACGCCTTCCTTTACATAGGATTCATTGTTTTTGCCGATGGACCAAAGTGAGAGTTTCATGTAGTTTAGGTATTAGAGTCTGGCACAGTTAATGAATAGGCAGTGAATAAAGTATTTTATGAAACGATATTTCTTTGCCTTAAGTGCCGCAATAGTAACGCTTTTTACGCAATGCGATACGATCAAAAACCTGCCCACTAATACCAGTGGCGGCTTATTCTCTCTTAATGGCAACTGGCAATTAGCATCATCAAGCGATAATAAAGCCTTGGAAGGAACTGTAGTAACAGTGGTTCCTGGCTATAGTAATGGTACAGCTCGTACGTTGGCTAATAACACCTATTGTCTTAGAGAAGGAGATGTAGTTTGGAAAAATCTAAAAAGCTTACAGGGAGGAACGTTCAGCCTAAACAGCATTGTAAACTCTTGTAACGGTACCTTGTCCTATACAGATGGTACAATAACAGTATTGACTAACGATGAAATACGAATAGCCACAAAATCGGCCAACAATTCAGATGTTTTGCAAACATGGCGCCGCGTAGCCAATCCATCTGGTCAATAAATGCACAAAAGTGAATGTGCTCAATAGGAAGTAATAAATTTCATAGTGAAGGTTTGTTACAATACTCAAAATAAGGAAATATCAATAACAAATTTTTCCATTGACTATTGACCATTCACCACTGACTATTCCTGCCACCTGTGCCTTAGTACAAGTTTTGCATAACTATTGCCATAGACTAATTAGAGTAGTAAGTAATTGAACGTAATGAATGTAATGGTGCCAATGCGAAACTTATTATTGATAAGCTTGTCTTTGATCGCTAACCTATGTGATGCTCAGCCCCCACAGAAAGCAGTAAGTGATTCAATGACATGGAAAGCAAGTGAAGAGTATAAAGATCCTTCTTTCTTTAAGCGTTTGCTATTAGGGACGAATTACAGGCAAGAATGGGGTACAGCAGTTAAGTTGCCTGTATTCCGCTTGGCCCAAACAGATTTTACAATTGATGAGTTAGGTGGTGGTAACCAAACTAAGTCGCTTCAGTTTAAGGATAAGCAGGGGCGTGAGTGGGTACTGCGGACTATCGATAAAGAGGTAGAAAAGGCATTACCACCAGCACTTCGCCATACACTGGCACAACGGGTGGTGCAGGATTTGGTTTCAGCAGCTCATCCATATGCGCCGGTAACAATACCGCCAATGGCAAAAGCATTGGGAGTCGTAGCGCCTATTCCGGTTATCTATTTTGTTCCTAATGATCCAGCCTTTGGGCAATATCAAACCATTTTTGCCAATCGCCTTTGTTTACTGGAACAGAAATCACCAACGCCGGATAATGGTAAGTCGGAAGGCACAGATGAGATGTTTGAAAAGATATTAACCGAAAACAATCACCTTATCCAGCAACAAAATTTATTAAAAGCACGCTTATTAGATATGCTGATCTCTGATTGGGATCGTCACGCCGATCAGTGGCGTTGGGGGCAGCAAGAAATAAATAATATCGATTATTATTACCCAATACCGCGCGACCGTGATCAGGCCTATTTTTCCTCCAATGGAATATTGGTGAAATTGGCACAAATGATATCTGCCAAGCATTTTGTAGGCTTTAGAGACAACTTGAGACAAGTAAAAAACTTGAGTTACAAATCCTGGAAGTTTGATAAGCTCTTTTTAAACACTTTAGATGCTAAGGTTTGGGATAGCACCATTCGCTTTGTACAAGCACAGCTAACAGACGATTTGATCCATCAGGCTATGCTTAAAATGCCCCCTGAAATCTATCCGATCAGCGGACCAGAAATGGAGCAAAAATTAAAGGATAGACGGGATGATCTGTTACATAAGGGAATGAAATACTATCATTTCTTATCGCAGATGGTAACAATAAATGGAACGGATCAGGAGGAGCTCTTTCATATTTCCGGCAACAACAGCAACCTAATAATACAGGTCTATGCATGGAAAGATGGTAAAGCCGCACATAAAGTTTACGAGCGTGTCTTTACCCGTAAGGAAACATGGCAAATAAAACTACAAGGCTTTGATGGTAATGACCAATTTGTGGTAGAAGATGGTACCAATAGTAAGATCAGGCTACTATTCGTAGGAGGAAAAGGAAAAGACACTTATGATATAAAAGGTAAAGTGAAGTACAAAATAGAAGATGATAAAGGTGAAGACAGCAGCCTGGTGAGTCTTTCAAAAACACTAGCGCAGTAAAAGCAAATCTACATTCTTGTATACAATGGCGATAGTAGGTTACGACCTACACTTTATTACAAAATAATACCGGCGTATCTTTAAGGAGATTCTTATATATGGATGCCCTCTATGCCACTATATTAGTCATGGTAGTAACAAACCAGCGAATTCTGTTAGCTGCCGATAGTCGAAAGACTTATCTGGATGAGAAAGGCATTCATAAAACAGACACCATTGATAAAATTTACGAGACCAATGACTGTTATTATGCTGTTTGCGGATTTCATGAAGAAGTAAAAGGGTTTAGTGTTCATCGCCTCTTACATAATTGCCTGGCTAAATTTGCCAACTTCCGCGATGCTGTTGCACAAATCACACATTCTTTAGCTGCTGAATTAAAACAATATTTTACAAGTTTAAAAACTAGTAGTCCTGCTGTTTTTCAGCAATTAAGAAACGTTGGCGGTGCGGCTGGAGAAGTGTTTTTAATAAAGCGCCATAAGAATATTCCCACAGCCTATGTGCTGGATTATTTAATTACCGGTTCAAAAGACTTGAAAGTAACGGTTACTTCCAGAAGTACAACCATTTCAGATATAAATACAACTACAAGTTGCTTTTGGAGAGCCATTGGAAATACAGGCTATTTACCATCTTCTTTACCAGAAAAAGATTGGGCCTTAACGCCTGAAATCCTTGCTAGTAGGGTAATAGAAGAAGGGTGTAAACTAACACCAACTTTTGTAAGCATCCCCATTAATATGGTTGAACTTTCAAGTTCAGGTATACGCTGGATTGAAAAAACTTCTACAGCACCTAATCGCGTATAGGGATAAGGAAGAAATAAATACCTATATGTTAGAATTCAGTCAGAACTTACACTCAAATAGAACACTAATCATTGACCATTCACCACTCACCATTCACAATAGTAAACCTACTCGCCAGTAATATCAATCGGTGAAGTCGTAACACTTCCAAACTCAAATTGCATTTCATTCAACTTTCGATATAGCCCATTGTTGGCCATTAACTCCTGATGAGAACCCGTTTCTACTACTGTTCCTTTATCAATCACAACGATCTTATCAGCATTGCGAATAGTAGACAGTCGGTGAGCAATAACAAAAGAAGTACGTCCCCTCATCAGGTTATCTAATGCCTCTTGTACTAGTTGCTCGCTTTCGCTGTCTAAAGAAGAGGTTGCTTCATCCAATATTAAAATAGATGGATCTTTTAAAATAGCTCTCGCAATGGCTATACGCTGACGCTGACCACCACTCAGTTTAATACCACGCTCACCAACAACGGTTTCGTACTGTTCTGGAAACTGTGAAATAAAGTGATGTGCATTTGCCTTACGCGCAGCCTCTTGGATTTCTGCATCAGTAGCATCAGGTTTGCCGTAGGCAATATTCTCTTTGATTGTGCCTCCAAACAAAATGATGTCTTGAGGTACTAGTGCAATTTGTTTGCGTAATTGAGAGAGAGGAATAGAGTTGGCGGGTCTATTATCAAATAAAACGGCTCCATCATTCGGTTCATAGAAGCGCAATAATAAAGCTGCCAGCGTGCTCTTTCCGGCACCACTTGGTCCTACTAGCGCTATTTGCTCTCCATTGTTGGCAGATAGCGAAATATTTCTCAACACAGGTACATCTTTACGGCCAGGATAGCTAAAGGCCACTTGATCAAAGCTTACTTGTCCTTTTAACTCATATGTAGGCTCAACTATTGTTGACTTCAGTTCAATAGGTTCTCCTTCACTACGCAAGATTTCACGTACACTCTGTGTAGCTCCGAGTGTTTTTTGAAGTTGGCCAAACAAATCGGCAAAGCCGGCAAAGGTTCCTCCCACGAACATGGAGAAAATAACAAACATGGTCAATGAACCTATGGTAAGTTGGCCTGATTGGATCATATGTGCACCATACCACATTACAAACGCAATGGCGCCAAATACACTAAAGATCATAAATGAAATAAAGGCACCACGGTAGCGGGCATTGGCGATAGCTGTATTTACTACTGATTGTACACTTTTTACATAACGAGTAATCTCATAAAACTCACTGGTAAAGGCTTTCACTATAGAAATGCCTTGAAAGGTCTCCTGTACAATGGTACCACTATCTGCCAACTGATCCTGTGCACGGCGAGCCATCTTTCTAATACGTACACCAAATACTACAGCTAGGATGGCTATTACAGGTACCACAGCCAGCATTACCAAGGCCAGTTTTGCACTGATCCAGAAGATAAATACTAACCCGATCAACAAGGTAAAAATGCCTCTGAGAAATTCAGCTAAGGTGAAGGAAATGGCATCTTGTATTTGCGAAAGGTCAGACGAAATACGGTTACTCAGTTCACCTACCCGTTTTTCTGCAAAATAAGCCATAGGCATACTGAGTAGCTTTGTATACACATCACGACGCAGATCCTCCAAAGATTTCTCCCCAACTTCCGTCAGAAGATATACTCTCATAAAAGAGAAGATAGTCTGTACACTTAACTGTATAAAAATGAGCAGTAGCGTGGTATTTAAGCTCCAATGAACATTCTTAAGCGTAAATCCTAACCCTGCCCCCATTCCAGGGAGGGTAAAGATGCACCAGGCGAGGCGGCATCAATCATCTTTCCTAAAAAGAGTGGAAATAAGCTGGTGGTAAAAGCGGAAAGAACAATGAAAACAAGGCTAAGAATGAATTTGCTTTTATACGGCTTTAAATAAGTAAAGAGAACTAAGGCCTGCCGTAGACTTTCTTTGGTGATCTTGACTTTAGGTGATTCATCCTTTTGTTTTCCATTACTGTTGTAATTACCTCTTCCCCGGGCCATAAACTATTTATAAAATGAGCGATTGTTTGATTTTACTCTATGTAAGATTAACGGTCTACTTCCCATCCTTCGTAGTGGATCATTGAGCAGACATCTGCAAAAATAACGGTGGAACGCTGATTTTTAAGCTTTTACAGTAACTCCCCTTTTAAGTTTAAGAAGGGTTTGACAAAACGGCGTCTTCAATTGGTTTTTTGAGATTAAGGAGATTTTGAGCCATATGTCGTTAAGCGTAATAGCTGGCGCCCCTTCATACCGAAATATCTCGTATGTGTCTCGCCCTAATAGAGACGTAATATACTGGATAAATAGGAGTGATATGGTAGAAATAGATCTAAAATAGTTCAGTAAGGCCTTGAAAAGTCGTAGGAAAAATCAATAAGCGCTAGCCTGTTGACGACACATTCGGTAAAGATCATTTTATAAAAACATTGAAAAAAAGATAGATTGCAGGTTGATTTAAGTCAATTAGCTGTAATATTATATGGGTTTTATGTAATATATCTTTGAACACTTTCTATCCGACAAACTTTATGAAAATCCACATGCAGCCATTTCCAACATCTGACTTTACTTCTCCTGATTCTAGTCTAAATGGCCAGCGTGCTATTCAAAAAATCATGGATTTCTCAGTAGATATAATTTGCACAATTGATAAAACGGGAATATTCTTGAAGGTCGGTGCGGCTTCTCAAAAATTATTAGGTTATGCCCCTGGCGAATTGGTAGGAATGCAATCAAACGATCTGGTTTATTGTGATGACAAATTAGTAAGCCAGGAGACTTTTTCGCAGATTAGAAACGGTTTAGAGGTTACCTATTTTGAAAATCGCTTTTGTAGTAAGGATGGTTCTATTATACCCTTGGTTTGGTCGGCACGATGGGATGAAGAAGAACAAATTATGTACTGTGTAGCTAGAGATGGACGGGAAAAGAAAAAAGTGGAGCAACAATTAGTAGAAAAACAGGAGCGTTTAAAGAAAGTATACCAAATGGCTCGTGTAGCTGGTTGGGAATATGATCTGTTAAACAAAAGCACCCATTGGGCATCTGATCAACTTTATGAAATATATGGTATTAGTCGTGAAGAGTATCCTGAATTTTCCCAAACAGTATACCTGTCTTTAGTACATCCGGACGATAGAGATCGTTTACAAAAGGATTTAAGTGATTTTAGTGTTTTAAACAACTACTTTACGGAGCACAGGATGATTCGGCCTAATGGGCAGGTGATTTATGTAAGACAATGGATTGAAGTGGTTTTTAAAGACAATATACCTGCACTTTTGAAAGGTGTAGTTCAGGATATTACAGATTCTAGATTGGCTGATCAACTGTTGATGGCAAATGAACGACGATATCGCACACTGGTACAGAATGGCTTTGATATGATTGGCATTCTGGATGTTGAAGGCAATTACCTATATGTGGCCGAATCTGTTTATCGCATTTTGGGCTATGAGCCCAAAGCTCTAGTTGGCAAAAATGTTTTTGATTTGGTACATGCAAATGATGTTGTGCGACTAGCTAAATCCTTTTCCCGGCTTTTTACTGAAACTTATGTTGATGATTTAGAGCCTTTTCGCTTTTTAAACGCGAAAGGGGAATGGCGCTGGCTAGAATCCAAGGCAATAAATATGCTTCATGATTCTGCCGTTGATGGCTTTGTAATTAACTCTCGAGACATAACTGATAAAAAGATATTGCAGGAACGTTTTGAAAAGCAAGTTACGGAATGGCAGAAGCGAGTGAATAAAGCAACCATTCAGGCCCAGGAACAGGAACGAGCGCAATTAGGAAAAGAGTTGCATGATAATGTAAACCAGGTATTGACTACCGTAAAACTTTATACTGAGCTTTGTTTGGATAAACACCCCGATCAACAATTGTTACTAGAAAAAGCTACCACGTATTTATCCGATTGTATAAACGAAATAAGGAGCATCTCAAAACGGCTTTCCAGTCCTACACTTGGTGAAATCAGCTTAGCTGATTCCATAAAAGAACTAGTTGGCGCATTAAAACTTACCAATAAACTTCAGATAAGCCTTACGGTTAATGGTGATCACGCAAAAATATCCCAGGAGGTGCATTTGGGCGTTTACCGCATTATTCAAGAGCACATGACAAACATCTTGAAACATGCCGAGGCTGCACGCGTAAATATTACCATTTCGGTTTGTGACTTCACTCTAATAGTAAAGATCAAAGATGATGGTAAAGGCTTTGATATAAATGCACAGCGAAATGGGATAGGGATCAATAACATGCAAGGGAGGGCTGAAAGCTTGAATGGTAAGTTAACCATAGATAGCAAACCAACTGCAGGTTGTACACTTACATTAGCTATTCCGCTAGAAGAGGTGGTAGAGGCATAATTAGGATTGATTTAGATGCAGGCCCATATAATTGGCTAGTAAACTGTAAGCGCATTTGCAAATGTCTTGTTAAAGGGTTTATGTATACCCAACGCTTTTGAATGACCCTAGGGTATTGGTTATAGTAAAGCAGTTAACCAAAACTCAAATCATTTAAAATGCATCCTCTACACATCCGAATTATAAGTCTTTTGGCATTTGTTTCTTTCTTCTTTGCTTCCTGTAGAAAAGAAGATCCAATCGTCACCCCATCTCCTCAACCACCTTCACAACCTTCAACCAAATCAAATCTCTATCAGTTTGTTATTGCAAACTTACCTAGAGAGTCATCTACAGGTTCATCCAGTCTATATGCGCAAGTGATGATTGTAAATGAACAAAATCAAACAGTATTGGATAATGTTAAGCTTCCCTTACAATTTGAAGGCAATTATAAGACCAGTAGTTTGGAATTGCCTGATGGAAAATATCGCGTAGTAAAGTTTTTGGTAAACAACAATGTCCACAAAACACTATTTGTGGCGCCTGTTATAGGATCTGAAAAGGCATTGCTGGTAGCTAAGCCGTTACATATCTCTTACTCTTTGCCACAAACAGCATTAGTTCCAGTTCAAGTGGAAGTGCTAAAAAGAGAAATAGGAGATAAGCCTGAAAGTTTTGGCTATCCATCATGGGCATTCGATCCGGTAGATGGGCCGACTCCTCCAGATCAGGGTAATCCTTTCTTCAAGATTAAGCTCAGAGCATATGCACAAATTGGCGATATCTATTATGATAGTATACCCGCTACTGTAAAATTGACCATATTAAATAATTATGGACCAGTAACTCAAAAGACTTTGGATTTAACCGCAGGTACTAATGAAATAGAAATACCAAAGGCTGCTCACAGTTATACATTTGAGTTTTCAAAATGGGGAATCAACAGTACAATGGTGTTAAACCATGAACAAGTACGTGAAGGAGAAGTATATGGCATTGGTGGTAAAATGGCTCCTAAGAAGATAAAGCAGGAAATGGTCTACCGGCTAGTAAATGGATTGTATGTACCTGAGCGCAAAGTAGAGTATAACTTCTATTCGGATGGTCACCTCCACCGTATTGATTATTATGATAGACAAGACAATGGGCAGCCACAGTTAGTGCGTTATGAATTTTTTGCCTATAATACTGATAATAAAATAACGCGCATTGTACAATATAGTCCTAAGGATGTTTTCCTGGTCAACACGGAGTTTCTTTATGATATTATGAAGAGGCCTTATGCCATTGAACACACGGAAAATGGTGTTGTAACAAATGCTTTCGTTACTTATTATCAAACGCCAGGCAGAAATAATGCGCACATTAAATATTCCTATTCACACAACAGCAATACGATGGATTATAACCAGATATATGAAAAAGGCAACCTGGTAGAAAGTTCGGTTGCAGCCAATCAAAGTGGTCAGAAAGGCCTATATCAGTATGATTTTAATATCAACCCTTATATTTTCATTGGCAGGCCAGATCTATACCTTTCTAATCAATCTAAAAACAATTTGGTATCACAACAACAACAGTATACTGGATCATATCCCAATGCTTATCCTTATCAGTCTGACTATACTTATGATAACAACGGGTATCCAAAAGAGGTGATCACTGTTTATTTATCGCCTGCTACTAATAGTCATTCATATACATTAAAAACAGTTTATACATATTTCTAAGCAATTGCTACTGCTTAAGCATGCATAACAATTATTAACAATATTACTTTACACTACAATTGATTTTCTATGCGCTACTCCATAATTTCATTTGTTTTTTTAATAGCATTAAGCTCTTGCACTGCAGTGAAGCTTTCAGTTCCGGAACAATTTAGTAGCCAAGCCACAAAAATGCATGTGAAGGGATTGCAAGGCTGGCAGATCAACCAGCAACTAAATTTTGGACCATTTCAAACTTCCAAAATCAAGAGAGGTTGGGACTTTACACATGGTATGCAGCATACAAAATTCAATTTGAAGCCAGAGGAAATGGTTTTAAATGTATTGAATGTTGATGTTGATAAGCGTACTATTAATCAGAAAAATAAGTTTCAATATTCTATACAGGATGGTAACCTTGTGGCGGAAGTTTATGCCATGGATAAGTTTTCTGAAAAGCAACTGGTGTACAAAAGCAATAATCCCTATATAGGGAGTGCTTCAAAAACCAATAAATATGAATATGCTTTTACAGCAGCCATACTTCCTTTAACAGCACAAAACAGTGAACCTTGGTCGCTAGTGCTTATCAATAAATACGATATCGCTAAGGATACAGCCATAAAGTTATTTGATAAGCCTTATGTAGAAGAGGAAGGATATGCTACTAATGGAAAGGAAAATATAGCTATTCGTCCGCTTCATATTGATAAAGTAACAACGAAGAGTGGAAAAGATACAAAGGTAATTGGTGGTAAAATGTTGAGTGGTTATGAATTGCAATGGGATGGTGGTGTAGTGGCTGTGATTGATATTTTAGACAACAATATCTGGTTAGCAAATAATTTAGAGGCGCATGACAAACTGCTTCTCTCATCAATATCTTCAGCTATTATGCTAAAGCGCATGCAGGATGTAGAAAAAGATAGAGATAATTTAGACAATTAATGAAGTAAAAAAGGCCGGTAATTTAAACCGGCCTTTTTTATAAATAGAAGTTTTATCAGGCAAAAGTTAGAGAGAACGCTGTTCCTACACCTTCTTTAGAATGCACCTGTATAGTGCCTTTATGTAGCATAACAATTTGCTTACATAGGCTCAATCCAATACCACTGCCATGTTTTTTGGTGCTAAAGAAGGGTATAAAGATCTTGTCAAGCACTTCGTCTGGCATGCCTTGGCCGTTATCGGCTACTCGAATCACAATCTTTTTATTGGTTGTTTGGTCGGCAGATAATACAATTTTTGGACTCGGTTTGTCTTTAACGGCTTCTATAGCATTTACTGTTAGATTGATCAATACCTGCTCAAGCAAGTTGGGGTCAGCTTGTAACATAATGGATGGGTCCCGCAAAAGTATATCTAATTCAATTCCTTTCTGTTCAAAAGTGGGTTGCATTAGTTGGTGCAGGTTGGCAAACAACTCACTGATATACACGCGTTGCAGGTTTAAGGTGGTGATCTTATTTAAGTTGCGATAGGTCTCTGCAAACTTCAACAGGCCTTCACTTCTTCGTTTAATGGTTTCAATGCCCAACTCTAGATCCTCTAATGCACTTGTATCAAGGCTGCGTTCTTGGCTGGTAGCTACTAGCCTGTGCTTAAGGGTTTCAGCTAAAGAAGATATGGGGGCTACTGAATTCATAATCTCATGTGTCAGTACGCTCAATAGTTTTCTCCAGGCATTTGCTTCTGTTTGGTCAAGAGCTTCGTTTACATTTTGAAAGGCAATCAGTTTGAATTTCTTGCCATCAGTTTGAAAAGTAGTAGCAGACAGGAGAACTTTTAAGTTTTGTTTTTCCAAATGAGCAATGGCTACTTTGCTCTCGCCGGGTTGTAAAACCAGGATCTCTTTATATAACTCTTCATCACGCTTGGCTAATGATTGCACTGTTTTAAGATAGGGGAGCTGAAGCATCTGCTTAAGTGATTCATTCATCCAAACTACTTCACCACCTTCTTCATGATAAGAAAGAATGCCAGTATCAACTAGTTCTAATATCTTTTGTAAATAATGGAATTGCGTTTCGCGCTCTTTGCTAATAACTTTAAAAGTTGTGTTGATCTCATTAAAGCCCTCTCTTAAAGGCTGAAGTTCAACAGGGGCCTGCTTTACATCAAAATAGCGAGAAAAGTCACGGTAATGAACAGCTTCAACAAACTGGTTAAGTTCCTCATGTGTTTTGCGTTGAAAGCGGATGAATTCAATGACTTGATAAATAATCACAGGCGTAATTAATACTGAATAGATATACAGCCCTTTTACAATCAAAAATGACGTTGCTAAAAGGATGATAAATAATAAGATGACGCGAATAATGATGCGCCCTTCAAAATTTTTATATGTCATATTTATTGAGTCTGCGGTATAAAGCCGTTCTGGTAATACCTAATTCCTTGGCAGCTTTTGATATATTTCCATTGTGTTTTTCAATTACGCGTAAGATGGTGTTCTTTTCAACACTACTTAGGTTAGTAGTAACAGCTTCTTCCTCTTGAGCACTAGCAGTTTCAATTGGAGAAAATAACAAGTCTTGTGCTCTTAATACACGATCTTCCGACATAATAACTGCACGCTCTATAGCATATTGTAGCTCTCTTACATTGCCTGGGAAATGGTAGTGTAACAATTTATCAATGGCACTATTGTCAAGTTCTATATTTGGTTTTAAATATTTGTTACTGTAGACTTTACAAAAATGATTAGCCAGTAAAATAATATCTCGTCCTCTTTTACGCAATGGAGGGACTATGATCTCTACTGTATTGATCCGGTAAATAAGGTCTTTGCGAAAACGCGATTCGTTAGCCAGTTCTGTCATGGGCACATTGGTGGCGCATATCAGCCGAATATCAATAGGTACTGGTGTATTAGTACCTAATCGAGTTACCTGGCGGTTTTGCAATACGGTAAGCAATTTGGCTTGCTGAAATAAACTAATGTTGCCGATCTCGTCCAAAAACAAAGTCCCATTATTTGCTGATTCAAATCGACCTAGACGGTCTTCGCGAGCGTCGGTAAAGGCTCCTTTTTTATGACCAAATAACTCACTTTCAAATAATGATTCTGTTAAAGCGCCGACATCTACTTTAATAAATGCTTTATCAGCTCTTAATGACTGTTGGTGTATGGCTTTGGCAATAAGATCCTTACCGGTTCCGTTTTCTCCAAGTATTAAAATATTAGCATCCGTTGGGGCTATCTTGTTGATCTTATAGAAAATATCCTGCATCACTTCAGAATCACCAATCAGCTCAGAGCCAATAACGGGTTTTTCTATTTGTAGTTTTAGAGAAGCCGATGATTGGTTTTTGTTTTTGGCAGCATCAGCTATAGTATTGATCAGCTTTTCATTATGCCAGGGCTTTACTACAAAATCAAAAGCACCTTCTTTTAAAGAGCGTATAGCTAGATCAATATCTCCGTAGGCAGTAATCATAATAACAGCTGCATTGGACTTAAATTCTTTGATCTTATTTAGCCAATAAAAGCCTTCGTTTCCTGTATTAATGGAGCTGTTGAAGTTCATATCCAACAAGATCACATCGAACGACTGTTTGGCTAAGATGGAACGGATATTCTCAGGATTCTTTTCAGTAACAATTTCTTTGACTTCTGGCTTTAATAATAACCGTACAGCAGTTAGTACGTCTACGTCATCATCGATTATTAGAACAGAAGCAGTTTTCAGTGACATAAAAAAGAAAGTGGTTGTATAGGCGAAACTACAATTATGCCGTTATTATAATAGCTTCATAATGAACTTTTTAATTCAGTTAGTGTTCGCAGTTAAAGTGTTCGTTTTTGATACAGTTTGTGTTCGCTAACGTACGGGATCTTAGCAGGATGAAATTCTAACTATTTGAAAATTAAATGGTTCTGTAATTGGCATCATTGTATTATATCATTCGGCAGCCTTATTCTGCATTGATCTTAACCATCCAGTGTTTTAATAATGCTGGATGGTTCTTAAACCAAAATGACCGTGGATCGTAAAATTGAAAAAAAACGCTGGAATCAAAAACGAATACTAAGTATTGCTGGTATCACTGCATTGGTCTTACTCATTTGTGCTAGCTGGTACTTCACTTCTGGTAAAAGCCGGTTAAATGTAGATCCTGAAAGAATCACAATAAGCGAAGTGAAAAAAGGAGCTTTCCAAGAATTCATTCCAGTAAATGGAATGATCATGCCGATCACAACTATTTATCTTGATGCAATAGAAGGAGGCCGGATAGAAGAGAAGTTAGTAGAGGATGGTGCGTTTGTAAAAAGAGGTCAACCGATTCTTCGGTTGTCTAATACCGATTTGGAATTAAGCCTGGCAAACCAGGAAACGGCAGTGTTTGATGTTTTAACACAAATGCAGAACACGAAAAACAATGCCGTTCAAAACACTATTCAACAGCTTAACCATAAAGCAGATGTGGACAATGCATTTATTGAGGCGGAACGCTTGTACAAGCTCAACAAACATTTGTATGAAGAAAAAGTAATTGGTTCACAAGAGTTTAAAGCTTCTGAAAATAATTTTACCTATCAAGTGAATCGTAAGAAACTTAACGAGCAAACGCTACAACAGGATGCTATTTCCAATAAACAACAAATTAGCCAGATGGGTGCTTCGTACGCACGCATGCAAAACGCTTTAGCCTTAATGCGCCGCAAAGTAGGAGACTTGATTGTTCGTGCTCCGGTTGACGGTCAATTAACATCATTGGATGCTGAAATAGGACAATCAAAGAACAAGGGCGAACGTTTAGGACAAATAGATGTAATGAGTGGTTATAAGGTGCGTGTAGATATTGATGAGCATTATATATCCCGGGTAATGATTGGTCAATTGGGGGAAGCAACATTGGCGGGTAAAACATACAAACTGCGAATTAAAAAGGTATATACCCAGGTAAATAATGGTCGTTTCCAGGTGGATATGGAATTTGTGGATACACCACCTTCGGATGTTCGGCGTGGGCAAACATTACAAATTAGACTCTCTTTAAGCGATGAAACGCAAGCTGTTTTAGTTGCTAAAGGAGGTTTCTTTCAACAAACTGGTGGCAATTGGATATTTAAAGTAAATGAGAATGGTACCATGGCTTATAAGGTTGATGTTCAATTAGGCCGTCAGAATCCAGACTATTATGAAGTGTTAAGTGGCTTGCAGCCTGGCGATAAAGTGGTGACTTCTAGCTATGAAAACTATGGCAATATGCAGGAACTAGTGCTGAAAAAATAGTTATAGCTAATAAATCATTTTTTATGAGAGCGCATTGGTATTCTTCATTGACAAATGTTTTGTTATTGTCTTTCAGTTTATGCATAACTGAATTAATGACTAATAGCTTTTCAATTTGTGAAAGTAAAGTAGAAACACCGAGAACTTGTACTACTACTTACGATAATGGATTCGATGTATTAAACCCTTTATACATTTTTAAATAAGCATAAAAATCAACTGCTATTATGATAAAGATCTCCAACTTAGAAAAGGTTTATCGTACTGAAGATGTAGAGACGGTCGCTTTAAATAAACTTTCATTTGAAGTGAAAGAAGGGGAGTTTGTAGCTATCATGGGTCCATCAGGCTGTGGCAAGTCTACATTGCTTAATATTCTTGGTTTATTAGATGACCCTGATGGTGGTAGCTTTTTGTTTAATGGACTGGAGATCGCTCACTATAATGAACGTAAGCGGGCAGACTTGCGCAAGAAGAATATCGGATTTGTATTTCAAAGTTTTAACCTGATAGACGAACTGACGGTTTTTGAGAATGTTGAACTCCCGTTGATCTATTTAGGAATTAGTGCAACCGATCGTAAAAAGCGCGTAGAAGAAGTATTGGATAAAATGCAGATCATGCATCGCCGTAACCACTATCCCCAGCAATTGTCTGGTGGTCAGCAGCAACGTGTAGCCGTAGCGCGTGCTGTAGTGAATAATCCTAAATTAATACTGGCAGATGAACCTACAGGGAATCTGGATTCTTCGAATGGTAATGAAGTAATGCAATTATTGACGGATCTAAATGAACAAGGAACCACGATCATCATGGTAACACACTCTGAGCATGATGCCAGGTATAGCCATCGCATTATAAGAATGTTAGATGGTCAGGCCGTACTGGAAAACATTATTGCATAGGAGACGGATAGAGTAGAGGATAGTTAGACTTCAAATTAAAGCTGATGTACATGATTTGCTTTTGTAAAATGGCAGGTTAATCTCTTTGTGTAACGTAGTCAACTCTTAAATGCTATAATTAGTACTGTGGCATTGAATTCTTTGAAACTTACCTAGAAAACACCTGTAAACAACTTTAGCAATGAATAAACGCTGTTTATGTTAAAGAATTATATTAAGGTAGCACTCCGCAATCTTATAAAAAATAAGGCTTTCTCTATCATAAATATTACGGGACTAGCTTGTGGACTGGCATGTTTCTTATTGATTGCCATTTATGTGTTAGATGAGATAAGTTATGATCGATTTAATCAAAATGCCGAGCGTATATATAGAATTAATTCTGACATACGATTTGGTGGCACAGATCTTCATTTGCCCGTTACGTCTGATATGATGGGCGCTACGTTAAAAAAGATTACCCGGAAGTAGAGCAGTACACCCGAATCTATAATTCAAATGGAGCCAAATTAATTCGGAAGGGCAACAATTTTATAAATGAGAATCGTGTTTTTCATGCCGATTCTACTTTTTTTAATGTTTTTAGTTTTAAAACAATTGAAGGTGACATTAAAACTGCACTAAACGATCCGAATACAGTAGTTATTACAGAGTCTGCTGCCAATAAATATTTCGGTACTACAAATGCCTTAGGTAAAATAATTGAAACCAATGATGATAAAAGTACCCTGTATAAGGTAACGGCCGTTATCATGGATATGCCTACGAATTCACATTTTAATGCAGATCTGATATTCTCAATGGATAATGTGAATTATGAATGGGGCTCTTATCTAAGCCATAATTTTCACACCTATTTGTTGTTGAGAAAAGGTACAGATGTAAAGGCTTTTGAGAAAAAGTTTATTCAATACACGAATACCTATGTGCTGGCCCAGGCAAAGGCTATTATGAACATCCAGAGCATGGATGATTTTAAAAAAGCAGGTAATAAATTGGATTACAGCCTGATTCCTTTAACCGATATTCATTTGCGTTCAGATCGGTCATTTGAATTAAGTCCTAGTGGGAATATCCAATATGTCGTCATATTTTCTGCTGTTGCGCTTTTCATATTGGTTATTGCTTGTATCAATTTTATGAACTTGACAACAGCCCGTTCGGCTGGTCGGGCAAAAGAGGTAGGTATTCGTAAAGTTCTAGGAACGGATAGGAGATACCTGATAGGTCAGTTTCTCTGCGAATCTACCTTAATGGCCGTTTTTGCGTTTATTGTATCATTAGGTATTGTTTACCTGATCTTCCCGCTGTTCAATACGATTTCAGGAAAACAAATGAGCTTTAGCTATCTGTTTTCATTTCCAATACTACTTATTATAATCATCATTCCGTTTATTGTTGGTCTATTAGCGGGGAGCTATCCAGCCTTTTATCTTTCGGCCTTTAAGCCTATCCAGGTTTTAAAAGGAAAGTTAAGTATAGGAGCCAGGAGTGGAGGACTTCGTAGTGTATTAGTTGTATTTCAGTTTGCCACTTCTATTATTCTAATTATTGGAACAATAGTCATCTACAGGCAATTGAACTATATACAAAACAAAAAGCTTGGTTTTAGTAAAGATCAGGTTTTGGTTATAGACAATACCTATGCGCTTGCCAATAATACTACTGCGTTTAAAAATGAACTGGTAAAGAATTCAGGAGTAATCAATGCCAGTTATAGCGATTACTTACCGGTATCCAATTCTTCCCGTAATGACCAGACCTTTTCAAAAGAAGCGGTTATTGATGCAAAGAGTGGTTTAAACATGCAGTATTGGACGGTAGATGATCAATACATCCCTACCATGGGAATGAACGTAGTTAAGGGGCGTAACTTCTCTTCTCAGCATCTAACAGACTCTAACGCCGTCATCATAAATGAAACGACTGCCAAGATATTAGGTTATGAAGATCCTATAGGCAAATTGATTTATACCATTGATGATATTAGTACCGGGAGGATGATCTCTTTTACAATAATCGGCGTTGTTCAAAACTTCAATTTTGAATCGCTTAAAGAGTCAATTGGACCACTATGTATGCGATTTGGTAAAAGCACTGGTCTGGCTTCCTTTAAAGTAAAAGCTGACAAAGCATCGAATATTATAAATCAGGCTGAAGGCTTTTGGAAAACTATGGCCCCTGGAATACCATTTCATTATCGTTTCTTGGATGAATCATTTGATGAAATGTATCGTGCCGAGCAGCGTATTGGAAAGATTGCCTTGATATTTTCATCCCTTGCCATATTTATAGCCTGTTTGGGTTTATTTGGCTTGGCAGCATATATAGCAGAACAAAGAACAAAAGAGATTGGTATTCGAAAGGTTTTAGGCGCCAGCGTTACCAGTATTGTAAGTCTACTTTCAAAAGACTTTATCAAGTTAGTAAGTATTGCCTTCCTGATAGCCGCACCATTAGCCGGCTGGTTCATGTATAACTGGCTTCAAGACTTTGCCTATCGAACGCCCTTAAGTTGGTGGATTTTCTTAGTTGCAGCCATTATTGCATTGCTGATAGCCGTTCTTACTATTAGCATGCAAAGTATAAAAGCGGCATTGGTAAATCCAGTAAAAAATCTGAGAACTGAATAAAACGTATTATATGCTACGGAATTATTTAAAGATCGCCATTAGAAACCTGATGAAACATAAGTTTATTTCAGGGATCAACCTATTTGGCTTAACCGTTGGGGTTACCTGTTGTTTACTGATACTTTCTTATATCATACATGAACTAAGTTATGATAAGTATCAAAGTAAGGCTGAAAATATATACCGGGTTAATCGTACGTTCATAAATCCGGAAACAGGTGATATCAACTTGGCGCTGAGCGCAGTGGCACCTCCATTTGGGCCTTTATTTGTGAATGATTTTCCGGCGATCAAAAAAATGACACGCGTACTTCAAAATGGCAACACTGCTTTTCGTTATGAAGAAAAGCGATTCAACGAGCGTGACGTCTATTTTGCAGATGAAAATTTCTTTGATGTTTTTGATGTGGCTGTTTTAAAAGGAAATAAGGACAAAGCACTCGACGATCCATACACCGTATTATTAACTGAAGAAGTGGCCCGGAAGTATTTTGGTACCAGCGACCCTATTAATAAAGTAGTTCGTCTGGATAATCAAATTGATGCAAAAGTTACGGGTGTTTATAAAGCATTCCCCTCTAATTCTCATTTTCATCCACAGATCATGATCTCTTTCAATACACTGAAGGATACAGCTATCTATGGTGAGGAGCGGTTACGGACCAACTTTGGTAATAATTCTTTTTATACCTATTTATTAGTTCCAGAGGATTATAAGATTAAAAACCTGGAAGCACAGATGCCGGCTTTCCTTGACCGTCATATCCCTTCTGAAGGCGACAAGTTTAAACCCAGCCAATGGACATCCTTATCCTTTACAAAGTTGACCGATATTCATTTGCGGTCCCATAAAGACGATGAAATGGAAGAGAATGGAGATATTAAGCGTGTATATATTTTCTCGGCCATTGCCTTATTCATTTTGCTGATTGCTTGTATTAACTATATGAATCTTTCTACAGCAAGATCTATCATACGAGCGAAAGAGATTGGGGTAAGAAAAACCATAGGGGCAAGTAAACAGGAGCTGATTGCACAATTTCTAAGCGAATCGGTACTTATTTCCTGGATAGCCACCATACTGGCCTTTATACTTACCTGGCTTTTGATGCCTTGGTTGAATGAACTTTCTGGATTGTCCTTGTCAGTTAAAAGCTTATTACAATGGCAGATCATTGTTCCATTATTATTCATTCCATTTATCGTTGGCATTATTTCAGGCTTGTATCCTGCTGTATTCTTGTCATCCTTCCAGCCGGTAAAAGTGTTAAAAGGAATTATCAAGGTAGATAATCATGTCTTCTCTTTCCGGAAGGTTTTAGTGGTTTTGCAGTTTGCAATATCTATCATCCTCATTGTTAGTACAATCGTTGTATTTCAACAATTGCGATTCATGCAAAACAAGTCATTGGGCTTTGATCGCGATCATGTTGTGGTTTTAGGTTACAATAGTGCACTTGCAGAACATTATGAAGGTTTTAGAAATGAAATGACTTCTAATACGCTCATTAAAGAAGTTGGTCGATCTTCCCGTATTCCCACAGGTAGATTATTAGATGCAATGGGTGCACAGATAAAACGTGGTGATTCATTGGCGCCTTCAGGAGCAGATATCAAGATGGTTGTAGGTGACGATGGGTTCTTGAGTACCTATGGAGTAAAAGTAGTAGCTGGACGGAATCTTTCCAGGAGTAATGGCCTTAGAGACACTTCTGCCTTTCTAGTCAATGAAGCAGGGGTAAAAGCTTTGGGATTAAAGTCTCCAGAAGAAGCTGTTGGAAAAGAATTTCAATATGGAAGAAGAAAAGGGGAGATTGTTGGTGTGTTTCATGACTTTCATTTTGAGTCTATGCATGAACGCATTTTACCAATAGCCTTCTTGATGCCTGTTGGTCGTACTTCATATGCTCAACTTTCGATCAAGTTATCAGGACAAAATATTCCCGCAGCTTTAAATCATATTGAAAATACCTGGAAGAAGTTTTTACCAGAAGTGCCTTTTGAATATACATTTCTTGAAGAAAACTTCAACAGGCTCTATGAAGCGGAACAGCGTCAAAAAGCCATTTTTACCGTATTTGCTTGTATTGCCATATTTATTGCTAGTCTGGGGCTTTTAGGTTTATCCGCATTTGCAATTGGTCAACGGATAAAAGAAATTGGTATTCGCAAAGTGTTAGGCGCTGATGTGAAGAGTATTGTAGGCTTATTGTCTGCAGATTTTATGAAGCTGGTTATCGTAGCAGCTATTATAGCTTTCCCAATTGCCTGGTATATTATGCATCAATGGTTGCAGGACTTTGCCTATCGTATTGGTATTTCCTGGTGGTTCTTTTTAGTGGCCGGTATTGTTGCTGCCATAATTGCTTTTATTACAATCAGCTTCCAAACGGTAAAAGCGGCTTCAGCAAACCCTGTGAAAAACCTCAGAACAGAATAATTCTCTCAAAACGTACAACATGTTTTTCCGAAATATTAAACAAATATTCCGCAGCCTTTGGCGTCATAAAAGTTTTACTTTAATAAACCTCCTCGGCTTATCAATTGGCATTGCTGCTGTTGTTATCATCTTTTTGATTGTTAAGCATGAGAACAGCTTTGATAAGTTTCTGGGTGATCGTAATTCCATATATAGAGTTGTAACAAAGCAGAGTAGGGAGGATAAAATAGAGTATGAGGCCGAAACACCTTACCCAACAGCACGTTTTCTAAGAAATGAAATGGCCAGTATGCCAATTACTCAGATTCATTTTAGCGATAACGCGAATGTACGAATTGGAAATCAAGACCCTTTTGAGGAAAAAAACATCATTTTTGCTGATTCGCTATTCTTTTCTGTATTTGATTTTTCGGGGATAGAAAAATTCTGGCTGAAAGGCAATCAGGCAAAAGCCTTGAACGCACCTCGGCAGGCTGTTTTAACCGCTACAACGGCTAAACGGTATTTTGGTGATCAAGATCCATTGGGTCAAATAATTCGGATAGATAATAAAGTTGATGTTCAAGTAGTTGGGTTGATCAAAGATATTCCAGCTGCAACACATTTGCCTATTACTATGCTTTTGTCCTTAGGTACCTTAACTACTGAGTTTATGGGTGGGTTAGATCCTGATAATTGGAACTTTACCAGTAACGGGTATACATATGTTCGTTTACAAAACATTAATGCAGTTGCTTCTGTAAATAGCGCTTTAGCTGCAATTGTGAAGAAATACGGTGCTGAGGAACGAGATCGTAACAAGCAAATGTATTTACAGCCATTATCGGAAGTGCACTTTGATACTACATTTGAAAATAGTAACCCTACCTACACAGTTAGCAAAAAGTATTTAACCATGCTATGGTTGCTGGGTTGTTTTATAGTACTTATTGCCTGTGTAAATTATATAAACTTGTCTACATCGCAGGCTTTTACAAAAGCAAAGGAAGTAGGGGTAAGGAAATCAATTGGTGCCTCAAAAGGACAATTGTTTCTCTATTATATGCAGGAAACAGTTATTGTTACTTTAATAGCAGCTATTATTGGGTTTGTTGTTGCTGGACTTACTTTACCTTATGTCAATACTATTCTAAATAAGTCATTATCGTTTAATCAATTAATCGATCTGTCTTTTTTGTCGGGTGCTTTATTGGCCCTGCTAGTTGTTAGCTTGTTATCAGGAGCCTATCCGGCTTTGGTTTTAGCAGGATTTAATCCGATTACAGCACTTAAAAATCAGCTAAATATACCTAGTAAACAATCGACGCTTTTACGAAAAGGCCTGGTGGTATTTCAGTTTGCAACTTCTATTGCTCTTATTATATGTACAATAATCATTGCAAGGCAGATGGATTACTTCCACCAAAAGAAATTGGGTTTTAATAAAGAAGCTGTAGTGGAAATTCCGTTGCCGGATAGTGATAGTGCAAAGATTGAAAGTTTTCGAAACGCCTTGCAAACACAAGCTGGCATTCAAAATATAACATTTTGCTTGGGGGCACCTGTATCAGATAATGGTATAAGTGTGGGTTTAAGAGCTCCGCAATTGCCTTCGAATATAGAGTATACAGCTAAAGTAATACCATGTGATAAGGAGTATATTAAGGCCTATCAGATGAAGCTAAGAGCAGGTCGGTGGTTTCTCTCATCTGAAGAAAAAAATATTGGGTCAGCCGTGGTGGTAAATACAGCCATGATCAAAACGTTGGGTTATAAAAAACCTGAAGAAGCCATTGGTAAGATTATTGAACTGGGGCTAAATAATATAAGACCAATAATAATTGGGGTAACGGAAGATTTCCATACTACCTCGTTACATGATGAAATTAAACCGGTCGTATTAACACCATTCCCTCCGTTTTACTATGCGGCTGGTATTCGTATGAATCCCGGTAATATGCATCAAATACTAAGCAAAATAGAACAGGCTTGGAAAAAGATCTATCCGGAAAGTGTTTATACATTCAGCTTCATTGATGATGCACTAGCAACACTTTATGAACAAGAAACTAAAGATTATAACCTCTTTAAAGCGTTTTCAGTGATCTCCATTTTTATTTGCTGTATTGGTTTATGGGGCTTGATCACTTTTATTGTTGTACGCAAAACCAAAGAAATTGGAATCAGAAAAGTGCTTGGATCAAGTGTTCATTCTATTGTTTTCCTATTATCAAGGGATTTTATAAAACTAGTAGCCTTAGCCTTACTAATTGCTTCTCCAATTGCCTGGTACTTTATGAATCAGTGGTTGCAAGATTTTGTATACCGTATTCATATCAGTTGGTGGATGTTTTTAATGGCTGGCTTAGTTGCTATGCTAATTGCATTGGTATCAATCAGTTTTCAAACGGTTAAGGCGGCAAAGGCAAATCCGGTTAAAAATCTACGAACAGAATAAACGTATTATATGTTTAAAAATTATTTGAAAGTAGCTATACGAAATCTTCTTCGCTATAAGGGTTTTAGCCTGATCAATATATTGGGTTTAGCTATTGGTATAACCGGCTGCTTGCTTATTGGCTTGTTTGTCTGGGACGAATTGCAATATGATACATTCATTAAGGACGGAAACAGTATATATCGGATCTATTTAAAAAACACTAGCAAAACTGGTGCTTCAACAACGTCTGCCAATACACCTCCTGTTTTTGCTACGTATATGAAGCAAAATTATCCAGAGGTAGAACAAGCAGCACGTATGCTAATGTGGGATGGTAAAATGCTGATGGAGGTGGGGGAAAAACGAGCCTATGAAAATAAAGGCGCTATAGCTGATTCCACATTTTTTGAAATTTTTCCATTAAAATTTACTGCGGGATCTGCAAAAAATGCCCTGGTAGGTTCATCCTCTGTAGTCCTTACAGAAGAAACAGCTAAAAAATATTTCGGCAGTATTGATGCTATTGGAAAAACGATAAAGTTGGATAAAACCAATTTTGAAGTAAAAGGAGTTTTAGCTTCTCTTCCTGAACATTTTCATCTTGATTTTAATTATATCATCCCGATGTCTGCTGCCGGCATACCGGCTGAAAGAATGCAAAAATGGGGATGGCAGCAATTCTTTACTTATTTAAAAGTAAGAGAGGGTACAGACCTGCAACAATTGCAAAACAAACTTCATTTGGCTGTTAAAAAAGAAGGAGAACCTCAAACGCAGGAATCTGGTTTTATTACTATGCCATACTTCCAGGCATTAAAGGATATTCATCTTTATTCGGCAAGTTTTGAATTTGATAATGCCAAAAGGGGAAATGCCACATATGTAAAAGGTCTTACCATCATAGCTTTATTTGTACTATTAATTGCCTGCTTTAATTTTATTAACCTTGCCACTGCCCGTTCATTCCGTAGGGCCAAAGAAATAGGTGTTCGTAAAGCTATTGGGGCTGATCGTAACAGTTGATCTTACAGTTTACAGGTGAAACAATATTGGTTGCCTTTATTTCCATCCTATTGGCAGTTATTGCAACAATTATTATTCTTCCTGCACTAAATGCCTTTACCGGTAAAGCAATATCCTTTAATCTGTTTACCAATCCACTTTTAGTGCTGCTTATTTTAGGTGCTGCTATACTGATAGGTATTCTTTCTGGTATTTATCCAGCCTTGGTGATGTCCGGCTTTCAGCCAATTCGCGTTTTGAAAGGATTAAAACCAACTGGTAACAGTATTAATTCTACTGCTGTTTTAAGGCAAGGTTTGGTTATTATACAGTTTGCACTATCTGCTTTATTAATTGTATGTACCGTAGTTGTGTATCGACAAATGAATTATCTGCACCAAAAAGATCTAGGCTTCAATAAAGACCAGATAATCTACTTTGATACACGAGGGAATATTTCTGATAAATATGATGTTTTTAAAGAGGAGTTAAAGCGTTCACCTGGTGTTGTTTCTGTAACAGGGGGCTATGGATTACCTGGAGATCAATTGGCAGGTGATGGAATAAAATTGCCTACAAAAGATGGTGATAAGGAATATTCAGCTATTCAAATATTAGTTGATCACGACTATATTAAAACAATGGGCTTACAGCTAGTCGCCGGAAGAGATTTCAGCAGACAAATGGCTACAGATGTAAGTGAAGGTTTTATAATTAATGAAACCGCGGTAAAGGAGCTAGGTTTTGGTACCCCTGAAAAAGCTATAGGACAGCCTTTACATTGGGACAAATGGTCTGCAGCCGATTCGCTTGACCCGATAAAAAAAGGAAAAGTAATCGGAGTGGTAAAAGATTTTCATGTCAAGAGCCTGCATGAAAAGTTAAGTACGACTATTTTACAAATCTATCCGCAAGTACTAGTAAAAATGGCTATAAAAGTAAAAGCTGCGCATCTTCCAAATACCATACAACACATAAAAAATACATGGAATAGTTTCTCACCCGATTATCCATTAGATTATAAGTTCCTTGATGAAAACTTTGCAGTAATGTATAGCTCTGAAGACAAATTGAGCACACTTCTTTGGATATTCACTATCATGGCCATTTTTATTGGCTGTATGGGTTTGTTTGGACTGGCAGCCTTTAGTGCAGAACAACGAATAAAGGAAATAGGAATTCGAAAAGTGCTTGGTGCAAGTGTTTTAAATATTACGGCGATGCTTTCTAAAACGTTTTTGAAGCCTGTATTTATTGCTGCGCTTATTGCATTTCCCATAGCTTGGTGGGCTATGAACAATTGGCTGCAAGATTTTGAGTACCGGGTAAATATAAGTTGGTGGGTGTTTTTAATTACTGGTTTTATAGCCTTATTAATAGCCTTGATCACAGTAAGCTTTCAATCAATTAAGGCTGCAACTACTAATCCAGCTAAAAGTTTACGTACTGAATAAAGTACTTTCCTCATACTAAATTCCTAAAAAGACTATAAAAAGAATGGTCGAATTACAAAACATATACAAGTGGTATCAGGTTGGAGGCAATCGCACATTTATTTTAAAGGATATTAACCTGAATGTAAAAGAAGGCGAGTTTATATCAATAATGGGTCCATCCGGATCAGGTAAGTCCACTTTATTGAATATCATTGGAATGCTAGATCAACCAAATGAAGGCAGCTACCAGTTTCTTGGAAATGATGTTTTCAAATTAAAGGAAAAGCAACGCACAGAACTGTATAAGCGATTTATCGGTTTTGTCTTTCAATCTTATCATCTAATAGATGAACTAACCGTTTACGAGAATATTGAAACGCCTCTGCTTTATCAGGATGTTAGGTCTTCAGATAGAAAAGCAATTGTGGCCGATATGTTAGATCGCTTCAACATTGTTGGAAAGAAAGACCTGTTTCCTAACCAGTTATCTGGTGGTCAACAACAATTGGTGGGTATCGTACGGGCATTGATTGCCAAGCCAAAATTGATATTGGCTGATGAACCTACAGGTAACTTGAATTCAACACAAGGTGAGGAGATTATGGAAATCTTCAAGCAGTTAAACAAAGAAGGCGTAACCATCATCCAGGTTACCCACTCAGAAAAGAATGCGGCATATGGGCATCGCATTATTGAATTGATGGATGGACTAATAAAGCATTAAGTTATTATGAAACGTGTATTGTATATCCTAGGTACTGTTTGGTTGTCTGCCACTGAAGTAAAGGCGCAGACACCTCAAGTACTTACGTTGCAGCAGTGTATTGATAGTGCAATAAAAAATAGTATTCAGGTACAACAGCGTTCTTTACAAACAGATGCTGCTGATATTAATAAAGACCAGGCTAAGCTAAACTTGTTGCCAACACTAAATGGCAGTGTGTTTCATGGCGTTAATCAGGGGCGTAGTATTGATCCATTCACGAATAGTTATATAAATCAAACGGTTAACTATGCTAATTATGGATTAGGCTCAGATTTGATCTTGTTTAATGGTTTAAATCTTCGTAACCAGATAAAGCAATCCTCATCCTCTGCAAACGCTGCAAATGCCGACTGGCAGCAATCAAAAGATGATGTTACGTTAAATGTAATTCTGGCATATTTGCGTGTCTTAAGCACAGAGGATTTAATAGCCTTAGCCAAACAACAGCTAGAGGTTTCACGCCAGCAGGTAGAGCGTTTAGAGAAGTTAAATATAGAAGGGGCTATCAGTCCGCCACTTTTATATGATCTGCGTGGACAAATGAAGGAGGGTGAGTTAAATGTTGTAAGTAGCCAGAATGCGTGGCGCAATGCCCTTTTGCAATTGACGCAACTAATGAATATTCCTTATTCAGAAAACTTCAAGCTGGAAAAGATTGATAATGCAAATGCTTTGGCTCCCTATACTGCCAGTGCCAATGAGGTCTACCAAAATGCACTCAAACAGATGGGGGTAATTAAAGCTGCTGAATGGCGTAAAAAAAGTGCATCTTATGCCATTAAGGCTACTAAGGGGTTACAGTTTCCTACTGTGTATTTGAGTGGGAACCTTAACTCCAATTATTCCAGTGCCGCAACACAAGATAAGCTTGTAGATATGTCTGAAGTGCCTACGTCAGATTATGTACTGGTCAATGGTATTAAAAATCCTGTAGTATCTAAACAACCAACTTTTTCTTCAGAAAAAATCAACTATAGTACACAATTAAAAAACAATGTTTTCTCCGGAGTGGGTATTGGCGTAAGAGTTCCTATATTCAACTCTTTACAAGCACGTAATCGTGTGCGATTAGCAACAATCGAATACAAGAATACGGCCTTGGTGGAAGAAAATGTGAAGCGCCAGCTACGTCAGGAAGTGGAGCAGGCCTATTTGAATATGACCAACGCATGGGAGCGATACCAAATTTCTGCAGAACAGGTATCCGCCTATGCGGAGTCCTTTAGAGCAGCAGAAGTACGTTTTAATGCAGGTGTGGGTACATCAGTCGATTACTTGATGGCAAAAAATAACCTGGATAGAGCTAACCTGAATTTATTGATGACACGTTACGATTTCATATTGCGTAAACAAATACTGGATTATTACAACCGATAAAAAAAGCAGCGTAGTTGCTTAAACTACGCTGTCTATATAGATAGTCTTAACTAAGCCAGCCCTTTGTGTTAGCTCTCCCTCTCCTTTAGGAGTGGGCCGGGGTAAGGTTTAATTTTCCTGTCTTAGTATTTCCAAGGGCGGTTGCGTCAATACCTCACGGCTATTGCCCAATCCAATACTTACTGTTAGCGCACAAACACTTAAAAAGACAACAAGGACTGGCCACAAACTTGGTGAAAAACTCATTTCAAAGCTATAATTGGCTAAAGCCCAACTGCCTATTAAAGAAAGTATAATGCCTGTAGCAGCGGCAAATGCTCCTAAGAAAAAGTATTCTAAAGCCGTGATCATAAACAATTGGCGTTTGCTGGCTCCGAGTGTTCGTAATAATACACTTTCACCCATGCGCTGGTATTTGCTGATCAATACGGAAGCAATTAATACAACCAGGCCGGTAAAAATGCTAAAGCCTGCCATAAAGCGTATAACAAATCCTACTTTACTTAAAACATCATCTATGACACTTAGCACTAGTCCCAGGTCAATAATTGAAACGTTTGGAAATTGTTTCACCAGCACTTGTTGAAACTGTGCTGATTTTTCCTTGGATGGTACCCTTGTTAGCAGTACATGAAATTGTGGTGCATCTTCTAAAACGCCAGTTGGAAACACTACCAAGAAGTTGGTCTGGATGCGGTTCCAATCTACTTCCCGCAAGCTACCTACAATTGTGGGTATAATGGAGCCTTGCACATTAAATGTCATGGTGTCTCCAATATGTATTTTGTTTCGTTTGGCAAACCGTTCTTCGATTGAAACACGCACAGTGCCATCCTTATCAGCTTTACCGCTCCATTTGCCTTCTGCTATTTTCTCAGAATCCGATAGGGTGTCTCGAAAAGTAACTCTATACTCCCGGCTAAATACCCAGCGTTGTACATCAATTGTACTGTCTTGTTGCAAGCGCGAAGCTGTGATATCATTGATCGACTCCAGTCGCATATTTACAATAGGTACAGTTCCATTTACCGGTAAACCCTGTTGCCTGGTAAGCGCTATTACCTGCTCTTTTTGTGCAGGTTGGATATCAAACAATACCATGTTGGGTTGGTGGCCGCTAGATGATAAGGATACGCGGTTAAGCAGCAGTGAATGAATAAAGATCAATGTGCAAATAAAGGCAGTACCCAATCCTATTGAAACAATCAGTATAGTTGTCTGGTTATTGGGTCTATATAAATTAGCCAGTCCCTGCCGCCATAGGTAACTCCAGGATCCCGGAAAAAATCGCCGTACTAAGTACATTAATAGGGCAGCTATACCAGTTAGAATTAGGAAGGCAAGGATAACCCCCAATGTAAAGAACAGGGCTTGTCTCCAATTATCCATTTGCAAAAGAGCAAACCCGAAAATGAACAATAATACTAGACTGTATATCAGCCATTTTACCGGATCTAATTTCTTCTTTTGTTGCTGAAAAGCAGCCCGTAACGTGTTCAAAGGAGATATGCGCCGAATGGAAACTAATGGCAATAAGGCAAAGAGAATAGAAATAATAGTGCCTAATAGTATGCCTTGTGTAATGGAACTCCAGGAAAGTGCCGTTGGGATATCAATGGGCAGGATCTCTTTTAGCACCACTGGTAATAACTGTTGAATAATTGTGCCTAGGAAAGCGCCAACAATAGAACCAACAAGTCCAATAGCTGCAATCTGGATCAAAAAGATCAGGAAAGATTGTTTGGAAGAGGCGCCTAAGCAGCGCAAAATGGCTACAGAATTGATTTTTTCACGTATGTATATATGAATGGAACTGGCTACGCCTATACAGCCTAATAGCAATGCAATGAAGCCTATAAGTGATAAAAAGCGGGTCACATCCCTAAACGAACGATTGGTTTCTTCTTTTTGTGAAGCGATCGTGTCATAGTTTAATCCTTCAGCGGATAATCTTGGTTCTAACTGTTTGGCAATTTTATCAATATTTACTTTTCGATCGTACTTGTAGTAAAACTTATAACCAATACGGCTGCCTTTTTGTGATAGCCCAGTTGCTTCCAGGTATTGTAAGGGGATATATACAACGGGTGATACAGATGCGGATAAACCTGTTTGTCCGGGCGCACGTAGTAATGTGCCGGCAATAACAAAGTTCATATTGCCTAATTGAATAGAATCTCCTGTTTGTGCTTTGAACTGAAGCATCAGTGTTTGATCAACCAATGCTTGTTGCTTATTGCGAAAGGAAACTCCAGCAGTAGACGGTTCAGTTTCTAAAGCGCCATAATAAGGAAACTCGCCCTGCAAGGCCTTTACCTGTACCAGTCTGGTGCCACCTGATTTGTTGAAAAGGGCCATGGAAACAAAACTGCGTTCTTCAGAACGGCGATCACCTAAAGAATCGATCAGTTTTTGAGAAGCAGGTGAAACCTGACGGCTACTCGATATTTCCAGATCAGCTCCAATGAGTGAAGCGGCTTGCCGGTCTATTTCAGTCTGCATGTTCTCATTCAACGAATAAATAGCCACAAGGGCTGCTATTCCAAGAATGATAGAGGAGATAAATAAAAATAATCGCGACCGGTTTCGCCGGCTGTCTCGCCAAGCCATAGTCATTAACCACCTCAACCGTATTCCTGTTCTGTGATTCATTCAATTTCTTTTATTCAGTAACTAAATTTCTTTGGATTCCTTTTTTCTTTAGCAGTGCTACAAGTTTGTATTTCTCATTTAATTTCAATAACAAACCCTAACAAGGATGTAAGATCATGCAGCTCTCTTTCACGTTTATCGTCTCACGTTTCATGTCAAATCACACCGCCTTACTTACTGCTTGATCAGTAAGCTCATCTGCTATAATTTTTCCACCTTTTATTCGGATAATGCGCTGGGTTCTGGCTGCTAGCTCAAGGTTGTGTGTAACAATGATCAGTGTAGTGCCAGCTTCTTTATTTAAGTCAAATAATAACGCTTCTATTCGTTCGCTGGTTTCAGCATCCAGGTTACCGGTAGGCTCATCGGCAAAAAGCAACCGCGGTTTATTGGAAAAAGCTCGAGCCAGCGATACTCGCTGCTGTTCACCGCCACTTAGTTGTGCTGGATAGTGGTGGCTGCGGTCAGCAAGTCCAACTTTATCTAATAAATCTAATGCTCGTGAACGAATATGTTTTTCACCTCGGAGTTCCATGGGTACCATTACATTTTCCAAAGCTGTGAGGGTAGGAAGGAGTTGAAAATTTTGAAAGATAAATCCCACATATTCATTTCGAACCTGGGCTCGTTTATCTTCATTTAACTTGTCTAAAGGAATTTGGTTAAGAACTACACTGCCACTGCTGGCCCTGTCTAAACCAGCGCAGAGTCCAAGTAGTGTCGTTTTTCCACTTCCAGAGGGGCCAACTATCGATAAGGTAGAGCCGGCTGTTACCGAAAAGCTGATATGATCTAAAACCGTTAATGTCCGGTCTGCCGTTTGATATGTTTTACTAACGTTCTGTAATTCAAGTATCGTATCCATAAATTGCTTTTCATTATTTTGCTTTACCAAGCTGCCAACTTCAGCAGGTTGGAAGGGCGAATAGTATAAAAATACCGCATTCATGGAAAGGAATATGTTAGAAACACGTTTAAATAGGATAGACTTAATGAAAGGGATGAGAATAGTAAAAGGGATATTATCTATGGTATTCCTATTTTTTATTATCCTACTTTCTTCTTGTAGCGATAAGTCAACTAATAATAAGGCAAAGTCTAAAGAGCCTGAAGCCGCAAATAATACTGCCAAAACTAAAGCCAAAACCATTCTTTTTTATGGTAATAGCTTAACAGCAGGTTATGGTGTAGAGCCTTCCCAGGCCTTTCCGGCTCTTATCCAACAAAAGATTGATTCAATGAATTTATCCTACAAAGTGGTAAATGCAGGTGTGAGTGGTGAAACTTCTTCCGGAGGGAATAGCCGTATTGATTGGATTCTGAAACAGCCTGTTGATGTATTTGTATTAGAATTGGGTGCAAATGACGGCTTGAGAGGAATTCCTGTTACTGAAACAAAAAAGAATTTGCAGTCGATCATTAGTAAGGTAAAAGCAAAGTACCCTCATGTCAAATTAGTATTGGCTGGTATGCAGGTACCACCCAATATGGGGCAGACCTATGCCCGTTCATTTCAAAGTATTTATCCTGAATTGGCTCAGGCTAACAATATGGCATTGATTCCATTTCTACTTCAAGGTGTAGGCGGAGAAGCAAAACTAAACCAGCAGGACGGTATTCATCCAACTCCAGAAGGACACCAGATTGTAGCTGCTAATGTTTGGCAGATCGTGAAGGGTATTTTATAAGTTAAACCTTTCCTACCTCTTGCTGTCCTTATCACTGCTCTTGATTTAGGACTGCTTCGGTATTAGCAGGCATAAAGGTGTTTTAAACGAACTTGTCCCGATGCTGTCGGAAAACTGAAGTGTTGATGAGGACAGCTTATCCACGGAAAGGGGTAGGAAAGCCAGTTATTGCTCAGTGCATAACAACAGAATATATAAATCAAAAAAAGTAATACCAGCAGATTGTATTCCTGTCAATTCAATTAAGTCCGTAAATCTGCAGTCCAGCTTTTCACCTTTCAGCTGGCCGTATTACCACTTCTATCACTGTCGTAAATTCATTACCCATCTAAGTTTTAATAAGCCAAGTAAGAACACAGGAAAGCGGTTTTAGCACCCGATTTTCATGCTTCAATGGTTCTACATGCGGCTTGAGTAAATGAGGAGTTTACCATAAGAAGCACTAATGGAAATGCTTTTGTCATTTCAGTAAACCAATTACTATGCAAATGAAAAAAGCTTTACTCTTCGTGTGTATATTACTGCTATTGGCTGTTTCTGGTTGGACACAACGTGAGATAACCGGGCAGGTATTTGATAATGATGCAAAAACCCCTATTTCTGGTGTTAGTGTAACTGCTAAAAATACGACTACTGGAACGACTACTGATGGAAATGGAAATTTTCGCCTAATAGTGCCCTCAAATATTACTGCGCTAATTTTTAGTTATACCGGATACACAGATAATGAGGTTTCTATTGTGGAAGGCAAATCCAGCTATGCAATAAACCTTTCCAAAAACGTACGTTCATTAGATGAAGTGGTAGTAGTAGCTTATGGACAGCAGCAAAAAAGAAAAGTAACCGGAGCCGTTGGCAGAGTTACAAGTGAAGAATTGGAGAATGTGCCAATGGTATCTGTAGATCAAATGTTACAGGGTAAAGTGGCTGGTTTACAATCAGTGGCTATATCCGGTCAGCCTGGTTCTGTTCAGCAAATCAGGATACGTGGTATCGGATCCATTTCTGCTTCTTCTGCGCCCTTGTACGTAGTTGATGGAACACCAATAAACTCTGGCGATGCATCTAATCTTACTAACTCCAGTAACCTGCTGGCTAGTCTTAACCCTAACGATATAGAAAGCATATCGGTATTAAAAGATGCATCTGCTGCTTCTATTTATGGATCAAGAGCTGCCAATGGTGTAATCGTTATCACTACTAAGAAAGGAAGGCCGGGAAAAACAGTTATAAAAGCAGATGCTGAAATAGGCTCCAATGACATTGCTTATTTTCCAGATGCTGGAAAACCGTTGAATAGGGACCAGGTGAATGAACTATTTAGAGAAGGATTAGCCAATTTGGGTTTGCCTAATTCATTCATTGATCAGTACATGGATCAAAATTTTTATTACAATACGAATAATAACTATGATTGGCTTGATTTAGTTACACGCAATGGAAAGCAGCGGCAAGTAAACTTATCTGCTTCCGGTGGTGATCCCAGAACACAGTTCTTTATATCTGGTGGTTTCTTCCAGCAACAAAGTCCAGTTATCGGCTCGGATCTGAAACGGTATTCGGCAACGCTAAACCTAAAACATCAGATTAGTCAGCGTTTTACAGCCGGTGTCAATCTGAATCTTTCATCCTTTCATCAAAGAGGAGAAACAGAATCTTCTGGCTTTCGTAATCCCATATTAGCGGCCTTAGCCCTGCTACCAACACAGCCTGCTTATAATGAAGATGGTACAGTTAACTATGATCCTGCTGATTTTAGCCCAATCTATAATCCATTAGCTATACATCAATACGATAAGCAAGAGAACCAAACATCTAAGCTTTTGGGAAATGCGAATTTGGAATATAAACTTTTAAACAATCTTCGTCTTTCTACTCGTTTTGGCATTGACTACAACAATATTGAAGAATACCTATTCTGGAATCCTCTATTTGGGGACGCTGTCTCTACGCAGGGGTATACGGCTAATTCTTATCAACGCTTGTACAACTGGGTGTGGACCAACCTTGCTGATTACAACTTCCGTGCATTTGATAATAAAATGGATGGCAATGTTACAGTAGGTTATGAAGCGCAGGAATCAAAGAGTTATAATCAATTTGCAGATGCTACCACATTGCCTAAAAATGGAGGTATAGTTTATCCTGTACCTGCAGTTCCTACAACGGCTACTATTACAGCGTCTGACTACAGCTTTACGTCGTTGCTATCAAAAGCACAAGTGAACTATTTAGGTAAATATAGCCTGTCTGCCAGCTTGCGTGAAGATGGATCATCACGCTTTGGATCTAACAATCGTTATGGAACCTTTTGGAGTGTTGGTGCTGCCTGGAATATAGACGGGGAAGATTTCATGGAAGGAATTGATTTTTTGTCTGCACTCAAGTTAAGAGCTTCTTATGGTGTGAATGGTAATGCCGGAATAGGTAACTATGACTGGCGTAGCAATTTCTTGTACTCAACTACTTACAATGGTGCACCTGGAAGTTTCCAAAATGGTATTGGTAATTCTAACCTTACCTGGGAACAAAATAAACCATTTGATATTGGTTTGGAAGTAGGACTATTAAAGAACAGGGTATATGTAGAGACAGATTATTATGTTCGAAAAACAGACAATCTTCTACTAGCAGAGCCTTTGTCAGGAACCAGTGGTTTTACATCCTTTAGTAACAACGTAGGCGCCATGGAAAATAAAGGATTTGAATTGACGATCGATGCTACTCCTATTAAAAGCAAGGATTTTACCTGGACCGTATCATTAAATTCAGCATGGAATAAAAACAAGGTCACCAAGTTAAGAGACGGGGTTGATGAAATTGTTGGAGACCCTACCAGTTTAAAAGTTGGAGAAGATGTACAGTCTTATTACCTACGTTTATGGGCTGGCGCAGATCCTAATAATGGTGATCCTTTATGGTATAAAGATGAAAGTAAGCGTGAAACCACAAACGATTTTAGCCAGGCTACCCGTGTATACAAGAATAGCGCATCTCCAAAAGGCTTTGGTGGCTTTAGTTCTTCATTAACCTGGAGGTTTCTAACGCTGGATGCTCAATTAAACTACCAGTATGGCAACTATTTATTCAATCAGTGGGATTTTATCTTTTTAGGAGATGGCGCCTTTTTTGGTTTAAATCATGATCGTAAGCAATTAGAACGTTGGCAAAAGCCGGGTGATGTTACCGATGTGCCTAAGTTTATTGCTGGTAATGCTTCATCCTCCAATCAAACATCGACAAGGTATTTATATAAAGGTGATTTCATTCGCTTGAGGAATGTGACATTAGGTTTTGATTTACCCTCTCAATGGGCAAAGAAGGCTCAATTAACAACAGCCAGATTGTATTTCCGCGGTACCAACTTATGGACCAAAACATTCGATGATAATTTGACAATGGATCCAGAGCAGCCGATTAGTGGAATTAGCGACTTGCAGTTCTTTATACCAAAATCTTATACTGTAGGTCTATCTATCCAGTTGTAATCTTTTTGATCATCAAAAGCTAAACAATGAAAACATTTTTCAATATATCCAACAAACTAATACTGAGGCTGACACTGCTGCTGGTGTTAGTGAGTTCCTGCAAAAAAGATTTTTTAGAAAAGGAACAATATGGTGCTGTACCAACCAGTAAGGCAATATTGACTGTAGATGATATGGAGGCTGCGTTAAATGGAACCTATGCTGGTTTAAGAAACCCAACGCTATTCGGGAGAACTATTCCCATTTTTGGCGATCTAATGGCTGACAACGTCTATATCTCAAACGACAATAGCAACAGGTACCTGGATTTCTTTTACGTAAACATGACTGTGAATAATGCAAATGCACGTGACTTATGGCAAGATGGGTATAATGTAATCTTAAATGCCAACAATGTCATTAATTGTGCCTTAACCAGCACAGAAAAGATTGATGAGTTTAGAGGAGAGGCGTATGCGCTTCGTGCACTCATGTACTTTGAATTGGTAAAACACTTTGCGCAGCCCTATACTGTAAGCCCAAATGCTTTAGGCGTGCCAATTATCACTAAATACGATCCTACGCTTAAACCACCGAGAAATACAGTAAGTGAAGTTTATGCTCAAATTGAAAATGATTTAACTACGGCTATTAATTTAATGACACAGGAACGTTCATCTGGGTATTTTACCAGGTATGCTGCAACAGCCCTTTTAGCCAGAATGCATTTATATAAAGGAGAATGGGCAGAAGCCTTAGAAGCGGCAGAAGATGTGATCTCAAATAGCGGTTATTCTTTGCTGAAAATAAATCAGGTGCAAGGCTATTGGTCTTCTAACACAGCCCGCAAGGACAAATTGGAAACACTTTTTGAAGTGGTAAACGATCTTTCTGGAAATGCAGGAATTGATGCATTGGCTTATTTCTACGACCAGGTTGGGTATGGTGATGCTTTAGTAGCAGAGTCGTTCTATACGCTATTTACCGATAATGATGTCAGGAAAACATTGATCCTGCCATCTAGCCCTATTAGAGGAGACGTAAGAGTTGTAAACAAATACCCAAACAGTTCACAGCCAGATAAAGATGAGGTGAAAATCATACGTATGTCAGAAGTATACCTGACAGCAGCTGAAGCCGCTTATCAATTGGGTGATGAAGCACAGGCACTTGAATATGTAAATGCTGTTGCTACACAAAGAATGGCTGGCTTTACAGGGTATAAATCTACTGGGTCTGCTCTATTAAGTGATATACTGCTGGAAAGACGAAAGGAATTAGCCTTTGAAGGACATCGCTACTGGGATTATGCCCGATACCATCAGGATGTAGTTCGTATTGACGTTAACGGAGAATATACTGGGGCGCCATTAATAATAGAAGCCGATTATTTCAGAAGGATATTGCCAATACCACAAGCTGAGTTAGACGCAAATCCAAACATTAGAGGACAACAAAATCCTGGCTATTAACCTTGCTGTATATGTGTGGGAGAAAGCTGTCATTGGAGTATATCTGATGGCGGCTTTTTTATTTTAGAATTAGTATTTCCTTTCGTATTTAAACACTCCTTTCTATTTGGCTCTTCTTTTGCAGTTATAAGATTTATGATCAGAATCTTAGCCCTAGTAATGTCTTGTTTAGCAGTATATAGCTGTAATGATGTTGATCGTTACCTTGGGAAAAATGAACCGCCAAAAGAAATAACTTACTCCTATAGCTGTTTAGATAGTGCTATAGGCGGGCGGGCAATGAATAAGCGAATTACAAAGGCGAGTGATATATTACGCGATTTGGCGGTTCCGGATAAAGAAATAACAGATAGTGTGCAAACGGCTTATGGGAAGTTATTTCATGAGGATATGCTTCAACAGGGTGGATTTAAACTGGTAAATGATAAATCAATTAATCAAAAACTGAATACTGTCTTAAATAATTTGCTTGCAAAACGCCAAAAGCCTTCCTCTATAAAGTACATGATCTATGAGTTGGACGATACAACTATCAATGCGTTCACTTTTGGCGGCCGTATCTATATTACAAAAGCCATGTTACAAAAATGCCAGGGCAAAGACGCTTTGCTTTATGCAATTGTAGGTCATGAAATCGGGCATTCTGAAGTAGGACATATAAAAGCTACCATTAAGGAATTAGTGCTAGCCAATGATATATTTGGCCCAGGTGCTGGTGGGACAGTATTTGAGCTTAAGAAATTGCTTACCGCATCATTTAACCAGAAGAATGAACTGGAGGCTGATTATTACGGTATAAACCTCACTAACGAACTTGGATATGACGTGTGTACAGCAGTTGCTTTCTGGAAAGAGATGGCCAGCCAAGAAAATCCTTATAGCCAGGTGGAGGATTTCTTTCGTACGCATCCATTTTCTAATCTCCGCTCGGAATGTTTGAGTAATCATATACGCACCAATTTTGGCAAGAATTGTGGTGTGGTAAGTGCCGCAGATTCACATCCTGAGATCGTTAAACGATAAAATGTTGAGCATCGGTAAGTAAATTGTCAGTCAAAGCATCCTGGTTTTAACATTCGGGTATTTTTATGTAAATCATACGCTACCATCATTGACAATACTTTATACAGTAAAGGCTTATGCGAGCGTTTACTTTTTCTGTTCCATTTTGATTCTTTTCGGCTCTCATTGTATCGGTGGAACCTGAAGAAAACATGCGGGCCAGTAGTTTCCACTTAACAGCATTGAGCACACTCATTTTGTGTTTGCCTTCCCTGACTTTGCGTTTGTGCCCAGGCCTACCTGCAGTTCGAGTGTGCCACGAATGAAAGGCGTTTAGTTCTTTTCAATGCTGGGTAAAAGATGGTAGGAGCGGAGGTAAGCTATAATATCAGGCTGGGTACAAGTAATCGAGATACGTCATCAACCATTGCAAGCTAATTCCTACCGTCCCTTTCGCAAAATGACAGTTTTTATACGCAAAAGGCCAAGGTGTGAATATTGTATCCAACGACCTTGCTCTTTACTTCTGTCTAATCATTGAAAGCAATCAACCTATGCAATGCAACTGTTCATCCTTGTTAGATTCCTGTTCGGGCTTGCTGTTAGAGTCGACTCCAGAACTATTGAAATCATCTAACAATAAAAGATATAGCAAGTTTAAACATCCGGAGAAGGATTTAATATTGGGTGTGGATATTGGAGGCTCGCATATTTCGGCGGCAATGGCGTGTGTAGCCTGCGGAAGAATTCTGGAAGACACCTTCAGCCAAAAACCTGTGACTGCCTACGCAAGCCGTGACGTGATAATAGGGCAGTGGCTGGATGCGTTTGAGTTTTCTTTGTCCAAAGTACCATCATCACGTATAAATGGTGTAGGAATTTCAATGCCTGGACCTTTTGACTATAGTAATGGTATTTCACTGATCCAGGGAGTGAACAAATACGATGAATTGTATGGGGTGAACGTTAAAGAGGTGCTGAAAACAAAACTTGGTTTCACAGAAGACTTGCCTATTCACTTTGAAAATGATGCTTTTTGTTTTGGTTTGGGTGAAAGCTTAACAGGAGTGGCAGCTAGTTGTCATAAAGTAATTGCCATCACATTGGGGACTGGCTTAGGCGCAGCCTTCCTGGCTGGGGGCAAGATTCAAAAAGAAGGTATTGGTGTACCTCCTGAAGGATTCCTGTATAATACACCCTTTAAAGATGGCATTGCTGAAGATTATCTGTCTACTGCCTGGCTGGTCAGCCAGTTCAATGCAATCAGCACAAAACGAGTTCGTGAAGCCAAAGAAATCTATGAACGGGCCCTTAGTGGAAATGATAGCTTTGCTATTGATATCTTCCAATCCTTTGGTAAAAACCTAGGAGAATGCCTGGCTCCGTGGGTAAAATCCTTTGGAGCAGAATGCCTCATTATCGGAGGAAATATTAGTAAGGCATCCGCGTTCTTCTTGCAGGAACTACAACAGGTTTTTAAACAACATTGTCCAACACTTATGATACAAATCGCAAAAGAAACTGAATTGGCCGCCATTGCTGGTGCGGCGGGGTTAGTACAACCTACCAGAGGTAATGAAAATGCAACGGAGTCAACTCAGTTATGGCGTAAGACAAAGCAGCCGTTGATGCCATTGGAAATAAAGAGCATTACGGAAAGTAAAGGTGAGTACAATTTGTATCCCTTCACTTCACTGGGCGCTCAAAAGATTTTTTCCGGCTTTGACTCTATTGCTGAGTGGATCATCTCGCAGAAAGTAGTATTGATCGATGGATATGTAGGAGTAGATTGGATGACGGTGCGCAGGGAACTTGATGATGTTTTTAATAAAAAAGAACTAAAGGTTCAATGGGTAGACACAGCCGCATTTCTTCAGACAGAAGAAGAGATCGACGCCATTGTAGCCCCTTTCTTGGGTGAACAGGATTCTGTGTGGGGACGGAAAACAGACCTTTTGCTGAAAGATTTGTATAATCTGGAGCACTTGCATCAGGTGCAGCCCGATGCAGCTTGCGACATCTGCATATTCTTTGGAATTGGTGCAGGTCTTAGTAGTTGGGACGCTCCCATTGTCTACATCGACCTTCCCAAAAATGAATTACAGCACCGAATGGCGGCGGGCAGCATCTGCAACTTAGGCAAAACGAAGCCTGAAACAGCGGCGGCAATGTATAAACGATTTTATTTTGTTGATTGGGAAATACTCAATCGCTTCAGGCTTCAACTCCTGTCACGGATAGCGTTGGTAGCTGATGGCCAGTGGCAGAACGAAATCACATGGTCAAATTATTCAGATGTAAAAAACGGGCTTGGACATTTGGCCAAAAATGCCATTCGGGTACGGCCATGGCTTGCACCTGGCGCTTGGGGCGGGCAATGGTTAAAGAATCATATTAAGGAGCTGAATAAGGAAGAAGTAAATTATGCATGGTCCTTTGAACTTATAGTGCCGGAGAACGGCTTGGTGTTTGAAAGCGATGGTTATTTACTTGAAGTGGCCTTTGACTGGCTTATGCTCCAGGAGGCCGATGCTGTGCTTGGAAAAGATGCTGCCCGCTTCGGACTGGAGTTTCCAATACGTTTTGATTTTCTGGATACTATCGACGGCGGAAATCTTTCCATTCAATGTCATCCCCGCCTGGATTATATCCGCAAACAATTTGGCGAGACCATCACCCAGGATGAGACCTATTATATTGTAGATTGTCAGGAAGGGGCTAAAGTGTATTTGGGTTTCCAGGAGGATATTGATCCTGAAAAATTTAGGTCCGAACTGGAAAGGAGCCTGGAAGAAAAAGTTCCGGTTGCCATTGAAAAATACGTACAGGTTCACCCTTCACACAAGCACGATTTGTTTTTAATTCCCCATGGCACCGTGCACAGTTCTGGTGCCGGAAACCTGGTGCTGGAGATCTCCGCCACTCCCTACATTTTTACCTTCAAGATGTATGATTGGCTACGGCTGGATCTGAACGGAAAGCCTCGCCCCATTAATATTGATCATGCTTTCCGGAACCTGAATTTTGAAAGGAAAGGGGAGCTGGTAAAAAAAGAGTTGATTTCGCATCCTGCGGTTCTGGAAAAAGGAAGTAACTGGCAGGTGGTGCATTTGCCCACACATCCGGATCATTTCTACGACGTTCATCGCCTGGAGTTTTCTGAAACTATTACTGTGGATACAGAGAATGGTTGTCATGTTCTCATGTTAGTTGAAGGGACATCTATTGTGGTAGAAACCGAAGAAGTACAGCAGCGATACAACTTTGCGGAAACCTTCGTAATTCCTGCGGCTGCTGGTAAGTATCGCTTGGTAAATGAAGGAAAAGAAATGGCTAAAGTGATTAAGGCCTTTATTAAATAATCGATGCATAAACAAACAGGCTGACTGACCACTATTAGCAAAACGAAATGAAGCAGAACAATCGATATGAATAATTTGTCAACGTTTAGGAAACGGGAGGCTCATATGATTACAATGCATATGAGTGCCCGTTCTTTTTTTTACCTGCTTGTTATTTTCAGTGTTTCTCTGAATTTCATCACGGTAACTGCTTACTCGCAGGCAAAAAATCCTTTTTACATTTTAGACATGGTGCACAATAATCCTGGTGAACCATTGACAAATTCCATTTATAATGATCCCAAAGTATTAGCTGACAACGGATACACTGGACAGGTTTTGAATGATTTCACTTTTGCCCATGCCGCTATTACATTTAAAAAGCTGAACCCAAATATTTTTCCGGAAGGATCCAAAGAATGGCAGTGGGTAATGAATGCCGCTGATAGGGTGCGTCAAAATATCAGGGACGCTCATGCCGCAGGTATCAAAGTATATTACTTTACCGACCTTATCGTGTTGCCCAAAAAGCTGGTGGAATTGTATCGAGATGAAATCTGCGACAGTTTGGGCCGAATATCGTTTGAGCGTCCCCGCACGTTAGAAGTTCACAAAATCATGCTGGAAGAATTGTTTGAAACCTTCCCGGATCTGGACGGACTGGTGATACGCACAGGGGAGACTTACTTAAACAATGTGCCCTATCACACAGGTAATAACCCTATTACTAACAGGGAACAAAGCCATATCAAGCTACTGAATTTGTTACGTGAAGAGGTTTGTGTGAAAAGAAATAAAACTATATTTTATCGTACCTGGTCTTTTGGCGGCATGCACGAATTGCCAGACTATTACTTAAATGTGGTCAACAGCATAGCTCCTCATCCGCAGCTGATATTTTCGATAAAGCATACAAAAGGTGATTATCATAGGACTTTTGATTTCAACCCTACTTTGACGCTCGGTAAGCATCCGCAAATTGTTGAAGTGCAATGCCAACGCGAGTATGAAGGAAAAGGAGCCTATCCCAACTATGTAATGAACGGGGTGATCAATGGTTTTGAAGAGTATCAAACAAATACACCCCAAAAAGGCAATAAGTCTTTGAATGATATTAAGGATCATCCCAACTTTAAAGGCATCTGGAACTGGAGTCGGGGAGGAGGCTGGGTAGGTCCCTATATCAGCAATGAATTCTGGTGTAGACTCAATGCTTATGTTCTCAGTCATTGGGCAGCCAATACAAAGCAAACTGAGAAAGAGGTCTTTGATCGCTTTATGGATGAAGCAGGAATCAGGGGGGCGTCACGAAAACGTTTCCGCGAATTATGCCTGCTTTCGGCAAAGGCAGTACTTAGGGGACATGCAAGCAGTAAACTGCCTTTTGAAAATGCCTGGGTCTGGTGGATGAGAGATGAGTTTCTGGGAGGAATCGATTCAGTAGCAGAAGTCGATAAATTCAGCTCAGAAGGTCCACTGTTTCATGCATTCTCAAACTATTATCAACAAGGGATGTTGTTGAAAGCTGTTGCCGAAAAATATGAAGCCGTAAAAATTTGGAAACAAATAGAGACCTTAAGCCGAAAGGTTACCATGAGCAACAAAAATGATCAGGTCTATTTGAATGTATCGTCCCGATACGGATTGCTGTTACATCAAATCATTGCCGAAGGATGGAATATCATGGCACTGGGTTTTGAAGGAGACAAAACGGGTGTTTACGATAAGGCTAAAATCAGCGCTTCAATAGAAAACTATGATCACTACTGGAAACAGTATGAAGATTTGAAAAATCAAAATCCTTCCTGTGCTAGCCTGTACAAACCCTATGCTTTTGTATTTATAGGGCCCAAGTATCATTTGAAGAAAGGAATGGGTGCTTCGGTTGATAAATACAGGAATATCGTTAAGAAAGAACTAGAAACCAATACTGCTTCGGCAAAATGAAAAGTTCTTTCTACTAAACCAAATAGAAAGGTTGTTCGACAGCAGATCATAGTCCCTAGTGTCCGTTACAACAGGTAGTTTTATCACCCACTTCCATTCTTTATTGCTGCATGTTATATGTAATAGCGGTGGGAATTACCAGTTATAACTGGCTATCGTATCTGGCATTCGCAAAATGAAAGATTTTATTCGCAAAACGGCACATTTCGGCTATCTGCATCAGATAACTTGCTGCTATACTGCATCAACGCCGCCCAAATATTGGTCTCCTCAGCCGCGGTATCTACAAATCGCAGTATTAGTTGAATAAACAGAACTTATTAAAGATCCTAATTTTAAAATAACCGATTATGAAAGCATTAGAAACAGAACTAGCATTTGATCTGGCCAGTTATAGCAGTCCTATAAACAACATCTTCGATCAGCCTAAAACGGCACAGGAGTGGGAACAATATATGTTGACCAAAGAGCAAGTCGCTTTCTTTGAAGAGAACGGGTTTCTTTCAGGTATACAAATCCTGACTGGTGCACAGGTCGACTTGTTGAATGAAGAACTGGAAAAATTGCAGACGATAGGTGCGGAAGAAAAGAAGTTGTTTTATCATTATGAAAGTAACGAATCGGAAGACCCAAACAAGGTGCTTTTTCATGCCATAGGTGCATGGCGGGCCACGCCAGGATTTCATGATCTGATCTGGTCACCAGCTTATCGCATGGCAGCCTATCAGCTACTGGGGCAATCCTTCAGGCTTTTCCATGATCAGTTGTTTTGTAAACCGGCAAAGCATGGTGGGGTAGTGGCCTGGCACCAGGATTTTTCATACTGGACCTTTACCAAACCCATGCATCACCTAACCTGCTGGATCGGCTTGGACGATGCTAATAAGGAAAACGGTTGTCTTTATTATGTGCCTGGAAGCCATAAATGGGGACTACTGCCAATTACCGGCCTGACTGGGGACATGGATGCAGTCAGGAATGTATTAAATGAAGAGCAGGTTGCCATTTTCGACAACAAGGTGGCCAATGAATTACCAAAGGGATATGCCAGTTTCCATCACCCGCTAATGATGCACGGATCATATGCCAACTATTCGGAAAGACCCCGCAGGGCCGCTGTGTTGAATGCTATGGCTCACAATACGCTTGGCAATACCGCCAATTACGAACGAATCGATGCCTTGCACAACTTTCCAGCTATGGAACATGATAGAGTGCTTGATAGCCAGTTTTTCCCGCTTTTATTTGATGGCGATAAGGAATTGGAAGCCTTTAAAAAGCCAATTCCCAAGGTTTCTTCAAGCCGACTATATAATGTCAAATAACTTAAAAATTCATGCAATAATTAAAACCAGTGGCTATGTGACAACAATGTTTTAACACCGAAAAAGAGCTTAAAACAATTGAATAAAGTCCTGTTGTTTTAAACAGATTTCCTTTATCATTGCAATTGGAGGATAGTAAAAAAACCTCTCTAAAGCTGGATTTAGAGAGGTTTTTTACTACTAACTAACGATTACATTGCTATGAAAACCAAGTTGAAAATTGCGGTACTGGTAGACGTTTCCAGGGCCTATGACAGGGATATTTTATTAGGGGCTACCAACTTCAATAAACTTCATAATAAGTTTCTTTTCTTTTTCTATTCTCCTAAATATTTAGGTAAAGAAAATCAGGAGATGCTCGTCGAGCGAATAAAGGCCTGGAACCCTGATGGTATTCTGACCAGAGAGATCGAAGGGGTTCAAAGCCTGCTATGCTTAAATATTCCACTCATCATTTTCCCGCATACCAAATTATATCGAGACCACATTAACGTATGGGGTGATAATAAAGAAATAGGCGAAATGGCTGCCCGTCATTTTGTTGCCAAAGGGTATAAAAATTTTGCTTTCCTTGGGTTTAAGGATTTTCAGTGGTCATTGGAACGGCAGGCTGGTTACACGGATGTTGTAACAGAGGTTGGTGGTAATGTGAACACGTTTAACTATGATCACTCACAGTTGCTGTGGGAACACCTGTCGGCAAGACTCAAAAAATGGCTGGAAACACTGGTGAAACCCTGTGCTATTTTCACGGCTACCGATGAATTGAATATCCACCTGTTAGAGGCTGCAAAAGAATTAGGAGCCAAGATACCGGATGATTTTTCCATTTTAGGCGTGGACAATGATCTCATGATTTGTGAAATGACGTCGCCCACACTTTCCAGTATTGACCAAAATGCCCAGAATGCCGGTTTTTTGGCTGCAGAGTCTTTATGCAAGTGGATCGAATCCGGCGAAAGGCCCTCTGGAGATATAATTTTTACGAACGGGACGATCATTACCCGCAATTCGACCAATGCCCTGGCCATTGATGACGACCAGGTACGTATAGCCTTACACTATATCGCCAATGCAGCACCTTCGGAAGACATTTCGGTGGAGGATGTAGTAAAAGCGACTACCGTATCACGCCGGATTCTTGAAAAGCGGTTCCAACAGGTAATCAAAAGTTCGATACTGGAAGAAATAAAAAAGGTTCGCATTGAGCGCATTAAATTCTTGCTGGAGCATTCTGATCTTTCCGTTCAACAAGTGGCTTATGAGCTTGACTTCCGGAACTTTGAAAACATTACCCGGTATTTCAAACAGTTTACAGGTTTGACGCCACTAGAGTACCGAAATAAATGCAAACTGACCTGAGTTCCTCCACTACCAAAACTAACTTGATACGTAAGGCATTTTCTCACGACCAATGCATAAGAAACAGTTTTAAATGTGTTCGCAAAATGACGGTTTTTATTCGCAAACCGGCAAGATTACGGACAGGCTTTCTTCTAAATTGCTTATAGACCCACTAATTGGTGCCTCTATAAAGTGCAGATATGGATTAAGCAGAAGTTCGCCAAAAATGGACTATAAATAACGCAAAAAACAAAATGCCCTTTCGAATACAATAAAGCCAGGATTACTTCACCATAAAACCTATACAGGAACCTAAAAAATCATGCTTGCTATGAGAGGCATCTTAGTGCTATTATTTTTTTCGCTTTGGGCCAATGGCCAACAGCCAGCTGACCTGGCCAACCCATTGGTGAATGTAACTAAACCACGTTTTGATTTTTTTGCAGCAGCAGCATTACCCTACGGTATGGTGGCATTAAGTCCTGATACCCATCATGGTGATTTGTGGAATGCAGGCTATCGCTACAACGACGAATTTATTCTCAACTTCAGCCATATTCACAATGCACAAACGGCGGGCATTCCGGTAATGCCTGTAACTGGTATTTGCAAGGCATTACAGGGCTTGGAAGCATCCCGATCCAAACTGAACCACCAGGGAGAAATAGCAAAGCCCGGATATCACAAAATAATACTTCAGGATTATGGCATAACTGCTGAGCTAACCGCCTCGCAGCGCGCAGGGTTTCATCGTTATACTTTTCCTGCTGCTAAGGAAGCGCATGTCATTATTGATCTGACTGCTGCTCTCGGACCTGTAAAGATGGTGAAGGGATATGCCAGGAAAATAAGCGCAACTGAAATAGAAGGATACTCGGTAAATGCGCCCACTTTCAGAAGAAAGAAGAACTGCACCGTTTATTTTTTCGCTCGGTTCAGCAAACCATTTGATACGATCAATTTTTGGAAATCGTCTGATACTGACTCCTCGGCTAAGACACTCACAAATGTAGAATTGACCGATGATAGACAAGCTGGAGTGTATGCCAGTTATTATAATCTACAGAAAGGCGAGCAGGTAATGCTACAGGTCGGGATATCTTTTGTAAGTATGGAAAATGCCAGGATGAATCTTGACAAAGAAATGCCTGACTGGAATTTTGAGCAAGCCGTTGCAAAAGGTAAGAAGGAATGGAATAATTACTTGGGCAGGATAGAGGTGAATGGTGGGACAAGAAAACAGCAGGTAAAATTTTACACTGATTTGATGCACACTGCCATTGGGCGTAGGATGACAGAAGATGTAAATGGTGCTTATACAGACAATACGGGTTCATCCCCTGTTGTGCGATACATACCGCTCACATCTAAGGGTGTTCCTTCGTATCATTTCCTGGATGCAGATGGTTTATGGGGAAGCCATTGGAACCTTAATATTTTATGGTCGATGGTTTATCCTGAATATGGCAATGACCTGGCAAACACTTTTCTTGCCTACTACCAGAATAGCGGCACTATGGGCAGAACATCCTGGGGCGGACAGGAATGTTGGGTGATGGTGGGCGATCAGACTGTTCCTTTATTGACTGCCTTGCTCCAGACCAATCGTGCGACGTTTGATAAGGAACTTGCTTTTAAAGGGGCGTATAAAAATGCATTCCCTGGAGGAACCAGGGACAGGGCAGGTTATGAAGCGGGCCCAATAGGCAAGGGGGGCGGTATTGATTGGTATCTTAAATATGGCTATGTGCCCATTGAAATCAGGGATAGAGGTGATGGGTATAACCGGGGCGGTGCTGCCATGACGCTGGAATATGCTTACCAGGATTGGTGCATAGCCAATATGGCATCCACATTAAATAAAAAGAACTATTCCCCAGAGTTTATGCAAAGGGCGGGATATTGGAAAAATATTTTTGATTCATCACTTGGTTATGTAAGACCCAAGGATACCCTAGGCCACTGGCTCACGCCCTTCGAACCTATAGGCTCAAAAGCTGGCGTTAATCACGCCACGCCGGGTTTCATTGAATCGAATGCAGCGATCTACAGTTATTATGTTCCCCAGGATGTAAAAGGATTAATAAGGGTCATGGGGGGAGATAATGCTTTTGTAAAAAGATTGAATACCGATTTTGAAAGTGCAATTCCAAGTGGCTTTGCAGCGGAGCATGGCCTGCACTTTGCAGCCCGTGTCGATTACGATAACCAACCCGGTTGCCATTTGGCCCACCTGTTTAGCTATGCCGGTACGCCATGGCTCACACAGTATTGGGTTCGCCAGGTAAAAGAAGCCACTTTCAGTGATACCACTGTTTCAGCCGGTTATCGCGGCGATGAAGACCAGGGGCAGATGGGAGCATTGAGCACATTGATGGCTATTGGTTTGTTTGATGTACAGGGTCTCGCTGATGTAAATCCTACGCTGGAAATTACTTCTCCCATATTTGATAAAATTGTTTTTCATCTACCCGGTGGCAAAACTTTTATCATTCAAACAAATTATCCAAAAGGAAAGGATAACACCTACATACAATCAGTTCATTTAAACGGAAAGTCATGGAACAGTTTTGAACTGCCTTTTAAAACTTTTACCAATGGTGGCTCTATGACCATCAATCTTGGACCTACACCGAATAAAAAATGGGGGACAATGTTGGAGGAATTAAGCTTGTTAGCAAGTAATAAAAAAGTTGAATAGATATAGTTGCTGTATGAACAAGATATTAATGGTTGCTTTGTTTACTTTGATGGTTGGCCGGTTAGAAGCCCAGCTGATTCTTCCTGCCGATTCGGATAACGGCCGGCTGGTAAACCTTTCTAACCTTGCTAAAGACAGCGAAACAATGATTGCTTTGGTCTTCGGCCAGTCGAACGCGGCTAACAGAGGACAGACACCATATACACCTCACAATGCTTCCGTGTTCAATTACTATGAAGGTAAATTGTACAGGGCAAAAGACCCACTGATTGGCAACACGGGGGGAGGCGGGAGTGTTTGGACACACCTGGCCGATATGCTGATTGACAGTGGCCGCTATAAAAAAGTGGTATTGGTTCCTATCGCTATTGGCGGATCAGAAATTGCCTGCTGGACCAGCGGCGATTGCGCTAAAAAGTTAGATAGAACACTTGCCGTGTTAGATAGCCAGCATATATCACTCACGCATATCTTTTGGCACCAAGGCGAAACGGATAACCTTAATAATACAACGAAAGCCATCTATAAAGAGCACCTGGCTACTATTTATAAAACAGTACGCAAATATCAATCGGCAGACTTTTATATAGCGCTGGCATCGTATCACCCCAGCGCCATTAATAAGCCTCTCGGTGTTGACAGCCTCATACGAAATGCGCAGCAGGAATTTATCAGCGAAAACAAAAGCGTAGTGAAAGGTCCTGATACCGATCAGCTGATCTATGCTATTTATCGATACGATAGTGTTCACTTTTCTGACTTTGGATTGAAGGCCTTTGCACAATTATGGATGAAGGCCATTAAGGAGCGCAAAGAATAATGACTCACCATTCCTTGCTTTTTTTAAGACGTCTGGAACGGTTACCGGAATAGATTTATTAAGTGTACAGGTAATGTTTATCATAATTACTTACAAATTGATCAAATGGAAACAACTACAATAATGACAAAGCAATCTGGTCGCTTGAATACAGGCAGGTCAGATGGAAAAAATCCAGGTAAGACCAATGCAAGGTTCATAATGCTGGTAAGCGGCGTGGCTGCTTTCGGTGGCCTGCTTTTTGGTTTTGACACTGCCATTATATCTGGTGCAATCCCCTATATCAGTGCTTATTTTTCCCTCAGTGAATATATGCTTGGCTGGGCGGTCGGCTCCATTTTGATCGGATGTGCAGTAGGCGCTATGCTCGCAGGAGGGCTTGCTGATCGATACGGACGGCGCTTGATGCTGATTGTGTGTGCTGTTTTGTTTGCGGCTTCCGGTATTGGTGCTGGTTTGTCGGATAACTTAAGCCTGTTCATTGCGTTTCGTTTAATTGGAGGTTTGGGGGTAGGAGCTGCTGCCATGGTATCACCGATGTATATTGCTGAAATAGCGCCTGCCAGGTGGAGAGGGAGGCTTGTTGCCTGTTACCAGTTGGCGATTGTGATTGGGATCCTCGTTGCCTATTTTTCCAATTATATTTTCGATGGATTGGGTGCAAATAACTGGAGATGGATGTTTGCCTCACAGGCAGCGCCGTCATTGTTGTTTTTCCTGTTGTTGCTGATTGTACCGGAAACACCCCGGTGGCTCATCATGAAAGGGAAGAAGGCTAAGGCTGTAACCATTCTTGAAAAAATATCAGAGACAGAGTCGATTGAGGAAGAAGTGGCAGAAATAGAAAGCAGCTTTCACGCAAAGCACAGCATCTCAATCAAGCAGCTATTCAGTAAAACCTATAGACCTGTATTATTCATAGGCATCATAGTCGCCGTGTTTCAACAGGTTACCGGTATCAACTCCATTATCTATTATGCGCCTGTAATCTTTAAAGAGACCGGAATTGATAGCGCTTCTTCCCTAATGCAAACCATTGGTATTGGCGTTGTCAATATTCTTTCTACCTGTGTGGCAATTGGGCTGGTTGATAAGGTAGGAAGAAAAAAACTTTTATTAACCGGTTGCCTCCTTATGGGCATTTCACTTGTGGCGGTTGGACTTTGTTTCTCCTATAGGTATTTCGATCATTACGTTGTACTAATCTTTATGCTCCTTTATGTGGCTTCATTTGGTGCTACCCTGGGCGCAGTAGTTTGGGTCTATTTATCGGAGATCTTTCCTAACCTCGTTCGTAGTCTGGCTCTGTCAATAGCAACACTTGCCTTGTGGCTGGCTGATTTTGCAGTAACCCTCACTTTTCCTGTGATGACCAAACACCTCGGTACTTCTTATACCATGTTTTGTTATGCCCTTTTATGTGCAGTTGCATTTGTTTATATGTGGTTTAAGGTGAAAGAAACCAAAGGCCGTTCGTTGGAAGAAATGGAAACCCTCTTCCTTCATAAAAACTAGTTCATAGAAGTCCAAATGAAGCTTAGATGTGCCTGTAAACAGGCAGTTGATGCTAACAAACCTTATTTACAACCTGAAGAATCAAAAATAATAACGAACTATAATGGCCGCTATTGAGTTTTATTGTCCACATTGGGGGAGTGAAAATATTGCCTGGGCTACTTTTTTTGAACAAGTAAAAGAAGCAGGCTATGATGGCATCGAATACGGCGTTGCCTATACCGCACTAGAGGCAGAACTTGACGAAGTTTGGAATGGTGCATCAAAAGCTGGTCTTAAGATAATCGCACAGCATTACGATACTGTGGATGCTGATTTTTCAATGCACTACGACAGGTATTGCGCCTGGATGGAAAAAATCAATCCTTACCCGCTGGTAAAGATCAATTCACAGACCGGTAAAGATTACTTTTCATTTGAACAGAACAAGAAGCTGATAGAGGCAGCTGCTCAAATCTCCGGCAACGTGGTGCACGAAACCCACCGCAACAAATTTTCGTTTGCAGCACATATCACGAAAGAATACCTGGAGAAAATTCCTGACTTAAAAATTACACTCGACGCTTCACACTGGGTTTGCGTGGCAGAATCTTATTTGGAAGACCAGCAGTCTGCAATGCAATTGGCCATGGAAAGAACTGACCATTTTCATGCACGTGTGGGATACCCCGAAGGTCCGCAAATACCTGACCCCCGTGTGAATGAATGGCAATATGCTTTGAACAAACATTTAGCATGGTGGGATGAGATAGTAGCACAAAAAAAGAACATAAATCAAACCGTTACCATCACTCCCGAGTTTGGGCCTTATCCCTATATGGTGCATGATCCGGTTACTGGAAGCCCTATTGCAAACCAGTGGGAGGTGAACGTGTTTATGATGAACCTGTTGAGAAAACGGTATAGCAAGGATTAGTCGGTTGTTCTACTATACCGATGAGAGCGAAAATGAGAGTACGAGACAATTTATCACTCGATGTAATCAAGTTTTTATGAACAAATTCTTTTTAGTTGCAAGCGCATTGTGCATCGCTTTTTTTTCATACGCAAATACAATACAAAAAAAAGGGGCAGGCAAGGAGTATCATGTATCAGTGAACGGTAATGATGCTAATGATGGATCGCAATCTAAACCTTTTAAGACTATTTCAGCGGCTGCTAAAGTGGCAATGCCGGGTGATGTGGTCACTGTTCATGCCGGTGTATACAGGGAAAAGGTTGTGCCGCCTCGGGGAGGTGATTCAGAAGATAAGAGAATCACGTATCAGGCAGCCAAAGGTGAAAAAGTAGAAATAAAGGGTTCTGAAGTTATTACTGGATGGAAAAAACTGGAAAATGATACATGGGAAGTAAAAATTCCTAACAGCTTTTTTGGAGCGTTTAATCCCTACAGTGATTTGATCCGTGGCGATTGGTTTTGGCCCACGCCGAAAGAGCGAAGATACCATACAGGTGCTGTCTATTTAAACGGCGACTGGTTGATGGAAGCAGCTTCGCAAATAGAAGTGATGAAAGCAGCTGAAGAAAAAAAACAGCTTTGGTGGGCCGAGGTAGATTCAACCACAACAACCATTTGGGCTCAATTCAAAAACATAGATCCAAATAAAGAAACCACTGAGATCAATGTGCGGCAAACTATTTTTTATCCTGATAAACCATTTGTCAATTTTATAACCGTAAGAGGCTTCACGTTGCAGCATGCAGCTACTAATTGGGCGCCACCTACTGCAGAGCAAATGGGATTGATTGGCACACACTGGAGTCGTGGCTGGGTCATTGAAAACAATACGGTTCAATATTCAAAATGTGTGGGCATCGCATTGGGAAAATATGGCGATGAACATGATAACCGTAATACTGAATCGGCTGAAGGCTATGTAGGGACCATTAAACGGGCATTGGCTTTCGGATGGAATAAAAGCAATATCGGTGGGCATGTTGTTCGCAACAATAATATTGCCTTTTGCGAACAGAATGGTATTGTTGGCAGTATGGGTTGTTCGTTCAGCCGTATTGAAAACAACCTCATTCATGATATTCATATTCGCAGGTTATTCTCAGGGGCTGAAATGGCTGCCATAAAATTGCATGGACCGGTGGACGTAGTGATTAGCGGCAACCATATTTACCGTTCCAATATGGCCGTATGGCTGGACTGGATGGCGCAGGGGGCGCAGGTAAAAGGCAACCTTATGCATGATAACCAGCGAGATATTTTTGTTGAAGTAAGTCATGGGCCTACTTTAGTAAGCAACAATATTTCGCTTTCAGAGAACAGCGTCTTTATGAATTCTCAGGGTGTTGCATTTGTACACAATCTTTTTGCGGGTAAGATCGGCATGATCCCCTATGATAGCCGGTTAACGCCTTATCACAAGTCACATTCTACGTTTGTTGAAAATTTGCACGATAATCCGGGAGGCGATGTGCAGTTCATTAATAATTTGTTTGTGAACAGAGCAGATGTTAGCCAATACACGAACGCATTATTGCCGGTCATCTTCGATGGAAATGTATACACCAAAGGCTCAGTGAGAGCAATCGGCCTCAGGGGTGAAAGAAGAAAAGGTGAGTTGAATGGCGATGCCAAAGAAAAAATGAAAAACTACAGAGAACAGAATGCAATTGAAACGAATGCATTGGTTAGAACTGATTTTGATGCAGCTGATACTTTGCTGTATCAAAACGGCGGAGTGTATTTGGAGATAGCAATGGATAAAGGTTGGCTTACGCAAAAAAGAAAAATGTGACGACAGCTTCACTGACCAAAACGATTATCTCGAACGCTTCATTTGAAAATCCTGATGGTTCGGATATAAATATGGAAATTGATTATTGCGGTACAAAACGTAATCGCTCTAATCCGTCACCTGGCCCTTTTGAAATTTTAAAAAGTGGTAAACAAAAAATGAAGGTGTGGTAGGGCTATGACTTAAATACAATGTGCTGTGTTTTCATAACGATTTCATAGTGATTTAGCGTTTTCTCTCATATAGATTAAGTATAGAAACGGAAGGGTGAGTCTTCACCCTTCCTATTATAAAACTCAGATGTAAAAACCCTTATTGGTATATCACTGAACCGGATTTATAATATTCAAAAACCATTTTATTTTAATTATGTGCAAATATTTGCAGATAGGAATTGTGATTTTCTTTCTGTTAACATGCAGCTTGCCTTCCTTTGCGAGTTCAGACAATATTGCGCCCAAGGCTAAGATCTCTGCCTCAACGGAACTCGGGATGTCTTATGCTGCAGGCAACGTAGCAGACAGAATAGTTGGGGTAGATGGTTTAGGCGAATGGGCCTGTGAAGGCCAAACCGCAGATTGGGGTTATATACGCCTGCCATGGGTACAATTAGAGTGGGATTCGGCCCAATTGATTGACAAAATCGTTTTATTTGACAGGGCTAGTTTGGTACATAATATAAGCAGCGCCAAAATAGTTTTTAGTGACGGCACCACGGAAAGTATCCATCAAATACCGGCTGATGGTGTCGGGATTGCTGTTCGATTTGCCGCCAGGAGAACAAAATGGATTCGTATTATAGCCACAGACGGCATTGGTCGAGATTTAGGGTTTTCAGAAATAGAAGTATATCTGTCGTCTCTGCAATTTACTGACTACGTTGCACAGGTAGATCCTTATATTGAGACAACACGTGGGCGATATGAATATTTTATCACTGGTAGTATGCCGTTTGGTATGATTACAGCGGCACCCCTCACCCGAAATAAACACCAGTTTGGTGGAGGGTACAATTATAACGATAAAGAAATTCTGGGCTTTCAGCAAATACATACCTGGATGATGTCAGGAATTGAAATCATGCCTGCCACTACTGCTCAATATCCGGCAGATGGAAGACAGGCATGGAAATCTGCCTTCAGCCATGATGATGAAATTGTACAACCGGGTTATCATCGCGTTTTATTGCAACAAAATAAGATCTGGGTAGAACAAACAGCTACAGATAGAGTGAGCTTTTATAAATTTCGGTACACCCGCTCCTCAAATGCCCGTATTATTATGGATATGGGCAGCAGTGTTATAAACTGTTCAACCATGGAAGATGCGGAAGTGAGAAAAGTTAATGACCGCGAAATTGAAGGAGTTTTTCATAGCCGAAAAAGATTTTGGGGAGGGCCCTCTGATATACCTGTATTTTTTGTGATACAATTTGATAAGCCATTTAAATCGTTGGATGCATGGAGCACCAGTAAAACGGTTCAAAAAGAGAACGTGAATGATATCAAAGGCGATAGCATTGTACTTGGTGCTGAATACAACTTGAACGCTGGAGAAATTGTGCAAATGAAAATTGCCATTTCTTACACTTCGATTGAAAATGCCCGCAACAATCTGAACGAGGAATGCACTACCTGGAATTTCGATGAAGTACGTAACCATTCAAAAACGGTCTGGAACAACTGGCTGGGGAGGATTGCCGTTAAAGGAGGTTCGCAGCAACAACGCACAAAGTTTTATACAGACCTCTGGCATGTATTATTGGGACGCCAGAAAATAAATGATGTATCTGGCGACTACCCCGACCGTACCGAAATCATCAAACGCTTTGGGAGACGCGATGCTCATTATGATGCGGGCTTCAAAATAAAAACCGTTCCCAAACTTTCTGATGGTAAACTGAAATTCAATATGTATCTCTCCGATGCTTTTTGGTTAACCCAATGGAACATCAACCTGCTTTGGTCAATGGCGTGGCCTGAGTTGATGGACGATTTTTCAGCATCATTAATCGAATATGCCAACAATGGAAATTTATTGCCAAGGGGACCATTTGCCGGTGGTTATTCGTTTATAATGACCGGTAATCCTGCAGCCAATTTCATCAGCAGTACGCACATGAAAGGACTGATCAAAAAGACAAATCCGCTCCATGCTTTTAACATGGTAAAGCAAAATCAGATGCCCGGCGGTATGCTTGATGGAGGTAATAAACCCAATGTAGCGTTTTATATAGAAAAAGGTTGGTGGCCGGGAAACGCAGGTATTACCATTGAAGCCTCATTCCAGGATTTCGGCACTGCGCAAATGGCAGCCAAATTAGGTAGAACGGAAGATTATCAATATTTCAAAAAGCGTTCACACAATTGGGAAAGTTGTTTTGACACGGTTAGTAAGCTTATTCTCCCCAAGAATAAAGACGGGAAATTTTTACACAACGACCCACTGAGTGGCGTTGGCTGGGTAGAGTCGAATGCCTGGCAGGCTACATGGGGCGTATCACATGATATCACAAAGCTTGTAAAGTTGATGGGCGGAAAGGATAGTTTTTGCAATCGCTTGAACTATGCCTTTGAACAAGCGAAGCCTTTCGATTTTGTCGCATCTTATGGAAATGGATATGTTAGTTATGCGAACCAGCCCGGCTGCTCCAATGCACATGTGTTTAGTTATGCAGGTAAACCCTGGCTTACCCAGTATTGGGTGCGCCAGGTACAAAGACAAACATATGGCGGTACTACGCCAGATCTTGGATATGGCGGACATGATGAAGACGAAGGTCAAATGGGCGCTGTAAGCGCTTTAATGTCAATTGGCTTGTTCGATATTATGGGCGGAGAAGCACAACAACCAGTATATGAAATCACATCACCTATTTTTGATGAAGTTGTAATTACGTTAAACAAAAATTATTACAAAGGCGAAAAATTTGTGATCCGTTGTTTTAACAACAGCACTGCTAATTGTTATATCCAGTCAGCCACGCTTAATGGCAAAAAGCTGAATGCCTTTTGGTTTCCTCATGAAAGCTTTGCCAGTGGGGGATATCTTAATTTGTGGATGGGTCCAAAACCTAATAAGCATTGGGGAACCGGACAGCTACCACCTGCCTGCAATCAGCCTTAAAAGAAATCATTGCTACTTGTAACATCAAACGTTTAAATGGAAGCAATCAATTAGCTATAGACATTTAAACTGAAATGGGACGCTTGAACTCTATATCTAACCATTAATTATGGGTTGATCTTTAGAAGCAATTCATTGTGCTTATGACAAAGAAAATATTCTTCTCCTTGCTGTTGTGGCCGCTGTTTGTCACTGCACAAAAATTTACTGTTGTTGCTAATAATACAAATCCAACTGTTGCATTCAGCATTGCTGAATTGAAAAAATTGCTTCATCCTGAAACCGGATTTACATATACCCCTCACCGATCATCAGCAGATTGGGTCATTAGCTTGAAAAGCAATTCATCATTACCTGAATGCGCTTTTGCAATAAAATGTTTTACCAAAAACAAAAAGCAATACGTTGAATTAACGGGCGCTACGGACAAGGATATTCCCTGTGCCGTATATACATTGCTGGAAAAAGCAGGCTATACTTTTGAATTTGGCAGTTATACACTAGGCGGAAAAATCAATAAGGCAGCCATTCAACATTATTCTGATACAATCGTTCCATTGGTAAAATATCGTGGCATTCGCCAGCATATCAATTTCCCGATGGATATTTCTTCCTACTCATTGCCCGATGCCAAGGAGTACATCCGCAACCTTGCAAGAATGCGGTTTAATTTTATCGCCTTCCACAGCTACCCCGGTCAGTGGTATGAGTTAAAGAAAAAAGATACAGTAGAATACGCCGGTAAATTTTTCTATGGCGACCGGCATGACATACCTGACAATGCACTTCTTAAAAAGAAGGTGCACAACAAAAAAACATTCTGCATTCCTGAAATCGAACCTTGGTTCGATACGATTCCCAAACGCAGCCAGATGGCTATGCAATGGCTGCATGAAGTAATGAGCGAAGCAAAACGAGTGGGCATGAAGCTGCAGTTTTCCTTTGAACCCCGCAACAAGAGCACCGATGTGCAATCGACTTTAGATGCTATGCAGCAGATCTTCAAACGATATCCTCAAATTGATGTCATGGAAATGATCACCGAGGAAGGCGGTGGTTGGGGCCCGCGCAATACAGCTGATGAAACGAAAACCATTCTTACTTCTTTTTTTGGTAAAGAAATTTTAAACGATACCGTATTGACGTCGCCCATACAAGCCGTACAGTCAGACCTGGGTTATATCTATGGGCAGATTGGACATATCCTGAAAGCCATGGATGTTGCCAAACGGCAGAAAATGAAACTGCCGTCTTTAAAGCTCGGTATTTATTGCACCAATCAATACAATGTTGCAGCTTATCATCTGGCAAGGAAGTTTTTACCGGCAGACAGGATTTGCATTCTGCCTGCACATGGCAGTGCCTATGTGGCCAAAGCAACGCCCAAAGTATTGCAGAACGAAGATAACTGGGCCAATTCTACTATTTATTCCTGGCTGGAGTTCGACGGCATGATGTACCTGCAGCAAGATGCCATCAATGGTATCCATCAATTATTTGAAGGGCAGCCTTCTGATTCAGGTCCATACAGGATTAACACCATAGCCTTCAATCATTGGCGCACAGAGGAAAATAAGATCACTGCCCGCTATGCCGCATTGGCTACATTGTATGGGGCTGAAGTTCCTGCGATCTTTTATAAAGAATATGCAAAGCGTATCGGTATTTCCTCTCCAGATACATTTGGTAATGCTATGCTGCTGCTGCAAAAGGCATTCAGTGCCCACACTTCTAATATTGGTTTTGCCTGGAAGGGTTATTGGCGTAACGGGTTCAACTTTGTTTCCAATAATGAATTGAAAAATATGATGCAGCTATACGGAGAGGCAAGGCAGGAATTGGGTAAATGTGCTGCAGGCAATAAAACTCCGTATGCACAGCAAACAGTAGCTTTTCTCGACAACCGGTTAAGGGCTACCATCATCTACCTGCAGGCATTTAGGAAGGCTAATGAACTAAAGGAGCCGGGTATTAGCAACGATCAGTACAATGCCATAAGCAACGACGTGTTGGCCCTTTTTGAAGAGTGTATGAAGGTCTATGCCGAAATGATGCCCGATCGTGGCTGTGAAGGCACGCTGATCAATCTGTATCTTTCTCCAGTGCAAGGCATTAAGATATCCCGGCAAAAGAAAACCGGTGTGCCGTTGGATGAACCGCTAAAACCAGGTACGCACTTCGATGCGCCGGCGCCACCAATATTCAAAGAAGGCAATTAGGCCAAAGTATAGTCTCAGGAAACGGTGAAGCTGAAAGAGTAAGCTTAGAATGAATAGTGGTATGTGAATGATATAAAAAGAAAATAGTCATTGCTAGGCTGTTATAGATTCAAGACTTTATCTTAAATCTAAAGTCATTTGGTTCAGAATCTCTAAATAGTTGCCGCTTTTGCTTAGGTAGAACTTCCTGATTAAAAGCCTGCAGAATGCCTATTCTGCAGGCTTTTGGTTTTAAATGGACATGAATTTACTCCATCTGCTGCCATTATGTGTTTGTTGGTCAGCGCCTTGTGCTATCGCGGGATGCCTCTTCTTCAAAACTCCCGAGTCTAAATCTCCGTCTCGATGGCAATGGCTTCTTTTCCCAATTTCGTTGGGGTTGGGCACAAGTAATCGTGACATGGAATTGGCCAGCACAAAACCCTGCCGGTTATGCGCTTCGCAAAATGACGGTTTTTATACGCAAAGTGTTATTATCTGGCTAGAAGTGTTCAACTATCTTGCTTCAATATATTTCTTCAATGTCGGGAGAGATGTGTCAACTTGCTATTCAAAGTAATTGTACATCCTTAACAAATTTCTTTTCAGGATTTGTGTCATAGTCGAGTCCAGAACAATCGCACATCCCCGCATATTGTGGTAATAGTTGTAACAGGTTTAAATGGCTGGATAAGGAATTAATACTGATGCGGCAATGGGTAGATGATTTTTGATTCTTCCATATTCAGCGTATTCCAGGCAATTGGAAAAAGGCTAATGACCTGGAATTCCTATCGGCAAAACACGCTTTCGTACACCCAAATGTATACTTGGTCCATTTTCAAATAATATCAAGTACGGCAATTTTAATTTCATTTTTAACGAAACACAATTAGAACCATTTATGCGATCGAAACTTTTGCTTGCTGTTTTTTGCATGATTGTATCCTTGCTGGGTTACAGTCAGAATTCACCGGGAATAGAGGTTTCTGGAACGGTTAAAGACGAAAAGGGGAGCTCCCTTCAAGGTATAACTGTATCCGAAAAAGGAACCAAAAACGCCGCGCAAACCAATGCGGCCGGTGCCTTTACTATTTCAATAAGAAAAGGCGGCGTATTGATTTTTACGGGCATTGGATTTCAGGCCAGAGAATATAATGTTTCAGGGACTGGAAATATTCAGGTTATTCTAACACAAACAGCAAAAGAACTATCAGATGTTGTGGTGGTAGGATATGGTACGCAAAGGAAAACAAATATGACAGGCGCAATCGAAACGATCAGCGCTAAGGCATTGGAAAATCGCCCGGTAACCAGTGCCGCGGCCCTGTTGCAGGGCGTAGCTCCCAGCTTGGTAGTTAGCACACCAGGTGGTGGTAACACACCCGGCTCAAGGCCTACTGTCCAAATCAGGGGGCAAGCTGCATTAGGTAGCACTACAGAACCCCTGGTGGTGATCGATGGTATCCCTGCGGGTATGGGAGACTTCAATATGTTGAACCCCAATGATATTGAAAGCGTATCGGTGTTGAAAGATGCCGCTGCATCTGCTATATATGGTGCCCGCGCACCTTACGGTGTACTGGTTGTTACTACCAAAATGGGTAAGAAAAATGAAAAGCCTTCCTTTACGTATAGTGGGAACTTTGCAAATGTTTCTAATGTGAGAATGCCTCACACTACTGACTCTTACACTTTCGCGCTCTCCAGGAATCAGGCGCAAGCAAATAGTGGAGCTGCTGATTTTTTCACGCCAGCCGCTTTGGATATCATCCAGGATAATGTAAATAATCCGGGAAAATATACCTATGACCAACTGAATCCTAATAATGGAATTGCATGGAGTAATGCCGCTCAAACATATAACAACAATGATTGGTTTGATATATTGTTTCGTACTTCACGTCGTCAGCAGCATGATTTCTCTGTAAAAGGTGGAACTGATAAGGTCAATTACTTTGTTTCTGCTGGGTTTGTGGATCAACCTGGTGTTTTTAATTTTATAGAAGATATAGACAATTATAAGCGGTATAATATCAATGGCGGATTGGTTGCACAGGTAAATAGCTGGATGAAACTGACCTATCGTACCCGTTATTCATATTCCAAAACATTAGCTCCAACAGGTGAGAATAATGATAGAAACAGGTTCTATCAATTTGCTTACGGCGGATGGCCAACCATCCCGGTAAAAAATACTTCAGGACAATATAGTTCTCTGTCGCGGATTCTCCCGGCAATGGAAGGTGGTAACTCTGATAATAAATCACATCTACTGGATAATATATTAGGGCTGGATCTTGATCTTATGAAAGGATGGACAGCACATGTTGACGGTACCTGGCGTTTGGCGTTTAATGACAACCAGACGCTTCGGAAACCTGTTTATGAAATACAACCTAATGGGGCGCTCACTCCGGTTCAATTTACGGATGTGTCCCAGATATCCAAAGCAACTTCTTTGGGAACATACTGGACCATTCAAGGATATACGGCTTATGAACATAGCCTTGCAAAACATAACTTCAGAGTTCAAGCGGGTGCCCAGGCTGAAGAGAGTAACTCGAAATCCTTGTCTGGTTCTAACCTGAACCTTTACATTATCGATATGCCTTCAATCCATACTTCGTATGGAACAACTCCCACACTTGATGATGCAATAAGCGATTGGGCTACTGCTGGTTTCTTTGGAAGGTTCAATTACAACTATGACAACAGATACTTGCTTGAAGTGAATGGACGATACGATGGTTCCGGCCGTTATTCAGCTGATAAGCGTTGGGGCTTCTTCCCATCAGCATCTGCAGGTTGGAATATGAGTAACGAAAGTTTCTGGGAATCTATTGCACCAATTGTTAACCGTGCTAAACTACGCGGATCATATGGTACCGTGGGTAACCAGGGTAACTCAGCGGGTTATCTGCACGTACCTACGATGACAGGAGGCGCCCAGTCAGCATGGATATTCGACGGCAAACGCCTGCCCTATGTGAATATGCCGGGCATATTGAATATGGAACGCACCTGGGAAAAATTAACCACGGCTGACCTTGGCCTGGAATTAGGCTTCTTCAACAACCGCTTAACCACAGAGTTTGATTATTTCAATAGAAATTCATGGGACATCATCGGGCCGGCTACTCCTATGCCAAATGTATTAGGTGCAAGTGCTCCGGACGTAAATAATGCTGCATTTGTAACCAAAGGTTGGGAAGCGCAAGTGCGTTGGGCTGATAACATCAACAGAAGATGGGATTACAGTGCAGGATTTAACCTGTCAGATGCGATGTCGAAAGTAACCAAATACAATACGACCGTCAACTCTATCAATGGATGGTATGTGGGTAAAGAATTTGGTGAGATCTGGGGATACACTTCGAATCGTTTACTGAATGCAAATGATTTCCCTAATCCTGCTCAGATAACAGCACAACAACCAACCATTAGCCAGAGTAAGATAAATGCCCAATGGTATGCCGGTGACGTGAAGTACGAAGACCTTGATGGTAATAAAGAAATATCTGCAGGCAATTCAACGGTTGAAAACCCCGGCGATTTGCGTAAGATAGGAAACAGTACGCCCCGCTACCGCTTTGGTTTCAACCTTGCTACCGGTTATAGCATTCCCAGAGTAGGACGTTTAGATGTTTCTGCATTCCTTGAAGGTGTAGGCAAGCGAGACTTGTTTATGTCAAGCAGTTATTTTTATTGGGGGAATATGTACACTGGTAGTTCGATTGGTACGGGTATATATCAAGGAAAGCAACTGGACTATTATAGAGATGCCAATAGCAACCCAAGACTTCTTGCGCACCTGGGTGAAAATGTAGATGCTTTTTTCCCAAGACCTTACAATTCAAGTGGTCAAGGTGCTAAAAACTTCCAGACCAGTACCAGGTATATGATCAGTGGCGCCTATATGCGCTTGAAAAACGTGATGGCAACCTATACTTTACCGAATGAGTGGTTACACCACGCGAAAATTCAGAGCTGCCGCTTTTATTTCTCGGCAGAAAACATTGCCGTGTTGTCGAAGCTACCTAATTACATCGATCCTGAGTTTGTGAACGGAGGTCAAATGTATCCGGAACAGGCAACCTATTCATTCGGTGTAAATCTTGGGTTTTAATAGATAATATAAAATAAATCATGAATTATAAATTAATTGAAAAATTGAAAAGAAGATCCCTGATGTGGGGGGCTTCTCTCAGCATAATTTGTTCGCTTGCTTCCTGTAATAAATTTTTGGATAGAGCTCCTCTGGACCAGATATCTACGCCTGAATTTTGGAAAACGCCCCAGGAACTGGATGCCTATATAATAGGTTTATATGATTGGCTGCCCGGACAACTATCTTCAAGCGGGATGGGGTACTATACAGCTGACCAGACATCAGACAATATGATTCTGTCAACGGGTTATGACAAGTTTATGAATGGCGAAAATGCCACAACCCCTGCTACCGGTGGTGCATGGAACTGGACAGCCATACGACAAATCAATACGTTTTTCGATAACTATCAACGTTGTCCGGCGCCGTTTGCGCAGTATCAACAAACCTATGCTGAAGCTTGCTTTTTGAAAGCATTACGTTATCATGGTATGGTGGCTGCTTTTGGTGATGTGCCTTGGTATTCACATGTAATATCAGATAAGGATACTGTAGAATTGTATAAACCGAGAGATTCAAGAGCCTTAGTCGTAGACTCGATCATGGCACTCATTGATACCTCGATAAAGTACCTTAAACCAAGAGCAACAGTTGGTGTAAACAGGATCAATAAAGAAACAGCGCTTATCTATAAATCCCGCGTGGCATTGTATGAGGCAACCTGGGCTAAATATCACGCCGGAACGCCTTCGGCTTCGAGCGTAAATGCCAATAAGCTATTCCAAAAAGCCATAGACGCATACACGCAGTTTAAAACAGACTGTGGCGGGTTTGCAGGTAAACTATATACCACCGGTGGAACACAACAGGCTTATTACAACCTGTTTGGTCAATTTGACTATAAAAATATCCCAGAGGTTACCCTGAGCAAGAACTATTCGCAAGCATTGGGTGTAACCAACCAAGTTGGTTATATAGTATGGCTATATGGTTATGGCGGTTGTTCATACTCTTTTGATATGGTAAAGAGTTACCTGAAAAAAGATGGAACATCGATCGATATTTCAGATACTGTAAATGTAATAACCGCAAAGGGTGCTGCTTCTTTAACCCAGATGGCCAACCTTCTTGATCCCCGATTCAGACAATCTGTGTTTATACCGGGTGATTTGATCAATAATAATACGGTAGGTTATAAAGACTCCCTGTTTAAAGTACCTCAGATGCATAACGGTACAATGGGCTATAATACTATATCCGGATTTGCTCCAAAGAAAGCGCATAACCCTAGTTCGACACTACAAGGCAACTATATCGATCCTGAAATTGCTGGTATAGCTTTCAGAATACCGGAGCTGATGCTCAACTATGTAGAAGCTTATGTTGAGCTGAACGGAAACTTCCCGGATCTTTCTGATAATATAGATTTACTGCGTCAACGTGTGGGGATGCCTACACTGACAAGTGTAAAACCTACAGTTACGGCAAAGTGGCCCAACTACGGCTATGCTATATCAGACGCTTTGGCGATTGTAAGGCAGGAGCGCAGGGTTGAATTGGGCGGTGAAGGTTTTAGATCGGGTGACTGGAAAAGATGGCGTGCTCATAAGTTGTTTGATGGCCAACGTCCAAAAGGCTTTAAGCTTGTTATGGCGGACTATGCTCCATACGCTACTAAACCAAACGTAAAAGTGGATGCACAAGGTTATGTTGATCCATACCAGACTACTTTGCCTGGTGGGTACAGATTCAATGCTGAAAGGGATTATCTGTCTCCTCTTCCATTGGATGACCTTATGCGCAACAAAAAATTGACACAAAATCCAGGGTGGCAGTCTCCTGGTTAAGCAGGGTTTATTTTTAACCTGCTAGAATAAAGGATATTCTGCTTCTATAAAAAAGCAGAATATCCTTTTTCTCTTGTTATGAGCTTATAAAACGCTTGGGAATACCAGGCAGCATACCATTCAGGTGCAGGCTGAAGAAAAGCCAAAGTCTATTTCTATTTTTCACTCTATCATTTATAAATCAAACTCTCGATGACTTTGTTTGTCAAACAATCCATCATAAAACTCATTCTTATTTTATTTGTGGCAGTTGTTGCACCAGTAGCCACCGTGATGGCTGGTACACAGGCTACGTATTACGTAGATCCTGTGAAAGGCAATGATTCTAACAACGGACGTTCTCCGGCAAGGGCGTTTCGAACAATTGAAAAAGCCCGTAATGTTGTTCGAACCATCAATTCGAAAATGACAGGCGATATTTATGTATACCTGAGAGGCGGAATTTACGGCCTCACATCTACGTTGTCTTTTGGTAATGACGATTCAGGAACCAATGGTTTCAACATTATTTATGCTGCTTATAAAGGCGAGAGGCCTGTAATCAGCGGGGGGAAGCAAATCACAGGATGGTCATTATACGATACCAGCCGGAACATTTACAGGGCTTATGCGGGTGGAGACATAGAAACCCGTCAGCTATTTATTAATGGCGTTCGTGCCATCCGTGCCAAAAGCACGGAAGCTCCGTCCTCACTCAATTTCGTTAAAGCTTCCGGTTATACTAACAAAGGCGATGTGTTTGCGAATAGCGGTATTCCCCTGCATCATTGGAAAAATCAGCAGGACATCGAGTTTGTTTATAAAAATGAATGGACAGCACCAAGGATTTGCGTCAATATGATTACCCGCAATGATAGTATAACAACGATAACAATGAAGCAACCCGGTTGGGGGTTTGTAACCAATAAAGGAGGTACTTCTGTCGGCGGTACCCACAACAAAAATGGGCGGCCCTGGTATATTGAAAATGCCTATGAGCTGCTGGATGCAGAAGGAGAATGGTATCTAAACAGGGCAACAGACTCATTCTATTATAAACCAAGAATAGGAGAGAATCTGTCTACTGCGTCAGTTGTAGTACCGGTTATGGAAGAATTAATAAGAGTTCAAGGGGCGGACTCAGTCAATAAAGCTGGCTTTATTCAATTCCGGGGTATTACTTTTTCTTATGCCACGTATTTAAGACCAAACGGGGACCGCGGATTGCCAGATGCTCAAAACAACGTGATGCGTGACGACCAGGGTGAAAGTATCATTGGCGCGGCTGTCAGCCTGAAATATGCACGGTCAATTAAGTTTGACAGAGACATATTCGAGCATCTTGGGGGCACGGGATTAAATATGTACAGCGGTTGCCAGGACAATCTGGTTGTAGGAACCGTATTTACAGATATATCTGGAAATGGCGTGCAGGTTGGCGACTATTCAGGCTTCTTCACTGCTGGAAGTCAGAACTATGCGCAGAACACCGATACGCTTGTTTGGCTTCGTAATAACGATGTGAGCAACAGTTATTTTTACAAAATCGGTGTGGAGTATTTTTCATCTTCGGCCATAGCTGCCACCTTGCCGCAGGATATGGATATTACCCATAACGAAATTAGCAACGTTCCCTATTCAGGTATTCATGTTGGATGGGGATGGGACAGGTTCCCCAACACGATACATCAACGAACAAATATTCAATATAACTATGTCCATGATGTAATGGAGGTATTGAGAGATGGGGGAGCGATCTATACAATGGGGCCAACAAACGGATCTGCTACAAACAAGGGATACATTTCAAACAATTATTGCCATGATGTACTCAATCCATTTGGAGCGTTATATCTGGACGAGGGCAGCAGTTGGTTTGATTTGGCCGACAATGTGGTAAACAACGCACCCAAATACATTCATATCTGGACAAATACGATCCATGATATTAATGCAAACAACACGTATACAAATACTACCGTTTATAAGAATAGTGGCGTTAATACCAATATTACAAACACCATTGTTGTTAGTAACGACAATTGGCCAGCCAATGCACAAACGATTATTAGTAATGCAGGATTGGAAAAGGCTTATGTAAAAATCAAATCTTTTTTGACTGCGGTTCCTGCTGCAGCAAACAACAGGAAGTTTTAAAAGAACCCAGCATCGACTTACGGTTAAAGGTAGCTTGCCTCTTAATTCTTTCTACCACCTTTCCACGAAAGGACAGCTAATAAAGCAAGAAGCAGCCAACCGGAACTATTTAAAAATAAATTGAAGAATACTTATGTAAAAAAGACAGAGGATTGCTATAACTGTATTATTTGCGCGTTGCGGGAATAGGGTTGTCAATTAAAATAAAGAATAACAGTACACAAAAAATAAAGGTTTGGTAATAGGTTCCTGAAAACATAACCGGAAACATTTATGACTATAATATGAATGTAAAATGAACCAAAAGAGAAGAACGCTTTTTGGCAACCTGCTATTATCCTGTTCTTTTCCTGAACGTAATTTAAGACTTGACCTTTTTATTAACTCTCTTGATTTAACTCCAAATGGAGAAATCCTTTTATTTTTTCATGGAAGATTCTCTAATGATTAGGCTGGTTTCCAGCTGTCGGGTTTCAAAATGGGTAACGGGGCGTTTACTTTCAATGATTTGAATTAAAAGTTCTATTGCGGTTTGTCCAATTTCAAATGCTGGTTGGCGAATGACGGTTAATGGGGGAGAGAACAGGTCGCCCAACTGCGTATTGGTAAAACCAGTAAAGCCGACATCAGCTCGTTTCATTTTCATACGCTTAAGAAGTCCAAAGCACACAGTTGTTAAGCGATCGCTGGCCGTAAAAATGGCATCGGGTTTTACTTTCCCTTTAAATAGTGTTGTTAACGCATCTTCTACTTCCTGGGAAATCATACCGCCTCGATGGCAATATTTTACAAGGTTTTCATCAAAAGGGATTTTGTGTTTAGCCAAGGCATCTTTATAACCTTCCAGTCGCTCCTTAGTAATGGATAGGTGAGGAGAGCTGGTAATATGGGCAATCTTTTTGAAGTCCTGGTAAATCAAATGTTCTGTAGCATGATAAGCACCTAAGTAATTATTGGCCACTACCTTATGTGTATCTATCTCATTTGTTATACGGTCAAAGAACACTATGGGCAAGCCTTTTTCATGCAATTCTGTTAAATACGGAATTTCTTCCGACTCGCTGGATAAGGAAACCAATAAGCCATCTACTCCCCGGGAGGCCAGGTGCTGCACATTCACCTTTTCACGCTCCTGGGATTCGTGACTCTGTGTAATAATAACGTGATATCCTCTATTATAGGCAATTGATTCAATACCATTAATGGCTTGCGAAAAGTAGTTGTTGGCTATTTCACTAACCACTATACCAATAGCGCGAGTCCGTCGCTCCTTTAAGCTTAATGCAATTGGGTTAGGCCGGTAATTGATCTTCTCGGCATATTCTAACACCAGCTTTTTTGTTTCTGGGCTGATCTCATAACTACCACGTAGCGCACGGGAAACAGTGGAAGTAGAGAGATTCAAAGCTTTGGCAATATCCTTTATTGTAACGGAGTCAAACTTCATGTCGGGAGCTAGATTTATAGTCTAGAGCAAAAAAGCATTTAAAAGTATTAATTTTTTAGCATTCGAGTTTTCTGCAACAATTGCAAACGTTATCGGGAACGATTGCATAAAAAAAGTCGATAGCCTTCAAATATCTCAATCAGAATAATAGTAGACTTGTTACTGAAAGATTGATTGCGAACAAATTCAAATTGGCTAAAAAGCCTTCCTTTTGCACGATGAGCATTCCTGAGCTTTTTATGATAACTGGACAAAAAGCATTGGTTACAGGTTGTAGCCGAGGCATTGGTCAGGCTATGGCTGTAGCCCTTGCGGAAGCTGGTGCCGATGTAATTGGTGTTTCTAATTCTTTACAGCCAGGTAGCGAAACGCAGAAAGCGGTAGAAGCTACAGGCCGTACGTTTTATTCCTATGCTGCAGATTTGAGTGACAGAAAGGCGCTATATGCCTTTATTGAAAAGCTTAAAGCGAAACATAATGATATTACTATCCTGGTAAATAATGCCGGTACCATTCTTAGAAATCCAGTTGCAGAACACAGTGATGAATATTGGGATAAAGTTCTTTCTGTAAACCTGGATGCTCAATTTATACTTACCCGCGAAATTGGAAAGCAAATGTTGCAAAATGGGGGAGGAAAAATTGTGTTTACCTGTTCATTACTATCCTTTCAGGGTGGAATCAATGTGCCAGGTTATGCAGCCAGCAAGGGTGCATTAGCCAGTTTGGTTAAGGCATTTGCCAATGAATGGGCTAGCAAAGGAATCAATGTAAATGGCATTGCTCCCGGTTATATTTCAACAGATAATACAGAGGCGTTGCGCAATGACCCGGTAAGAAGTAAAAGCATTTTGGATAGAATACCAGCTAGCCGCTGGGGTGAGCCAACCGATTTTAAAGGTCCAATTGTGTTTTTATGTTCGCCAGCCGCGGCCTATGTGCATGGAACCATTTTGACAGTTGATGGTGGTTGGATGGGACGCTAGAAAAGTATTTAAGATTACTAATTAATTATAGACAGAAATGGAAGAACGTTATCAGTACCACCCAGACCAAGTGAAGGGTATGAGTACCGAGCAATTACGAGATGCTTTTGCAATTTTGAATTTACTGAAATCTGAAACGCCTCGTTTTGTCTATACCCACTATGATCGCATGGTGGTTGGAGGAGTGACACCTGCTGAACAATCTGTATCCATACCTGTTTACGAACAATTAAAATCAGACTATTTCCTGGAAAGAAGGGAAATGGGTATTATTAATGTTGGGGGAGCAGGACAAATTGTTGCCGATGGTACCAGCTATGAATTAAACAAGCTGGATTGCTTATACCTGGGTAAAGGAACAAAGGAAGTTAGCTTCAAAAGTAACAGCACAAGCGAACCAGCTCAATACTTCATTTTATCTGCGCCCGCACATCAACAATATGCTAATACGTTGATGAAGAAAACAGATGCCACGCCTGTGAATCTGGGTTCTATACAAACTGCAAACGAACGTACTATATACAAATACATTCACCTAGATGGTATTAGAAGCTGCCAACTGGTAATGGGATTAACTATTTTAAAAGAAGGCAGTGTATGGAATACCATGCCAGCACATACCCATTCCAGAAGAATGGAGGCCTATCTGTATTTTGATATGCCGCAAGAGCACCGCGTATTTCACTTTATGGGACAGCCGCAGGAAACCCGCCATTTGTTATTGGGCGCTGGTGATGCTGTAGTTTCTGCTCCCTGGTCTATCCACTCAGGCTGCGGCACTACCAACTACTCATTTATTTGGGGAATGGCAGGAGAGAACCAGTCCTTTACCGATATGGATTTCGTAGAAATAAGCGAATTACGCTAAGAAAGAAAAACTAACTCACTCATTAAATACAAAGCTTGCATATGAATCGAAAAGTCTTGTTGTCGCTGCTTTTTATGTGGTGTAGCGCTATGGCGTTTGCCCAATCGCGACAGGTCACTGGTCGTATTACTAAAGATGGTAGTACAGAAGTACTTTCAGGTGTTTCTGTAACAGTAAAAGGTAGCAAATCTGTAACTACTACAAATGCGGATGGCCAATACACAATCACTGTTCCTGGTGATAATGCAGTCCTGATTTTTAGTTATGTAGGTATGCAGCCACGTGAAATCAACATTGGCAATAATCAATCAATTAGCCTGGCTCTAAAGGAAACCGCTTCTACTCTTGGCGACGTAGTTGTTGTAGGTTACCAAACCGTTCGCCGTCGTGATCTAACAGGTTCTGTATCATCCGTATCTGCGAAACAGCTACGCGATGTGCCTATTAATTCGGCAGCAGAAGCCTTAACTGGAAGACTGGCAGGTGTACAGATCAACCTGGCTGAAGGCGCTCCAAACGCAGAAGCCGTGATTCGCGTTCGTGGTGGTGGCTCTATCACTCAAAGCAACGCTCCCCTTTATGTTGTAGATGGTATTCAGGTTGAGAATGCTCTTTCTGTAATTGCTCCACAAGATATTGAGACTGTCGATGTATTAAAAGATGCATCGGCTACAGCAATTTATGGCGCCCGCGGTGCTAATGGTGTAATTATTATTACTACAAAAGGCGGTAAGCAAATGAAGCCTACTATTACCTATTCAGGCATGGTAGGGGTTCGTCAATTGGCAAATAAGCTGGATGTGATGAAGCCTTATGACTTTGTTCTCTACCAATATGAGAGAAGTAGAGGAAGCTCCCAGGATGAAAACACATTTAGAAATACATATGGAACGTTTGATGATCTGGAGCTTTATAAAAATGCACCATTTGTTGACTGGCAGGACCAAATGTTTGGTAGAGATGCATTAATGCAAACACACAACATTAGCCTGGCCGGTGGTACAGCTGCTACAAAATATAATCTTAGCCTTACTTCAAATACGGAAGAAGGTATTATGCGCGGCTCTGACTTTGATAGAAAGATTGTAAACTTCAGATTTGATCAAACAATCACTAATAAACTAAAAGCAGGCTTTAACGTTCGTTATAACCACACTACGGTTAATGGTGCAGGTACAGCTAATGCTGGTTCTTCAGCTACCAACCGTTTGCGTCATAGTGTTAAGTACAGACCAGTACTTATGGGTGATCAGGACCTGATGGCTTATGACCCAGATTATGCATTAGAAACCAATGCAAATGGACTTTCTCTGGTTAATCCTATCTTATTGAATGATGCAGAGTACCGCAAAAACCTAGATAATATCTTAAACCTGAATGGAAGTTTTACATACGACATTAATAAATACCTGTCGTTTCGTTCTACTATAGGCTTTGATGTTACGAATACTACTCAAAACGCGTTTGATGATACAATAACAACAAACGCCCGTTCTAACTCCAACATGCCAATTGCTTCAATCAATACTATTTCAAAGAACACATTTAATAATTCAAATGTGTTGACTTTTACTATGAAGAAGTCTGGTACACGATTTAGCAACAAAAATGATTTGGATGTTCTATTAGGCCAGGAGATCTATGAGAATAAATACAAAAGAAATTACATTGAGACACGTTATTTCCCAGTAGGCATTTCTCCTGAGCGTGCTTTAGGTAATATGGGCTTAGGTACAGCGCCTGTAGGTGCTAGTCAGCCGCCACCCGTTTCAACGGATTTAACCGATAAAATATTCTCCCTATTTGGCAGAGTAAATTATGCCTTTGATGACAAATATCTGGCTACGCTTACTGTAAGAGGCGATGGGTCTTCTAAATTCCCTCAAGGCAATAAATGGAGTTATTTTCCATCAGCTTCATTGGCTTGGAGAGTATCAGAAGAGCCTTTCTTTCAGCATTTAAAATCATCTATTAATGACTTGAAGTTCCGTCTTAGTTATGGTGAGGCTGGAAATAATAGAATTGGTGATTTCTTATATCTGACGCAGTATACTTCTAACATTTATTACAGTTTAAATGACCAATTGGTAACTGCCTATAACTTAGAAGATCTGGCAAATGCAAATCTTAAATGGGAAACAACTATAGCAAGAAACATTGGCGTTGATTTAAGTTTATTAAACAACCGTTTACAGGTTTCTGCTGATTTTTACAAAAACACTACTGAAGATCTTTTAGTAAGAGTTACAGTTCCTACAAGTTCTGGCTATACAACACAACTACAAAATGTGGGTGCTACTTCTAATAGAGGTGTGGAACTGCAAATAAACGGTACGCCAATACAGAAGAAAAACTTCAACTGGACAGCCAATTTCAATATTTCATATAATAAGAATAAGGTTGAGAGCTTAGGACAATACCAGAAATCCTTTCTATTCTCATCTGGATGGGCAGGAAGCAACCAGCCTTCCGATTATATCGTTAGAGTAGGAGATCCTGTAGGCGCTATCTGGGGCTTACAAACAGACGGTTATTATAAAATTGAAGACTTTGATTACAACAACGGTGTATATACTTTAAAGGCAGGTGTTCCTACTAACCAGAGCATCACTTCATTGGTGCCTCAGCCAGGTGTAATTAAGTTTAAAGACATTAGCGGACCAGAGGGCAAGGCTGATGGTATCGTTGATGACAGAGATCGTACTGTAATTGGTAACACGCAGCCCAAATTCTTTGGTGGCTTGAATCAGCAATTCACTTACAAGAATTTTGATGTCAGCTTATTCCTGAATTACCAGATTGGCAATGATGTATTAAATGCAAACAGACTAGAATTTACAAGTGGTTATACAGTGAACTCTAACTTGTTAGAAGAAATGAATAATCGCTGGAGAAATGTGAATGACCAAGGGCAAGTTGTAACTGATCCAACTGCCTTGGCTGCACTGAATGCTAATGCTACGTTGTGGTCTCCACTTAGAAGTGCCAGCTCGTTCTATGTACACTCCTGGGCTGTAGAAGATGGATCCTTCCTGCGTGTAAACAATATTACATTAGGTTACACATTACCATCTCGCTTGTTGGAAAAGGTGAAAATTACCAAATTACGTGTTTATGGTACGGTAAACAACCTGGCTGTATTTACAAACTATTCGGGGTACGATCCAGAAGTAAATACACGTCGTTCTACACCGATGACACCTGGAGTGGATTACTCCGCCTATCCAAGAAGCCGTGCATTCATCTTTGGTGCTAATTTGTCATTCTAAAAAATTATTACAATGTTATCTAACCATAAATTAAAATATTTCGTCAGCGCATTATGCTTTAGCGGTGTAATGTTTGCGATAAGCTCTTGTAAGAAATATCTTGAAGTAGAGCCTGTGTCATCGTTTGGTACAGACTATGTTTTCTCTAACTATACAAATGCAGAAAAGGCCATATTAGGTGTGTATTCTGCATTAGGAGGTGACAATGGATATGGTATACGTCTTAGCATGTACTATCCCTATGACAATGATGAAATGATGGGACAAGGCGGAACACCTTATCCTGACAATGAAAGAAGAGATATTGCGCATTTTAATGTGCAAGCTAGTAATACGCAGCTAGCGAATCCTTTTAATCAGCTATATAGAGGTATTGAGCGTGCCAATGTTTGTATTTATTACATTCCACAGATGGATAAGTATAATAATGGCAGTGAATCTGAAAAGCGCCAATTACGGATGCTTCATGGCGAAGCGTTGACCTTGAGAGCACAGTTCTATTTTGAACTAGTTCGCAACTGGGGTGATGTGCCTGCTCAATTTGAACCATCCAGCCAACAAATTGATTTGTTTATTGCCAAAATGAACAGGGATACGATTTACAATCATATCCTTGCTGATCTGGCAACAGCTTCCACCATGGTGCCCTGGAGAACAGAAGCTGCTGGTATAACAAACGAAAGAATCACTCAAGGCGCTGTTCGAGCTTTAAGAGCGAAAATTGCTTTGTTTAGAGGTGGTTATTCCCTGAGAACCAGTAAGAAAATGGAGCGACCCAGTGATTATAAAGAGTATTATAAGATTGCTAGTGACGAGACAAAAATAATCATGGGCAGAAATGACCATAAGTTGAATTCAAGTTATTTGGCTGTGTTTAAAGATGCGCTGGGCGCTCACAAACAAGAACCCAATGGTGAGATTCTTTGGGAAGTGGGTGTTGCCGGCGGTAGCAGCAATTTTGGTGATAGTAAATTAGGATATTATAATGGGCCGCGCTATAATGGGACAGGAAATGGCGCACTGACCATATTACCCACTTATTTTTATTCATTCGATCCGCAAGACACTAGAAGAGATGTGATGTGTGCACCCTATGATATCAGTGCCAACCTGAATCTGGTGGCTCGTCCGCTGCAAACAATGGTGGATGGAAAGTTTAGAAGAGACTGGACCACACAATTGACATCCAGCGCACAATATTTTGGTACTAACTGGCCCATGATTCGTTTTTCCGATGTATTGTTAATGCATGCAGAAGCTGAAAATGAATTGAACAATGGTCCTACTGCATCTGCAAAATCAGCTTTTGAACAAGTAAGATTAAGAGCGTTTGGCGGTAATGCCAGTTTAATAGGCGTTACGCCTGCTGACTATAATGGTTTCTTTAATGCTATTGTAAAAGAGCGTTCTTTAGAATTAGGTGGAGAAGGTATTCGTAAATACGACTTGATCAGATGGAATATGCTGGCGCAGCGTTTAGGCGAAACCAAGGCTGAATTAACCGCTATGGCTGCCAGAAATGCACCTTATAACAATCTGCCTGCAACCATGTATTATCAGCCTGATTCAAAAACAATTGTTTGGTTGAATTCGCTTTATAGTCCGTCTCCAGCTACGGCACCTGCTGGTTCTGCTAATGTGGCTTGGGTGGGCAGTGGTATTACTAGTACCATTACACGCTATTATGCTATAGCATTTACGCCAAATAAAAGCGAATTACTACCAATACCTCAAGCTTCTATTGATGCAAATCCAAAATTATCACAGGACTACGGCTATTAATCCATTAAAATCTTGCTATAAATGAAAATGTTTAAAAATACATTAGGTCAGTCTTTGCTTTTGACAGCGACAATACCCTTGGTCATCATTTCGTGTAAAAAGGTGGAAGAACCTGGAGAATTCAATCCTACACGAATGTTCACACCCGTAAACGTAAAAGTAACCAGTGGTGAAACACAAGCAAAACTGGAGTGGAATGTTTCGCTTTTTTCAACTGCTGGTGAAACAAAGTACCGAATAGAAGTAATGGCTGATTCAACGACTGGATCACCTGCTATTTATTCTACTGAAGTGGCTAGCCCAAATGTTACTATTACTGATGATAATATATCTATAAAGCAGAAATACTTTGCTCGTATTCGTGCAAATGCTTCTGAAGCATCTGCTGCCTCAAACTGGGTAATTAGTCCAAGTTTTAGATTAACAGGTGAGCAAATATTTTTGCCGATTACTCCTTCTACTTTAAAAGATAAGAGTGTTGAATTAAAGTGGAGACAAATGGCAGGTATTACCAAGATTGTACTTACTAAGGCAGGTACACCTACAGATGTGGCCGTAACAGCAGACGAGGTTACTGCTGCTACTAAAAAGTTAACTGGCCTTACTCCAAGTACGGACTATACTGCAGAAATATTTGCGGGAACTAAAAGTAAAGGCACCATTACTTTTAAAACTAAGGAGCTAAGTATTTTCACTATTGAAATCACACCAACGTCTAACTTAATAGATGTTGTAAACAATGCTGTAAATAATGATGTAATTGGTTTGGCTCCGGGTACATACGATGCCTCTGTTGCAAACATTGTGATTTCAGGCAAGCATATCACCCTTCAATCTACTTCTGGAAACTATAACGATACTAAAGTATTGTTTAAAGAAGTAACATTGAAAGGAACTGGTGCTGGTGTTAAAATATCAGGAATTGAGTTTGATGGTACGACTGGAGCTGCAGGTTACTTTATCAATTTAGCGGGCTTAAATGCTGATGGTGACGCTGCCACATTTAAATCTGTTTTGGTGGAGAATTCAAAGATTCATGGTACAGCTAATAGCTTGTTGAGAGGTAACCGGGCAACAGCTAATAATGGCCATAAGATAGATTTTATCAAATTCGACAACAATATCATTTATGATAATGGGTCAGGCGCTTTTGATTATATCTTATTAGATAAAATGGAATTTAATAGATTAGAATTGACACGCTCAACTTTTTATAATAGTGGTCGTCGACTAATTTCCTGGGCAACCAATATTACGGCACCCAAACCCGTAATCCTTGTAGATGCTGTTACTATAAATGGATTGGGCTATGGCGGTACATCAAGAGACAACGTGTTGTTAGATGCAAATGCAAATCCAGTTGATTTTACCTTGCGCAATAGTATTATTGCGAATATTCCAAAAGAGGGTCAAACAATTGGAGCAAACGCCTTCAGAGCTTCATCTGCTAGTTCTTCCGTTACTATCACTAACAATAATATGTTTAAAGTAACAAACGGTGCCGCAACACCTGTTGCTCTAAATTTCCCAGTTACTCCTGCAAATAATAAAACGGTAGATCTAGGTTGGACAAATACAACCAGCACATTCACTTTACCTGCAGCTTCTGAATTACGAACTGCTTCCACAACTAACGGCCCTATTGGTGATCCAAGATGGCAATAATTTATACTAATTAAAGAAAAGGTGCATTCCAACAGGAAGCACCTTTTTTGTTAGCAAGAAAATACTGCTTTGGCAACGTTAAGCAAATTAAAATAGGTAGACTCAATGCGTATGAAAGGAAAACTGATAGGCGTGTTATTTTTTGGTTGTTTAGTGGCATGTGCACAACCTAAAGTAATTGGGCATGATATTGAAAAAGAAGATCTACCCATAGCTTTCCCTGGTGCCGAAGGTTATGGAAAATATACTACAGGTGGCAGAGGTGGAGCTGTATATGTTGTAACCACTTTAAATGATAATGGTTCAGGAAGCTTACGTGATGCCGTAAGTAAGAAGGAACCTAGAGTAATTGTATTTGCGGTGTCGGGAACCATACACCTTGCATCACCATTATCAATCAAAGGAAATAAAACCATTGCTGGCCAGACAGCACCTGGTGATGGTATATGCATAGCCGACCACCCGGTAGATTTAAGTGGCGATAATATAATTGTCCGGTATCTACGATTTAGAATGGGGGACCGTTACCAGAACGGCGGTAAAGTAGACGGCTCTGGTCATGATGATGCATTTAGTGGCACCAGGCGAAAAAATATCATTATTGATCATTGTTCCATGAGCTGGAGCACCGATGAATTGTTTAGCGTATACGCAGGCGATAGTACCACACTACAATGGAACCTGATGGCCGAACCGTTGAATTATTCGTATCACTTTGAAAAGGGGGATGCCGACTTTGAGAACCATGGTTACGGAGCCATATGGGGAGGCCTGCATTTATCAGCACATCATAATTTGTTTGCACACTGTACCAGCCGTACGCCACGCTTCAATGGCATCCGGCATACACCGGAAGAAAACGTTGACTTCCGTAATAATGTGATTTATAACTGGGGGCATAATAATACCTATGCTGGCGAGGGTGGCAATTATAATATTGTCAACAATTATTACAAATACGGACCTGATACTAGAAAGGCAGTACAGAATCGTATTCTGAATCCTTTCAAAAATGAAACTATTCCTTTTGGAAAGTTCTATGTAGATGGCAATTATGTGGATGGTTCTCCAGATGTAACGCAGAACAATTGGAAAGGTGTAGCCATGGATAAAGGAACAGAAGCGGATGCATTAGCAGCGAAGCAAAGTCAAGCATTTCAATCTGTAGTTATTCCCATTCAAACTGCTACTATAGCTTACGAGCAGGTGCTACAACAGGTAGGCGCCAGTTTTAAAAGAGATACGTTGGACCAACGAATCATTAAAGAAGTGAAAACCAGAACAGGAAGGATCATTGATGTTCAGGGTGGTTATCCTCATGGCACTCCCTATGAGCAGACCGCATCAGCTTGGCCTATGCTAAAATCACTTCCAGCACTTAAGGACACAGATAGTGATGGCATGCCGGATGAATGGGAGATAAAGAATGGATTGAACCCAAATAATGCGGCAGATAGCGCGGGCTATTCGTTGCATAAGCAGTATACCAATATTGAAGTTTACATTAATAGCTTAACGGGACTGTTGTAATCTTTATTGAAACATAATTTGAAAAGAGCTTTTGTATTTGTACCACATTTCTAACAATTAAAATATGAAACCCTATTTCTTCGCATTAGCTGCTGTTCTATTCTTAACTGCATTTATTACACCTGCAAAAAGAAAGACCAAAGTCTATTTGATTGGTGATTCCACTATTTCCATTAAGGAAGTAAAAGCTTATCCGGAAACGGGTTGGGGAATGCCCTTTGCCTACTTCTTTGATTCTACTATAGAAGTTGATAATCGCGCTAAGAATGGGCGTAGCACCCGAACATTTATTAGTGAAAATCTTTGGCAGCCAGTGGCCGATGCTTTACAGGAAGGCGATTATGTATTTATACAGTTTGGTCATAATGACGAATCCAAAGAAAAAGTAGACCGGTATACAACTCCAGAACAGTATAAAGCGAATATCACTCGATTTGTCAATGAGGCTAGAACAAAAAAAGCCATTCCAATTTTATTGACACCTGTAAGCAGACGCAAGTTTGTGAATGGCACTGCCGTAGAAACGCATGAAGTCTACTCGCCATTGGTAAGGGAATTAGCCAAGACATTGAATACACCTTTTATTGATCTTGATAAGACAAGCCAGGCCTTGTACCAGCAATTTGGAGAAGAAACCTCCAAGCTTTTGTTCTTACAGGTGGCACCAGGTGAGCACCCTAACTATCCAGAAGGTAAAATAGATAATACCCATTTCAGTGAATTAGGGGCCCGTAAAATTGCGCAATTGGTATTAGCAGATGTAAAGCAGTTGAACCTGGATCTATCAAATCATATCCGTCAGCCGGAAATTAAAAAGTAAGCTAAAAACTAACTTGATTTCAAGGTTGCTAAATGCTAACGTGAGTGGTGAGTGGTGAGTGATGAGTGATGAGAAGGTCAATGTTGAAAGGTGCGTGGTGAATTGGTTTCCTAAGCCTGAAGCCGATTTAAATAAATTAATTATGATGAGAAAAGCATTCCTCGGCACATTCATTGTGCTTCTTTGTCATTTGGTACAAGCACAACATCGGATAACAGTTGCTAAAGATGGTTCTGGGCAATACAAGACGGTGCAGGCAGCACTGAATGCTGTTCCTGAAGGAAACAACAAGCCGGTAACGATCTATATCAAAAAAGGTATTTATAAAGAAGTAATAGTAGTAGATGCCACCAAGAGTTTTATCAAGCTGGTTGGAGAAGATGCCGCGAAAACTATTCTAACGTATGATAATCATGCCGGCACACGTATGCCCAATGGAGACACGTTAAATACCTGGACCTGTGCTTCCTTCTTTGTTTATGGTAATGACTTTAGTGCGGAGAACGTGAGTTTTGAAAACAATGCGGGCTTTACGGCCGGACAAGCAGTTGCACTGCGTATTGAAGGAAACCGCGCTTCCTTTAAAAATTGCAGAATGGTAGGCTTTCAAGATGTATTATTCCTAAGTGGCTCAGGCGTTAAGCATTATTTTAGAGATTGCTATATAGAGGGCACAACCGATTTTATTTTTGGTGCAGCAACAGCCGTATTTAAAAAGTGTCATATCCATAGCAAGAAGAACTCGCATGTAACAGCAGCTTCTACCAATAGCATTATCCCTTACGGTTTTGTGTTTTTGGATTGCAGACTTACCGCCGATAGCAATATCAATAAAGTGTCGTTGGGTAGGCCATGGTCATCAACAGCCTCTGTTGCCTATATAAATTGCTGGATGGATTCGCATATTGTGCCTGAGGGGTGGAACAACTGGAAGAATCCGGCTAACGAAGCAACAGCCCGTTATGCTGAATATAATAGTTCCGGGCCAGGCGCTAATAGTGATGCGCGTGTAAAATGGGCTAAGCAGTTAACAACTGAAGAAGCAAAGAAAATGACTCTTCAGAATATTTTAGGAACTTGGGACCCTGAAAAATAGTGTATGAAACCAATTAACGCGGCTCTTTGTTCGTTTGGTATGTCAGGTAAAGTATTCCATGGCCCGTTTCTTCAGGTGCTAGACGGCTTTAATTTTTATGCCGTATGGGAGCGCAGTAAGAAACTGACACAGGAGATCTATCCTTCAGTTATCAGCTATGGTAGTTATGAACAGCTGCTGGCAGATCCGAATGTTGAATTAGTTATTGTCAATACACCAAACTATACACATTTTGACTTTGCTAAAAAAGCTTTGCTGGCTGGCAAGCATGTAGTTGTTGAAAAACCATTTACGGTTACCGTTGAAGAAGGCGAAGAATTAATTGCCTTGGCCAAGCAACAGCAACGAGTACTTTCTGTATATCAAAACAGACGCTTTGATAGCGATTATAAAGTGGTTAAGAAAGTATTAAAGGAGGATTTGCTAGGTGAAATTGTGGAAGCTGAATTTCATTTTGATCGGTTTAAAGAAGAATTGAGTCCCAAAGTACATAAAGAAACAGCAGGACCCGGCACCGGATCTCTTTACGATTTAGGTTCTCATTTAATAGACCAGGCTTTGCAGCTATTTGGCATGCCGCAGGAGCTATTTGCAGATATTCGGATTATTCGTCCGCACTCACAGGTAGATGATTATTTTGAACTATTGCTTTACTATCCGAATAAGCGGGTGCGACTAAAGTCCAGTTATATAGTTAGAGAACCACTGCCAGCCTATATTTTACATGGTACTAAAGGTTCTTTTATTAAATCGAAGTCGGACGTACAGGAAACCGCTTTGCAAGCTGGTGAAATACCTGGCTCAGATACCTGGGGCTCAGAACCAGAGCAAGAAAGAGGTTTTCTGCATACAGAAAGAAATGGTACTGTTGTTCGGGAATATATAGCTTCAGAAAATGGCAATTATGGAGACTATTTCAAGGGTATCTATGATGCTATCCGTTTAGGAAGTGAAGTGCCCGTAAAGCCAGAACAAGGGCTTGATGTAATCCGTATAATAAGAAAAGCATTTGAAAGTAATGATCAGAAAAAGGTTGTTGGAATGTAGTTTGTTAGGACTTTTCTTAACAGGACTATTATTCCCTATTATCCTTATGGCGCAATCAAGAAAACAAACAACTTCAATATCGAAAGTGTGGGTTGCAGATAATGATGATGGCACTTATAAAAATCCAATTCTGCATGCCGACTATTCCGATCCGGATGCTATACGGGTAGGCAATGATTTTTACATGACATCTTCTTCTTTTGAAGATATACCTGGGCTGCCTATTCTGCATTCCAAAGACCTTGTGAACTGGACGTTAATTGGTCATGCTTTACAACAACAGGTACCGCTACAACATTTTTCTATCCCCAGACATGGAGAAGGCGTGTGGGCGCCATCTATTCGTTACCACAACGGCGAGTTTTATATTTATTACCCCGACCCGGATTTCGGCATCTATTTGGTGAAAGCAAAAAATCCTGCAGGCCCTTGGTCCGAGCCTATTTTAGTAGAAGCGGGTAGGGGATTGATTGATCCTTGTCCGTTGTGGGATGATAACGGTAACACGTATCTGGTACATGCATATGCTGGTAGCCGTGCAGGTATCAAGAGCATCATAGTGGTAAAGCAACTGAATAAAGAAGGTACTAAAGTAATCGATGCCGGTAAGTTGGTTTACGACGGGCATGAATTAGATCCAACCATTGAAGGTCCTAAGTTTTATAAGCGTAATGGCTACTATTACATCTTTGCACCCGCAGGTGGTGTTCCTACCGGTTGGCAATTAGTACTACGCTCTAAAAACATCTATGGACCCTATGAACGAAAAGTAGTGATGGATCAGGGTAAATCTGCTATCAATGGCCCACACCAGGGTGCTTGGGTAACTACACCGACGGGCGAGGATTGGTTTCTTCATTTCCAGGACAAAGAAGCCTATGGTCGAATTGTTCATTTACAACCTATGAAATGGATCAACGACTGGCCAGTAATAGGCATTGATAAAGATGGTAACGGGAAAGGAGAGCCAGTGCTTGTATTTAAGAAACCTAACGTTGGTAAAACCTATCCAAAAGCAACACCTGCTGATAGTGACGAATTCAATGATAATCAACTAGGCTTACAATGGCAGTGGATGGCTAATCCCAAAGCCAGCTGGTATTTTATAAATCCAGCAAACAGTTCGTTGCGATTATATTCCGATAAGCTGCCAGACAGTGCCAATAATTTATGGGGGGCAGGAAATGTGCTCTTACAAAAGTTCCCTGCTGAATCCTTTGTAGTAACCACCAAGCTATCGTTTAAACCTAACCCTAAGTTGGAAAACGAAAAAACGGGAATTACTGTTATGGGGTTAAGCTATGCTGGTTTGGCTTTAAAAAGTACAAAGGATGGCATTTACCTGGTACATATTCAAGCCCTTGAGGCTGGCAAGGGAAAGAAGGAAGAAGAAAAGCAAATTGCGAAATGGTCCTCTTCAGAAATCTATTTGCGCGTAAATGTAATGCAGGGAGCCAAATGCCAGTTTAGCTACAGTGCGGATGGGAATCGGTTTACAGAAATAGGTGAGATGTTTACTGCAGCGGTAGGTCGATGGAAAGGAGCGAAGGTGGGTATCTTCTGTACAAGAGACAGTATTATCAACGATGCCGGTTATGCTGATTTTGACTGGTTTCGGTTTACGACTTCAAATGAATAATAAATACGAGAATTCAATTAATAGATTCCAAAACCTAAATACCAAATTCCAACGCTTAAAGTCAGGATGTTGGGATAAGACTTGAGGCTCAGTAATAGTGTTAATTGGTTAAATTCTGTTAAAGGCTATGTAATCATGGCCTTTTTTTATGTCCCTAATAGGCCTTGGACGTTGTAACTCATCTGTAATGTATACTGCTGATTATCAATGTGTTACTATTTATTATTCATCTTTTGCAATAGTAAAATAGGGCAAAACAGGTTTAGTATACTCAATTTGTGGAGTATACTTTTGTCTCACCAAACAGATACGACACGTCGTATTTCCTTCCAAACATTACTTGCTCTTATGATGTAGTCTTAAACATATTGCTTGCTTTATTGTGTGTAAGTATTCAACATTTTAAACTATACATTATGATAAACAGAGTAATCAACGCACGAGTAGCAAGAGCCGCAATTTTAAGCCTAGGCCTTTTCGCCACCTCATTAACAGCCATGCTGCCATTAGCAGCTAAAGCACAGGAAAGTGTTTACGAAGCACCTACATCTGCCATTATTAAGTATTTAGGTTTTGTAGAAGATAAATTGTTATTCAACGTAGATATTGATAACAGAAATGAAGAGCGTTGCTGGATCTCTATTCAAGATGAGACTGGTGAAGTTCTTTACAGACAAGACTTTAAAGATGCTCGTTTTGCCAAAACCTTTGGTGTAAAGAAAGAAGAGTTGGAAGGCAAAAACCTGGTTTTTGTACTGATGAGAGGTAAAGTGAAGCAAGAGCAGGTATTCCAGGTATCTACTAATACCCGCGTTATCCAGGATGTAATTGTTGCCAAGCAATAAATCGATATTCTTTCGGCCTTTCCCTGCTTTAAGAGTTGCAGCTTTAAAGGAATTCTCTGCCATAACAGCTGCGTAGGGAAAGGCTCAGAAAGAAGTAAGAAAAAAACTACTAAGTAAAAACACTGACTATCGTAATTGGAATTCGCGGAAAGCCTTTACAGGTAAGTGTTTTAACAGAATATTGAGTAGTTAAACAACGTAAAAACCTACTTGTTTTGGTTTGAAGAGCATGATATGGAAAACTACTTTTGAGGTAGAATATTGTAGACACTCTCCTAATGATGTAGATCGGAAGCGTTTAATAGTCTAAATTAGTCCTGTAATCTGTTATTTGTTGTTCAGTGGAGAGGTATTTAAATCACCAGCTTTTAAAGCATTAATCACACACAACTATTATGAGCAACAAAACCCTGTCACCATCGTCTGCTAACACACTGTATGTATCTCCTTCCGTAACTTTAAAAAACGAAGAGATACAGATCCGTAAGGAAGAAAAAGCACCAGCAAAAGCACCACAAGTTCCTTCTTATCAGTATACCAGCCGTAGCTACTATAATGATAGTATGGGCGGAGGCTATAAAGGCCTTTAATAAAAACGTACTTTTTTGCACATGAGAATTACACTTCTTGAAAAGCACTATAGTATCCCCTGGTAACCGCAGGGGATTTTTATTTACCTTATTCTCTTTTCGTTATTAATTCTTCTGCAAGTGTAGGATTAAATTGGCCGATAGAGATACCGGACATAGGTATTTGTAAGTGACCATTAGGTTTGATCTTCCAATTGGAAAGGTAGCGGGCTTGTTTGACTTTAGTTGATCTGACCCTGATACTACTTTTTGTTTGCTGTGTAGGCGAAGTACGTACTGGCTTTGAAGTGTTAGATAAAGTAGTTGTTGTAGCTGATGTAACAACGGGTTTGGGTTTTAAAACCTGGCAATGTATTAACATCAATTCCTTTATTTTTTCCATTGATTTGCCTTCTTTCAGCAGCTGACCAACCTGACTAGTGATGCCGTTGACGACGCCTTTACCCCGCTGTTCTTTGGGTAATTGCCAGTAGATGTCGGAGGCCAACTGAGAAGCTTCGCCAAAGGCAGTCGCACTTTTTCTAGATCGGGCAAAGCGGGGATCGGTGCGGAATTGGCGGCGATTCAGCGAGCTTTTCTTTCTAGCCAAATACTGGCCTTCCATTTTGTAAAAGGTGATATCGTCGATAGTGCCGGTGAAGAAGAGCGGGCCTGCTTGTCGTGCCATGAGTTAGGGTTGATTACTGGTTAGTTATTACTAATTATTTTAGTAAATTTATCCCTTCTTTTCGGCCCATGCAAACATTTTGATCGCTTTAGTTATACACATGTTGGCTGGTTGTAATACCTATTGTTTCCCATATTTTTTGACTATTTATTGCGTGCAGAGAGGCCCTTATACGGAGTAAGGGGGGATGCCATACGGAGTAACCTAGTATTCTATACGGAGTAACTATAAAGGCACAGAGGAGTGGCAGGCAAGGAACAAGGGAATAAGGAACAAGGAATGATGAAGGCAGAAGGAATGGAATTGGGAGGGAGAGGAGATGCTCCATTTGATAGGCCTTGGATCAAGTTCATGGTGACAGCAAGAGACTTTACATTAGCAGCTTGTACTATTACCATAGCCTCTAAGATCCTTCACTGCGTTCAGTATGACAAAATAAAGAGGCTTAATTATATCAGGCGGGATGAGAGTGTAAATTGAAACCGGAATCCTACAACTTGAATTGATCTTTGTGTCTATCTGCGTTAGCTGTGGGACATTCCCTGTGAACTCCATCACCTAATTCGCAGTGCTCCTTTTCTCCTTTCCTCTGTGCGAAACCAGTTTCTTTTATGCAACACTTATCGGGAACGTTTTCGGTAACGTTTGCGTAAATAAATCAGTCTAAATGGCTTGTTATCAGAAAATAAGGGAGTAGACTTGTTATGTCAGAATGCAATTTTCCAGAATTCATGTAAATGACATTTAGCAATCGTTTAATCCGGCTGTGTAGTTCTCTGCGTAGCCTTTTCTTTTAACACCTGTATTTATTCGCTATATGAAAAAAGCTTGGTTGTGTTGTAGCATTGTAATGACTTTGGGAGTAACAGTTGTAGGACAAACGGCAAAGTTGCCAACCATTCAATCTGTTACCTTTAGAAAAGATACTGTTTCCATTATACGTTTTGGTGCTAAACCAGACGGTCTCACCTTAAATACCAAAAGCATTAACGACGCCATAGAGGTCTGTAACAAAAAGGGCGGGGGTGTAGTACTGATTCCTACCGGCTATTGGCTAACAGGTCCACTTGTGTTGAAAAGCAATGTCAATCTGCATCTGCAAAAAAATGCTGTTTTACAATTTACCAAAGACTTCAATCAATATCCATTAGTGGAAGGTAACTGGGAGGGCATACCTCAAATGCGCAACCAGTCGCCCATATCTGCTACAGGAGCTACTAATATTGCCATTACGGGATTTGGCGTTATTGATGGTGGCGGTGAAGCCTGGCGTATGGTGAAGAAGGAGAAACTAACGGAGAGCAACTGGAAAAAGCTGGTAGCGTCCGGTGGTGTACTCAGTGAAGATAAAAAGACCTGGTACCCTAGTGAAAGCTCTTTAAAGGGCTCCAAGTTGAAAAACCCGGGACAAATATCTCCTGAAAAGACGACAGCTTATTACCAAGAGGTAAAAGACTTTTTGCGTCCTAACCTGTTAGTACTTACCAAATGCAATAAGATCTTATTGGAAGGAGTGACTTTTCAAAACTCACCAGCCTGGAACCTGCATCCACTTATGAGTGAGAATATTACCATTCGTAATGTTCATGTAAAGAATCCCTGGTATGCACAGAATGGTGATGGTGTTGATTTAGAATCATGTAAAAATGTATTGATAGAAAATAGTGTTTTTGATGTGGGTGATGATGGCATCTGTATCAAATCGGGTCGTGATGCCGAAGGAAGAAAAAGAGCAATGCCGACTGAAAATGTTATTGTTAAGAATTGTACTGTATATGCTGCACATGGTGGTTTTGTTATAGGTAGTGAAATGAGCGGTGGTGCACGTAATATCTGGGTGGACAATTGTACGTTCATTGGTACTGATATTGGCTTGCGTTTTAAAACAACACGTGGCCGTGGTGGAATTGTAGAGAACATCTACATCAAGAACATATCGATGAAAGATATTGCAGGTGAAGCTATCCTGTTTGATATGTACTATGCTGCCCAGGATCCAATTGCATTGGTTGGTGAGAAACGTGAGCCACCTAAAGTTGAAACCTTGCCTGTAACAGAAGAGACTCCTCAGTTCAGAAATATATTCGTTAATGGTGTAGTGGCACAAGGTGCAGAGAAAGCCATTTTTGTAAGAGGCTTACCGGAAATGAATGTTAAAAACATTGTCATGGAAAACATGATCATCCAGGCAAAAGCAGGTTTGGATATGACAGAGGCCACTGGTATCACATTGCGTAATGTACAACTGCTGACAAAAGAAGTGGACCCGGTAATGAACATTCATAACAGTCAGAATATCGTATTGGATCGCATCACTTATAAACCTGGTGCCGACTTGCTACTGAACATTAGTGGAGAAAAGAGTAAAGGCATAAAGTTGAATGGCACGGATGTGAAGAGGGCGAAGAAAGACGTTGAGTATAGCTACGGTGCTACAGATGCTGCTATTAGCAAAAACTAACAAACAGAATTAAGATTGTCACTATGCCATTCACTGTTGAATGGCAAAATCAAAAGACCCATGAAGAAGTTTCTGACAATTGCTTTATCTATCATCGTTTTTCAAAGTAATTCGCAGCAGTGGTCGCAGCAACTTGCTACTACTGCTATGAATTTATGGAAGGACTCTTTTTTAATAGAAGGAGATAAAGCTGCCAAGTGGCGTTATGACCAAGGCGTTATATTGAAAGGAATAGAAGGCATATGGACGGCTACAGGTGATGCCAAATGGTTTAACTATATCCAGAAAAGCATGGACTTTTATGTTCAGGAAGACGGAACTATAAAGGGGTATAAACCCACTGAATACAATATTGATCATGTAAACAACGGTAAATTACTGTTGCTGCTGTACAGAGTTACCGGAAAGACCAAGTATAAAAAAGCGGCCGACTTATTACGTACACAATTACTTACACACCCTAGAACAGCAGAAGGTGGCTTCTGGCACAAGAAAATCTATCCCTATCAAATGTGGCTGGATGGCTTGTACATGGGTCAGCCGTTTTATGCAGAATATGCTTCTGTGTTTGGCGAGGACACTGCCTTTGCAGACATTGCCCGCCAGTTTACATTAATAGAGCGTCATGCACGTGATCCAAAAACAGGATTGTTATATCATGGGTGGGATGAAAGTCGCCAGGAAAAATGGGCGGATAAAACAACCGGTCTTTCTCCCAATGTTTGGGGTAGAGCACTAGGTTGGTATGGCATGGCCATGGTAGATGTGTTGGATTATTTTCCTGCCTCACATCCGGGGCGTGATTCTATCATTAGTATTCTGAATCGCTTTGCCAAAGCGGTAACCAGCATACAGGATAAGAAAACAGGACTTTGGTATGATGTGCCGAATAAACCAACGAAGGCTAAAAACTATGTAGAGGCCTCTGCTTCTTCTATGTTGGTCTATGCATTGGCAAAAGGAGTACGGAAAGGCTATTTGCCTTCCAGCTATCTGGCTAATGCTAAAAAAGGATATGAAGGCATTTTGAAGCAATTCGTTAAAGTAGAAAATGGTCAGACAAACTTATATGGTACAGTAGCTGTTTCTGGTTTGGGCGGCAAGCCTTATCGTGATGGCAGCTTTGAATACTATATGAGTGAGCCGGTTATCGTAAATGATCCCAAGGGCATGGGTGCCTTTATTAATGCTGCTGTAGAAATGGAAATGATACCTACGCTGCCATTTGGTAAGGGAAAGAAAGTGGTATTAGATTATTACTTTAATAACGAACGTAAAAAAGATGATAATGGCAATTTAGTGCGCCATCATTACACATGGGAAGATAAAAGTAATGGCGGCTACTCTTTGTTTGGAGAAGTCTTTAATAAGTATGGCGTAGAGAAGCACTCGTTGGCAGTGGCACCTACACCTAAAAACCTGTCGGATGCAGATATCTATATCATGATTGATCCTGACTTTCCAAAGGAAAATAAAACACCTAATTATATAGAGCCTGCTCACATAGATGCTATTTATAACTGGGTAAAAGAAGGTGGGGTCTTATTGATGTTTGCTAACGATACCAATAACGTAGAGTTTCAACATTATAACCAGTTGGCCGAAAGGTTTGGTATCCACTTTAATCAGAATGCCCGCAACATGGTAGTCGGAAATGAATTTTCTATTGGTACTTTCCAAACACCAGCCAACCATTCCATCTTTAAGACAGCCAAAACACTTTACTTAAAAGAGATTTGTACATTGAAGTTGACGGCTCCGGCAAAGGCTGTATTGGCAGATAATGGAGATAACATTATTGCCGTGAGTAAAGTAGGCAAGGGGACCGTATTTGCTGTTGGCGACCCTTGGTTTTATAATGAATACATTGATGGCCGTAAACTGCCCGCTACACTAGAAAACTATAAAGCCGTAGAAGACCTAGTGAAATGGGCTATAAAACAAGTACCAGTTAAGAACAATAAATCCCTTGCTAAAAAGTGAGAACTATATTTTCCATTATAGCTGTTGTTTTTTGTTTGTTAACCACTACTACCATTTTGGCAAAACAACCTCCAGTACGGATTGTTGTTGATGCCTATGGCAAGGGTGATTATAAAACCATCCAGGGAGCTATTAACAGTTTACCCGATTCTGCTACTACCCCTCGTGTTATCTATATCCGCAACGGTGTCTACAATGAAAAACTTTATATTGAAAAGCATAACCTTATTCTTTTAGGGGAAGACCGCGAGAAGACCATTATTACACAAGCCATTGCGCGTGATGCCTGGCGATGCTTGCACAATGAAGATTGGGGTGTGGCTACTATAAATACGGATGGGAATGACCTTACGTTTCAAAACCTAACCATTACCAATTCATTTGGATTTGATTGGAAAGGAGATGAAACAATACCATGTGCAACTGATACGGTAGCGCATCAAAAAACGATATCTAAGAGTGGTCATCAAATGGCTTTGCGTACCATGAATAGCACACGCTTAAAAGCTATTAATTGCCGTTTCCGCGCCTTTGGCGGCGATACTGTTAGTCCCTGGAATGTACAGGAAGGTATGTTCTATTTCAAAGACTGTATTATGGAAGGTGGTGTTGATTTCTATTGTCCAAGAGGCTGGGCATGGGCAGAAAACTGTCACTTTATTTCACATACCGGTGTAGCAGCTATCTGGCATGATGGCTCTCGCTTTGAGGATTCAAAAACTGTTTTAAAAAACTGCACGTTTGAAGGGTTTGATGGTTTTAATTTGGGACGCTATCACCGTGACGCGCAGTTCTACCTGATTGATTGTACGTTTCCGCAAAACATGGCTGATAAAGACATTTATTTAGTACCTACTCCTAATACTATTTTGTGGGGTAGAAGAGTGTACTATTATAACTGTCATAGAACAGGAGGCGATTATGCCTGGCATAAGGATAACCTGAATACAGCAAAAGGAGCACCTACATCAGACCAGATAACAACCAGCTGGTTGTTTACCGGAAGATGGCAACCAGAAGCAGCTCCAGCTGAAGCTAAAGCCCATGCACGCTTACGAAAGAAAATGGCGGATGGTTCGTATGGCCCCATTTTAAAGAAAGATGTGATGCCCGCCAACCTTCAGGCAAATGATTTCTCTAAAGTGGCCATTCCTTATTATCAAACAGAAGGTCCGGCCTGGGAAAACGACAAAGTAGGCTTTCGTATATACCTGGATGTACGTAATGGTAAAGACATTTTTGGCAAGACCACAGCGGCACTGGTAATGGATACGGTGGGTACCTACGGCGATAAGTACTATCACCATTTTGATCCACGTTGGGGAATGGATGTTTTGAAAGTAGGGAAATCATTAGGGGCTGGATCATTAGCCATACAGGTAAAAACAAATGCAGGTAAAGACACCTTGATCCGATTAGGAGAAAATGTTGGACAGACATTGTACCAATTAGTAAAGGATGAAGCCTCGGTGGCTGTAATACGATTGCATTACAAAAACTGGAAAGTATTGAACCGTACATACAACCTCACAGAGGAAATCAGTATTCGTCCGGGTACTTACTATTACGAAAGTAAAATCACGATGACAGGCTTAAAAGGGGATGAGAAGTTAGTTACAGGTATTGTTAATCTGAAATCAAAACAATCCTACAGCCTGGAAAACAATAATTATAAAGTTCTATTTACACACGACAAGCAATCTGAAAATGATGATTATTTAGGCATGGCTGTGAAGGTGTCTACTAAATACAACCCGGTATTTGGTCAAACATCAAATGAAGGCGATGGCATATTGAATACTTATACGGTAAGCATGGATATTAAGAATAATCAGCCTGTCCAATTCCAGTTCTATGCCTGCTGGGAAAAGACCGATATGAACTTTGCTAATAAAACTTATTTCCAAAACTTCTTGCTAGAACAGGAAGCAACCGCAATTATTAAAAAGAGTTTATGATACTCTCACGCTACACACTAAAGAACATCACCTCTAAGAAGGTGACCATACCCGATGAAACTTTATTCGAACTGCCTGAAAAAGTATTGCAGTTTGGAACTGGCGTTTTGTTACGGGGATTACCCGATTATTTTATTGATAAAGCCAACAAAAAAGGCATTTTTAATGGCCGTATTGTAGTAGTAAAATCTACATCGCATGGCGATTCCAGTGCGTTTGATAAACAAGACGGCCTCTATACGCTATGTGTTAGAGGTATACAGAACGGTGAAAAAGTTGAAGAGAATGTAATTAATGCATCTATAAGTCGTGTGTTGAATGCCGCAGAAGAGTGGGAAGAAATTTTAGCCTGTGCACATAATCAAAATATGCAGGTTATTATATCTAATACTACGGAAGTAGGTATTCAATTGGTGAATGATGATATTCGTCGTCACCCGCCAGTATCATTTCCTGGAAAACTCTTAGCCTTTCTGTATGAGCGCTTCCAAGCCTTTGGTGGCAGTGAGCGTAGCGGCATGGTGATAGTACCTACAGAACTTATTCCTGACAATGGAACAAAGTTAGAAGCTATTGTATTGGAATTGGCACATCTGAATGGACTAGAAGCGTCATTTATTGAGTGGTTGGAAAACAGCAATCAATTTTGCAATTCCTTGGTTGATCGTATAGTACCAGGAAAGCCAGACCAGTCTTTACAAAAAGAACTTGAACAGGAGCTTGGTTACATGGATGGCTTAATGACCATGTCTGAAGTATACCGCCTTTGGGCCATTGAAGGAAATGAACATGTGAAAGAGGTACTGACATTTGCGCAGGCAGATGAAGGGGTTATTATAGAACCCAATATTGATCTGTATCGTGAGTTAAAGCTTCGTTTGTTAAATGGTACGCATACACTTAGCTGTGGTTTGGCCTTTCTAGCGGGTTGCGACACTGTTAAAAATGCAATGGACAAAGAAGACACGGGGACCTTTATAGCTCAGTTAATGATGGAAGAGCTTGCACCTTCCATTCCCTATGAAGTTGAATTAGAAAAAGCACATGTTTTCGGCACACAGGTATTAGACCGTTTCCGCAATCCTCATATCAAGCATTATTGGTTGAGCATAACTATGCAATACAGCTCTAAGATGAAAATGCGTTGTATCCCCCTTTTGCTTCGCCATTATGAGCAAATACAAACGGTTCCTGAGTACTTTGCCTTTGGGTTTGCTGCCTATTTGCGTTTTATGAAAGCAACTGCTGTAAAAGAAGGCAAGTTTTATGGTGAATTGAATGGCCAACCTTATTTGATTACAGACGATCAGGCTGAATCATTTTATAAACGCTGGCAGACATTGACATTGGATGCTTTGGTTGAAGAAGTACTGGCAGATGATTCTCTTTGGGGAACTGAAGTAAACACGCTTCCTGGTTTTCAACAAGCGGTTACAGAAAAATTACATCTTATACTCAATAGCGGAATGAATGCTGCTATTGAAACTATACAAGCGAACAGAACAATAATAGCATGAAAGTATTGAAAGTGCATCCTGATGATAATGTGATCGTAGCCTTGCATGATATTGCAAAAGGCCAAACGGTGACCTATAATGGTCAGGATTATGAGGTAGTGGATGATATTCCAGCAAAGCACAAGTTTTTTGCCAATGATATGAATACTGGGGACGAAGTGATCATGTACGGTGTACTGGTGGGGAAAGCACAAAACTTTATACCACAAGGCGGATTGATGTCGACTTCCAATGTTAAACATGCCGCTGAACCTTATCAGTATAGAAGTTCCAACTATCAATGGAACGCACCAGATGTTTCCAAATTTATTGGCAGAACGTTCAATGGATATCATCGTTCTGATGGTAGAGTAGGTACTGCCAATTATTGGCTATTCATACCAACAGTTTTCTGTGAGAACCGCAATATGGAAGTGATTCGGGAAGCGCTACATAATGAGTTAGGCTATGCCGTAACTGATAAGTATAAACAATATGCACATCAACTGGTAGAAGCCTACAAAAATGGTGAAGCCATTGATGCCGTTAATTTGGCTCCTGCCAATAATCATCAAAACCGGGTGTTTAAGAATGTAGATGGTATCAAGTTCTTAACCCACCAGGGTGGCTGTGGTGGTATACGTCAGGATGCAGCTATACTTAGCAAACTGCTGGTAGCTTATGCTGATCATCCGAATGTTAGTGGCATTACGGTATTAAGTTTAGGTTGTCAAAACCTTCAGGTAAATGATTTCTTTGCAGACTTGAAAAAGCGTAATCCTCAGTTTGCTAAGCCACTCTACATTTTTGAACAACAGCAATCGCAAAGTGAAGAGCAAATGGTAGCAGAAGCTATCCGCAAAACATTTGAGGGATTAGTGGAGATAAATAAACTGGAGCGTAAGCCTGCTACATTAGACAAGATGGTTCTTGGCGTAAAATGTGGTGGTAGTGATGGTTTTAGCGGTATTTCAGCTAATCCTGCAGTAGGCTACTGTTCTGACTTATTGGTGGCATTAGGCGGCAAAGTATTACTGGCAGAATTCCCGGAGTTATGTGGTGTTGAGCAGCAGTTAGTTGATCGTTCTGTAAATGAATCTATAGCACGTAAGTTCATTCATTTAATGAAAAGCTATGAAGAGATTGTGACGCGCGTAGGATCTGGCTTTCACATGAATCCTTCGCCAGGCAATATTAAAGATGGATTAATTACAGATGCAATTAAGAGTGCGGGCGCTGCAAAAAAAGGGGGTACATCGCCAGTAGTAGATGTATTGGATTATACAGAGCCGGCTGTAAAGCCCGGTTTAAGCCTTGTTTGCACACCAGGCAATGATGTGGAAGCTACAACAGGGAAAGCTGCTTCTGGTGCCACATTAATTCTGTTCACGACAGGCTTAGGGACACCTACAGGCAACCCGGTTTGCCCAACCATTAAGGTGGCCACCAATTCTAAGTTGGCAAAACGGATGGCGGATATCATAGACATTGATACTGGACCCATCATAGAAGGAGAGAAAACCATTGAAGAAATGGGTGCTGAAATATTGGAGTATTGTATCAAAGCGGCTAGTGGTGAAGTAACACCTAAGGCTGTTTTATTAAACCAGGACGATTTTATTCCATGGAAGCGTGGAGTTTCTTTATAAAGCATTTAACTACATGAAAAATTTCTTAGACGATAACTTCTTATTGCAAACCAAAACTGCGGAACGTTTGTATCACGAGTTTGCAAAAGAGATGCCCATTATAGATTACCATTGCCATCTACCACCCGATCAGATAGCTAATGATATCAATTTTCAAAATTTATCGCAGGTATGGCTATATGGCGATCATTATAAATGGAGAGCCATGCGTACAAACGGGGTGGATGAAAGCTTCTGCACTGGAAACCAACCTGATTTTGACAAGTTTCAAAAATGGGCAGCTACCGTTCCTTATACCTTGCGCAATCCATTATATCACTGGACGCATTTAGAACTGCAACGCTATTTTGGGATACATGACATCCTAAATGCTGACACAGCGGCTAAAGTTTATGAGGAAGCTACCGTAAAGCTGCAAACACCAGACTATTCTGTGCGTAATCTTTTACGTAAAATGAATGTAAAGGTGGTGTGTACGACCGATGATCCTATTGACAATCTAGAGCATCATCAAAAGGTGAAAGATGAAGGATTTGAAGTTAAGATCCTGCCTGCGTTTCGTCCCGATAAGGCAATGAATGTAGATAATGCAGCAGCCTTCAATAGCTATCTTTCAAAGTTAGAAGCGGCCAGCGATACCACAATTGTATCGTTTGTTGATTATTTGGACGCCTTAAAGAACAGACACGACTTCTTTGCCACCATGGGATGCTCTGTATCGGATCATGGTTTAGAGCAGATCTATGCTGAAGATTATACGGAAGGAGAGATCATATGCATCTTCAACAAAGTCCGTTCTGGTAAAGAGTTGGAACCATCTGAAAATCTGAAGTTCAAATCAGCTATGCTGGAAATCTTTGCTGTATGGGATTGGGAAAAAGGCTGGGTGCAGCAATACCATTTAGGAGCCCTGCGCAACAACAACTCCCGCATGATGCAGCAATTAGGTCCTGATACAGGCTGGGACAGTATTGGTGATTTCTCACAAGGAAAAACCATTGCTAAGTTTTTAGACCGTTTGGATACAAATAATCAACTGGCTAAAACGATTCTGTATAACCTGAACCCGGCCGACAATGAACTGATGGCTACCATGATTGGCAACTTTAATGATGGTTCTGTACAGGGTAAGATCCAATATGGCTCCGGCTGGTGGTTCCTTGACCAAAAAGATGGAATGATCAAGCAGCTCAATGCACTGTCCAATATGGGATTGTTAAGCCGCTTTGTGGGCATGCTCACCGACAGCCGTAGTTTCCTATCATTTCCGCGTCATGAGTATTTCCGCCGCATCTTGTGTAACCTTTTTGGCAATGAAGTGGAAGCAGGTGAATTACCCAATGATATAGAATGGATTGGTAAAGTGGTACAGGACATTTGTTATAACAATGCCAGCAACTACTTCAATTGGAAAGAAGTCAACCAGCCTCGTGTAATTGCATCTGTACAATAAAAATCCTAAAGAAACCTTATGAGCTTTAAAAGTCAGTTAGAAAATATATTCGTAAGCGAAGAACAGATACCTGCAGAATACAAACTGCCTTCTGAAATCCATCAACGAGAGTACTTGTCCAATGGAGAAATGCATTCGTGGAACGGTGATGTTCATGCCGTTTATTCGCCTATTTGTATAAAAACAGAAAATGGGTTAGAGAGAAAGCTCATAGGTACCTATCCTGTTTGCTCAGAAAAAGAGGCCATGGTAGCCTTGCAGGCTGCTGTTGATGCATATGATAATGGCCGTGGCGAATGGCCAACCATGTCGGTTGCTAACCGTATAAAATGCGTAGAGAACTTCACACATAGCATGTTGCAACAAAAGGATATTGTTGTAAAACTGATCATGTGGGAAATTGGTAAGTCTTATGCAGATTCCGTAAAAGAGTTTGATCGTACTGTTGAATACATATACGCGACTATTGATGCATTAAAAGACCTGGATCGTAAATCATCCAGCTTTGAAAATGAACAAGGCATCATTGCACAAATACGCCGTTCTCCGCTTGGTGTGGTTTTGTGTATGGGGCCATTTAATTATCCATTAAATGAAACGTTTACCACGCTGATTCCAGCCATTATAATGGGTAATACATTGTTATTTAAGCCACCAAAGCATGGTACCTTATTACATTATCCCTTATTAAAAGCCTTTCAGCAAGCCTTCCCCAAAGGTGTAGTAAATACCATCTATGGTCGTGGACATGCCATAGTACCTTCCTTAATGCAGTCTGGAAAGGTGAATGTATTGACATTAATTGGCTCCAGTAAAGTAGCCAACGAGTTAAAGAAACTGCATCCCAAAGTGAATCGTTTACGTGCTATTTTAGGATTGGATGCTAAAAATGCAGCAATTATTACGGCAAATGCCGATTTGAAACTGGCCGTGCAGGAAACCGTACTAGGATCCCTATCTTTCAATGGGCAGCGTTGTACAGCATTAAAGATCATTTTTGTTCATAAAAGCATAGCCGAACCTTTTTTGCAACAATTGAAAGAAGAAGTAGCCAAATTGAAATTCGGTATGCCATGGGAAAAGGGTGTATCACTAACGCCATTGCCTGAACCACATAAGCCTGACTATTTGAAAGAGTTGATTGCAGATGCGCAGGCACTAGGGGCAAAAGTGATCAACGAAAATGGGGGTGAAGCAGTAGCATCTTTTGTTTATCCGGCTATCTTATACCCGGTAACGAGTCAAATGAAGGTGTACAGAGAAGAACAGTTTGGCCCTGTTATTCCGGTAGTGGCTTATGAAAGCCTGGAGGAACCAATTGACTATATTATTGATTCTACACATGGCCAGCAAGTCAGTATATTTAGCAATGATACTGAAGAAGTGGCTGCTACTATTGATCCTTTAGTAAACCAGGTTAGCCGTGTCAATATCAATTGTCAATGCCAGAGAGGCCCAGATGTATTTCCATTTACGGGTCGCAAAGACAGTGCAGAAGGTACGTTGTCGGTTGTTGATGCCCTTCGTTCGTTCTCTATCCGTTCTTTAGTTGCAACAAAGAACAATGAAACCAACAAGCGTTTATTGAATGATATTGTTCACGGACATCATTCCAACTTTTTAAGCACGAAATACATTTTCTAATGAATACGGTCTTTTGTTTTGGTGAGTTACTATTACGATTGTCTCCAGTATTGCATGGCGAATGGATTCATCATTCGTCTATGCCTGTATTTATTGGAGGAGCAGAGTTAAATGTAGCTCAAGCACTTTCTCGCTGGAAAGTACCTGTAAGCTATGGAACAGCACTGCCAGATAACTATTTATCAAAAGAAATTACACAATACGTACAAGACCAAGGTGTAGATACTTCAGCGATTTTATATGCAGGCAATCGCATAGGCACTTATTATCTCCCGCAAGGTGCTGACCTGAAAAATGCAGGTGTGATCTATGATCGGGCGTACTCGTCGTTTTATGAATTGCAGCCAGGTCAAACAGACTGGGATGAAGTTTTAAAAGGTAAGTCTTGGTTTCACTTTAGCGCTATTTCACCAGCATTAAATGAAAATGTAGCAGCTGTATGTAAAGAAGGACTTCAGGCAGCCGTAAGAAAAGGGTTATTTATATCAGTAGACCTGAATTACCGCGCTAAGCTTTGGCAGTATGGTAAACTACCATCTGAAGTAATGCCAGAATTGGTGCAATACTGTGACCTGGTAATGGGCAACATCTGGGCTGCGGAGAAAATGTTAGGTATTTCATTGCCTTCTTCATTTGCAGATAACAAAGAACAGTATTTAGAGCTGGCTGAAGAAAGTTCAATAGCTATAAGTAAGCGCTTTTCCAAGGTTAAACAAGTGGCTTACACCTTTCGTTTTGACCAGGAAGAAGGCCTGCGTTATTATGCTACACTTTTTAAACATAACCATTTGTATATTTCCAGGGAGCAACAAACGAAAACAGTAGTTGATAAAGTAGGTAGTGGTGATTGTTTTATGGCTGGTTTGATCTATGGTAACTATAATGCATTGGCACCACAGGAGATCATTGACTTTGCTGCAGCGGCTGCTTTCAATAAACTATTTGTAAAAGGCGATGCAACAACAACAACAGTAGAGGAAATTAAGAAAGGCTATTTAAACTATGCATAAGAAGGAACAAGTCTTACAAGCTTTACTCAACCAGAAGCTATTGCCATTATACTATCATGAGAGTGCAAGCACTAGCCTGGCAGTTTTAAGAGCACTTTATAAAGGTGGTGTTCGATTAGTGGAATATACTAATAGGGGTGCGAATGCGTTATCAAACTTTTCAGAACTACGTAAAGCCGTAGATGTTGACATGCCTGATATGTTGCTTGGAATAGGAACTATTAAAAATAAGAATCAGGCAAAACAGTATATAGATGCTGGTGCTGATTTTATTGTGTGTCCATCCACAAATACTGAAGTAGCGCAAGTGACACAGGATGCAGGCCTATTATGGATTCCGGGTTGCATGACACCAACTGAAATTGCTATGGCTGAAAACGCTGGAGCTGAATTGGTAAAAATCTTTCCCGGTAATTTGTTAGGCCCATCTTACATCAGTGCCGTTAAGGATTTGTTTCCCGGTTTGAAATTTATGCCAACCGGTGGGGTAGAAGTGGAAGAAAGTAATTTAAAAAGTTGGTTCAACGCAGGTGTTGTTGCTGTAGGCATGGGTAGCAAACTCATTACAAAAGATATGATGGAACAACGCGATGAAACCAGTATTGCCAATGCTAGTATTAAAGCGTTAGCATTAGCGCAGGAAGCAGCTAAATAAGATCAATTGAATTAAAGATTATTTTGAGATGAATAGTAAGTAGGATATCAAAACTCACTATTCACCACTTACCATTCACGATTTTGCTTACTATATAAAAAACGATTATGCTGGTACAAGAAACAAGTCTGCAATCTGAAAAGAAGTTGAGCTTTAACCAAGCCAACCAAAAAATGACAAAGTATCGTTGGACCATTTGCGGACTGGTATTCTTTGCAACAACGGTCAATTACCTCGATAGGGCTGTTATTAGTCTGTTGAAGCCTTATTTAGCTTCTGCTTTTCATTGGAGTCCTGTTGAAGAAGCGGCTAATTACACAGATATAGAGATTGCCTTCAAGTTCTCGTACGCAATTGGGATGCTGTTTGCAGGCAGAATTATTGATAAACTAGGAACAAAAATAGGTTATGCAATAGCTACCTGCTTGTGGAGTGTAGCTGCAGTGGCACATGCCTTTGCTACGGGCACCTTTGGCTTCCAGCTAGCACGAATATTCTTAGGTGTTACTGAGGCTGGTAATTTCCCCGCAGCTATTAAAGCCACGGCAGAATGGTTTCCTAAAAAGGAACGTGCCTTAGCTACAGGTATCTTTAATTCCGGCTCTAATATAGGTGCCATTTTAGCGCCGCTTAGCGTACCCATTATTGCCGATAATTTAGGTTGGCAGTGGGCCTTTATTATAACCGGCTTATTCGGTTTTATCTGGCTGGCGCTGTGGTTTGTTTATTATGAAGTGCCCCGGAAACAAAAGCGCTTATCAGAACAAGAGCTACTTTACATTGAAAGTGATAGGGATGAACAACCTGCTACAGAAACTGTTAATGGCCCCAAACTATCCTGGTTTAAATTATTGACCTTCCGTCAAACCTGGGCATTTGCCATTGGTAAGTTTCTTACAGATCCTATTTGGTGGTTCTACCTATTTTGGTTGCCTGATTTTTTAAGAAAGGAATATACTTTAACGAGCCGTGAATTAATGTGGCCAACTGCCATTGTTTATATCATTTCAAGCATTGGTAGTATTGGAGGGGGGTGGTTACCTTTCCGATTGGTGAATAGCGGATGGCCAATATTTAAAGCCCGTAAAACTAGCATGCTGATCTATGCTTTATGTGTAGTGCCTATCGTATTTGCACAATACCTGGGTTCTTTAAACATGTGGTTGGCTGTTTTAATTATTGGTTTGGCGGCTGCAGCTCACCAGGCCTGGAGCGCCAATATCTTTACCACCGTATCCGATATGTTCCCCAAGAAAAGTACCGCATCAGTAACAGGTATTGGAGGATTGTTTGGAGGACTTGGAGGGATTTTCCTTTCCTGGGCTGTACAAAAGCAAATGTTCGTGTACTATGAAAGCATAGGCAAGATTCAAACGGGCTATTTTATTATGTTCTTCATTTGTGGCGGTGCGTACCTAATGGCATGGCTGATAATGCACTTCCTGGTGCCAAGAATGAGGCCAGTTAGTGAGCAATAGTTATTATTTAAATACTAATGTGAAATCCCTGCCCTGTCAGGGATTTTTTATTTTCTAGGTAAGAGCTTTCTATTCCTAGTTTTAAAAACTATACGTAACTTATCGGAAACCCAGAGCCATTAAAAAGTCATTTTGGATAGAGTTTATAGGTGACCGTTCTGTCAAAATAGAAGAAGGACAAACCATATTGGAAGCGTCCTTATTTGCCGGTATTCCGCATTATCATGCCTGTGGCGGTAAAGCAAAATGTTCTACCTGCCGAATATTGATAATTGACGGGGCAGAGCAACTTTCACCTATCAATTCAAAAGAGGCCGCCTTACGTAGAAAACTACCCTTTCCTCATGATGTTCGCTTGGCTTGCCAAACTTCTGTGACCGGGCCACAAGTAAAGTTGCACCGTATCATCAGAGATGAGTCAGATATCGGCTTTTATATATCAAAAGATCCAAAAGATGATCTGGTGAATATAGGTGAGGAAAGAGAAATGGCTCTTTTCTTTTTGGATATCCGAAACTTTACTCACTTTATGGTCAACTACCTGGCTTTTGATGTGATCCATGTGATGCGTCGCCTGTTTTCATTATTTCGCAATTGCATCGAAAAACATAATGGTCAAATCATTGAAACAGCAGGCGATGGATTTTATGCTGTATTTGGCTTTCAGACAAACGTTCAGAAAGCGGCTAATGAAGCCTGTGAAGCTGCGTTCACTATTCAGAAAGAATTAAAGTTCTTCAATGAGCAATACCTGGTTAGGCATTTCCTACATTCTTTTGAAGTAGGTATTGGGATACATGTGGGCCGGGTGATTATTGGTAATGTGGGAATAGGTGTAAATAACAACCTGACAGTTATGGGGCTACCTGTAAATATTGCATCCAGAATTCAAGATAGCACCAAGCAATTAAATAATAGTATTATTGTTTCATCTGATACCTACCAATTGCTTTTGGAAAAATTAAACGCTAATCATCAGGAGGTACAATTGAAAGGGATTAAAAACAAAATTCGTGTCTATCTGCTCGGAGCACCTTATAGCGAAAATATGTGGTAGCTAGCCAATCTCTATAAAACACCAAAGCCCCATTCCTGGAGCTTTAATGTTGAAACGAAACCAATGGAAACCACTATCAAGAATTGCGCTCATATTGCTTCAATTGAACAGCAAAGAGCAGTACCATGATTAATAAAGCTACAACACCCAGGTACCCAATAAAGAGGCTGGCATCTTTTGTTAAAGACAGAGGTGTATAATTAGGACGAAGCTTCGAAGGCTTAGCAAAGGGAGCCTTTTCCTCACCAGTTTTAGCCTCTGATTTAATGTACTCTACTACATTTTTAATATTATCAGGTGTCAGATCCTGATGATCCGGCATTTGGATCTTGTTGAACTTTTCAAATAAGGCTATGGCTTCTTTGTCGCCACTTTTTACCATGGTTTGAGAGGATTTTACAAAGGAAATGATCCAATCAATAGAGTGACGTTCATTTACACCAGCAAGTGCTGGTCCAGTTAGTATTTTGTTTACGTTGTGACAAGCAGCACAACGGGCAGAGAATATGGTTTTGCCTTCTTCAACAGGAGGGGCGGCAATAGCAGAAAAAGCTACCAATAAAAGTAAGTTGAAGAAGATAAATTTTATTTTCATTTTGTTGAATTTTCTAGTTACAATTTTCGAAAGAAAGCAGCTGAAAAGAGCTTATTTAAAGCAGTTGCATTTGTGATTTTTGTCAATTTAAATGCGCTCTTTGGCCAATCTTTTAATATCCTTGATCAGTTGATTTACAGAAGCTTCGTCTGTACCATCATAAAAACCGCGTATCCTTTTTTGCGTGTCAATTAAAACCAGCTTATCGCTGTGAATAAAATCATTCGGTCCGCCATCACCATCTGTAGCAACAACCAGAAAGCTTTTTCTAGCTAAAGCATAGAGCTTTTTTTTGTTTCCTGTGAGCAAGTTCCAATTGCCTTTAATGTCAAACTTCGCTGCATAGGATTTTAATTGGGAAACACTGTCTCTTTCAGGATCCACTGATAAGGAATTGATCTGAAGATTTTTTATATCTGCATAAGCCTGAACACGCTTTAGATTATATATCATTTTAGGGCAAATACTTGGGCAGTGGGTAAAGAAGTAGTTCGCCACTACTATCTTTCCATTCCATTGATCAAGTGTGGTGTTGCTGCCATGTTGGTTCTCAAGGTTAAAATCAGAAACCACGTGACCTGTGGGTCCAAGTACCGGTAGCTGTTGATAGGTATTCTCGTACCACCTAACAATTCCAAATACGCTAAAAGGGACCAGCAACACGACAGCAACAAACACCCACATGTTATACTTACTACGCATTATTTATCAGCTAATGTGATGGTTTTATTTTCTGTGCTTACTTTGGCAGCCGGTGCTGCATTTTCAACTGGCGTAGGGCTTTCTGGTAGGAAGCGTGGAGCTCCTTTACCAGGGTTTGTAGTAGCGTCAATTAGTGCTGGTGTATAAGCAATCACCAAGATTACCGCCATAGTTACCAACCAAGGTTTAAAGGTGTCTAATAAAGGAATTCTTTTTTCATCATGTAAGGCTTCACTTACTGGTAACTCTAATACAGGTTCTTCTTTGCGCTTGCTGAAAATGGTTCCAAAGAATACAACAAAGAACAATACTGCAGCAACGGTCATAATGATACCACCAAACAAGGCCAGCATAGTAGTAGGTACCCATTCTGGAGTAAATAACTCGTGCTTAGGGTTTAAATAGGTCAGGCCAAGGTTAGTTCTTCTTGGTTCCCCAAGCAAACCACCCCAAGACAGGCCAAAGGAAAAAATCAGGATTCCAATTACCCACAAATAAGGTATGATCACATTCACCTTAGGTAAAAAGATGCGTTTTCCTGCTGTTTTAGAGTATAGATAAATACTCATACCAATTATTGCCAGGAATACAGGACCAGCAACCGTCATATGGAAGTGACCAGGCATCCAGGCTGTATTGTGAACCACATTGTTTAATTGATAAGAAGCGTTTACAAGCCCCGTTAAACCTCCAAAAATGAACAGGAATAAACCAGAGATCAAATAGGCAAAGAGATATCGGTTAGGATCCAGGTAGGGAAGTTTGCCAAAGAAACCTAACAATCCTTTTGCTCCTCTTTTACGACCTGCATATTCTAAAGTAGCAGCTATCGTAAATGCGGTTACAAAACTTGGAATAGCTACACCATATGTCAAAAATCCTTGAAATGCTTTGATGCCTTTAGTTATAGAAGGATCTGAAAACTGGTGGTGTACACCTACAGGTACAGAAAATAACAAGAACAGGAATAAGGCTACGCGGCCAGCTAAATCTGAGAACAATTTACCTCCAGCCAACTTAGGAAGTATTGTGTAAAACATTATATAGGCAGGTAACAGCCAGAAGTAAACCAGTGCATGTCCAAAGAACCAGAATAAAGTACGCGCTAAAACAACATTCACATCAGGTTTCCAACCTAAGGCCCATGGTAGTAACAAAACCAATACTTCATAAGCCACAGCCAGTGTACATACAAACCAAATAATAAAGTTTATTAGTGTTCCCAGAACTGCTAATGGCGTTTTCGTTTCTTTATTCTCACGTTTCCATTGCACATACATGCGTGCCCAGTCAAACAGAGGTATCCAGGAACCTACAATCAATAAGGCTGCACCTAAGTAAAATAGAGGGTGCCCCTTTAATGGTGGATAGAAAGTGTAAAGTACAGAGGCTTTACCTGCTAACATAGCCCAGGCAGCCATTACAGTACCAATAGTCATTAACCAGAAGCTGATCCAGGCAGCTTTCTTATTAGGTTCTTTTTTTGTATAAAAAGCCATGGTAGCATGTCCAAATGCAACAGCAAAGAAGGTAGTTAGTACTACTGCATTTATAACACCATGTAATGTTAGACCCTGGTAGTAATCTAATTTGGCGAAATTGGATTCATGGATCACACCAGACCGGTAAATGGTTTGCATTAAACCATGATATATTCCTATAGACAAAAGCGTTACGGGGATACCTAGTTCCCAGTAGATAAGTCGCTTTAATGATTTAGAGATTTGCATTGTTCAAAAGTTTTTCGTTTCAGTGTTATTTGGTGGCTGCCGGATCGTTTACAATAACTTCGGCTTGCATGTTTTGGTGTCCAACACCACAATATTCGTGGCAGGTAATTTTATATACTCCAGGCTTGTCAAACTTGACAGTTGTTTTATTAATGTTGCCATATACAGCCATCATGTTTACATTCTTTTCGGCTATATTAAATCCATGTACCACATCTTTTGATGTCAGGAAAAAGTCTACTTCTGCACCAACTGGGATATAGATTTGTGAAGGTTGAAACTGCCACATTTGGGCAACAGCATATACTTGGTAGGTTTTATCGTCTAGTTTGTTAACCTTGGGCGTTTCGTAAGTTTTATCAAAAGGCAAGCACTCAGGTGCATCATTATACTTTCCTCTGGCGTATAGTATAGAAAAGATGAATAAGGCTAAGGTGGCGCCTGTTATCATCAATACTTTTTTTTCTGATTTATCGATTACTGACATAATAATTGATTTAGATACGTTCAAGCATTAAGAAATAAATACCAAACCAGATGATAGAACCTAAAAGTATGAGTAGGAGGAAAAAGGCAATAGCACCTTTGGGCTTGAAATTCTGGTCAAATTGCTTTTCAAGATCTTCATTTGTGATGGCGGGTTGTGGCGCTTCGCGTACTTCCATATTGCGTGTTTTAATTCAGATCAAAAGTATTGTCACAGTAATGTGTGATGGATGATGTGGCGGAGTTGAAAACATGACTTTTATCAGGTTTGCTATGTAGTGAAGTCAATAAGTTGGTTCTGGCCCGCCGCTATATTTACAATATGTATAAGGTGAATACGATATCTGAGATCGTACGTAATGACTATAGAACGGCTGAAGTATTTAAAAAATGGGGTATAAACTTTTGTTGTGGCGGCAATTTGTCACTTGCAGAAACCTGCTTTCATAAAGGATTGGATCAACGCCTAATTGAACAGGATATACAGCAAGTAACACGTGAAGTACGGATTCCAAATTCTGTAAACTATAATCAGTGGCCTATTGACTTCCTTATCGATTATATCTTAAACGTCCATCACAGCTATTTAAATGAAGCAATTCCACAGTTACAAGAAGCGCTGATAGCCTTTGTTCCAGGACATAAAAAGAAATATCCTCATATGGAAATAGTGCAGGAGGCCTTTGAAGATTTGGCTACTGTATTACAAGAACACATAAAAAAAGAAGAGCAGGTGGTGTTTCCTTACCTGAAACAAGTAAGCAGTACCCTTAAAAACAAAGAAGTTTATGGCCCTCTCTTTGTTCGGCTCCTAAAGAAATCGTTGAATGATATTACTGTTACCGATCACCTTCGTATAGAAGCGCTATTGCAACAATTACGAAAGGAAACAGATTCTTATCAATTTGCGGAGGAAGCCTGCACCCGTCACCAAGTTATTTACAACCAGTTAAAAGAGTTTGATAATGATTTGGTGCAGCATATGCATTTAGAGAATAACGTTCTCTTTCCCAAAGGTTTACAATTAGAAAAAGAACTACTTGAATTATAAGACGTGTTCGTTAAGTTTGTAAAAAGCGAGAATCTGAACATGCCCCAACTTTCAAGCCGGCAAGCTAGTATCTATGCGGCTATCGTTTTTATTACAACGATTATGCTTTCTTACTTCATGCAAGGTGAAACCATCACCTTGAGTGGATTGCTGATCGTTATTTTTCTGTCTGTATTTGTTGAAACACGTAGCTCTACAGTCATTGCTGGCATAGTAAGTAGCCTGGTAGTTATTGGTTTTTTGGCTTGGCATTCCTGGAGTTCAAATAAATCAGACAATATCTGGACCCCATCTTTATTTATCCTAACCCTTGTTATATTCTCTACGCTGATCGTACTGTATATCAAATCCCTGATTCGGAAAATGCAGTTTGATAAGTCACACATGACGTCTTTATTTGAAAATGCCACAGAGGGAATTATTGTTGCCAATAATAAAGCTGAGATAATTCTTGTGAATCCAGCTGCTTGCCGGATGTTTCATTATAATCCAGAAGAGTTGTTGGGTAAAAAGGTGGAAGTTCTTCTACCTCGAAAACATAGAGCAGCACACGTAAAACTGCGGGAAGAATTTTATGGCGATCCTCATGACAGGGTTATGGGGTCGGGGAGGGATCTTTTTGGTGAGCGCAAAGGAGGTGATAACTTTCCTGTAGAAGTAAGCTTGAGTTCTTATAAGCAAAACAACAACCAGTATGTAATTGCTTTTATTATTGATATCACCCACAGAAAGGAAATTGAAAGAAGTTTTCTTCAACAGCAGCAACAGCTGGAAAGGGTTTCAGGTGATATTAGAAAGCTAAATACAGAACTGGAAGGGAAGGTGGAAGAACGTACGCTTATTTTAAAGGAAGCATTGCAGCGCCTGGAACAATCACAACAGGAGCTAAGTGAAGCGTTGGATAAAGAGCGTCAATTAAATGAAATCAAAAGCCGCTTTGTTTCTATGGCATCCCATGAGTTTCGTACACCTTTAAGTGCTGTACTGTCTTCGGCTTCTTTGATATCAAAATATACAACCACTGAACAACAGGAAAACAGAAATAAGCACATTAATCGGATAAAGGATTCAGTTAAACACCTTAATGACCTGTTGGAAGACTTTTTATCTTTAGGCAAACTAGATGAAGGAAAAGTGGGTGCTAGTTTTTCAAGTTTTGATCTACCCGAAACAATACTGGATACTATAGAAGATATGCGTGGGTTAGTAAAGGAGGGGCAACAAATTCAGTATAACCATGAGGGTGAGCAAGAAGTGTTTAGTGATAAAAGATTATTGAAAAATATCCTTATCAATTTAATTAGTAATGCTGTCAAGTTTTCTGAAATAAACGGCTGTATTACTGTAAAAAGCAGGTACAATAATGGCAAAGCCATTGTATCCGTATCTGATAAGGGTATTGGAATTTCAGATGAAGATCAACACCATCTTTTCAGTTCATTTTTCAGAGGACACAATGTGACAAATATTCAAGGAACAGGCTTGGGTTTGCATATTGTAAAACGTTATTTAGATTTAATTGGAGGAAATATAACTGTAAAAAGTAAGCTTGAGGAAGGCACCACATTTACCATAGAATTCCCAGTACAAAATAAAAACTACCATGAAGACGATCTTAGTAATTGATGATAATAATGATTTAAGAGAAAATACAGCTGAGATTTTAGATCTGGCTGGGTATAAAACGCTTACTGCTGAGAATGGTAAAAGAGGCGTTGATCTAGCCATTAAAGAAAAGCCAGCATTGATCGTTTGCGATATTATGATGCCTGAGCTTGATGGTTATGGTGTATTGCACTTATTACGAAAGCATCCAGATACCCAGCAGATTCCTTTTATCTTTTTAACTGCTAAAACTGAACGTAGCGATTTTAGAAAGGGAATGGAAATGGGGGCAGATGATTATGTGACCAAGCCATTTGAAGATATTGAACTGCTAAATGCTATTGAAGTTCGTTTAAAAAAGACGGAGGTTTTGCAGCAGAACTATAGCCCTTCTCCTCAGGGACTTTCACAGTTTGTAAAAGATGTAAAAGACGCTGGCCTTCTTAAGCAATTGTCTGAACAATACGATGTAGAGCATTTTTCCAAAAAACAAACCGTTTATGCGGAAGGCAAACGCCCTCGCTTTTTATACTATCTGGTAAGCGGAAAAGTCAAGGCTTTTAAAATCCATGAGGACGGTAAAGAGTATATTACTGATTTATACAGCGCAGGCGATTTTATGGGGTATACTGCCTTATTTGAGGATAAAGTATATGAAGAAAGTACTACTGTTTTAGAAGACGCTGAAGTAATGCAGATTCCCAAGGATGAGTTTTTGCAAATGATCTATAGCGATATCAATATAGCTTCGAAATTTATTAAGATCGTTACCCAGAATGTAAAGGAGAAGGAAGAACGATTATTAAACCTTGCCTACAGTTCCTTACGAAAAAGAGTAGCAAAAGCACTGGTGAATATTCATGAAAAGTTTTATAAAGAGCGTACCGGTAGCATTATTGAATTTTCAAGAGATGATATTGCTCAATATATAGGTACTGCTACAGAGTCGTTGATTCGTACATTAAGTGATTTTAAAAGTGAAAAGCTGATCGATATCAAAAGCGGCAAGATCTCTATTGTTGACTTAGATAAACTAAAAAACCTCCTATATTAACCATGAGTAGGGTTGAGTAAACTCCTGTCAAAAGCTAACACCGGTCAGGTGAAAGGGCTAATGGCTTTTCTAGATTTGTAATATGAAACTAGAAACCATTAGCTCTTTATTAATTCGCAAATACGATCAGCCTGTTCCTCGATATACAAGCTATCCTACAGTTCCTTACTGGAATGAAGAAATTGATAAATCGCTTTGGTTAAAAGCATTTGATGAGCAATTTCACAAGGAAAACCCCCAAAAGGGCATCTCATTATATATTCACCTACCTTTTTGTGAGTCTTTATGTACTTACTGCGGCTGTAATAAAAAGATTACCACCAACCATAGTGTTGAAGAAGAATACTTGAATTCAATTGAAAAGGAGTGGAAGCTTTATCGCAAAATGATGCGGCAAACACCTGTAATCAGGGAGCTGCATTTAGGGGGTGGTACGCCTACATTTTTCTCGCCTAAGAATCTTGAACGGCTACTTAAATTCATTTTAAAAAACAGTATCGTACATCCTCAACATAGTTTTAGTATAGAAGGTCACCCGAATAATACGACTGCCGGCCACCTGAAAGTGTTATACCAATTAGGTTTCCGACGAATCAGTTATGGCGTACAGGACATGGATCCGGAGGTGCAACGAATTATTAATCGTATTCAGCCATTTGAAAATGTAAAAAGGGCCACTGAAGAAGCCAGACAGATTGGATATACTTCAGTAAACTTCGATCTAATCTATGGCTTACCCCTACAAACTCTAAAAAGTATAGAAAACACAATTAATGAAGTGTTGTCACTGCGCCCGGACCGTATAGCCTTTTATAGTTATGCGCATGTACCCTGGACCAGTAAAGCACAACGTTTATTCAATGAATCACATCTGCCATCTGCAGAAGAAAAGATTCAGCTTTACATAAAAGGAAAGGAGTTGTTGATGGAAGCGGGTTATGTAGATATTGGAATGGACCATTTTGCCTTGCCGCAAGATGAATTATACCAAGCCAGTATGGAGGGTAGATTGCATCGCAACTTTATGGGGTATACCACGCAAAACACAGGCTTTTTATTGGGGCTAGGTGTATCCAGTATTAGTGATATTGGTATTGCCTATGGACAAAATCATAAAACATTGCATGATTACTATGCTTCCATTGAAGCAAATGAATTAGCTATTAAGAAAGGGTATTTCCTAACGCATGAAGATTTGATTTTTAAAAAGTATATCCTTAGTGCAGCCTGCAAAGGTCACGTACAATTCCATTCCGATCATTTATTACTTTTAAAACAATATAGTTTTCAGCAATTTGAACTACTGGAAAAAGACGGGTTGATACTTTATGATGAGAAGGAGCTAACCATTACCAACAAAGGGCATTTCTTTATTCGTAATATATGTAGTGCATTTGATTTGTACCTGCAAAGAAGCACTAACGAATCATCATCCAAGCCGATTTTTAGTAAAGCTATTTAAAGTTGTTAGAGGAATAGGTGGACTATTATTGAAAGGCCAAAGTCTTCTTTTTCTCTAACAACTTACTATGTTTTCATTTTTATAGCCCATACATCATAGCAGTTGCTATTTTAACGCGTTAAGGGTAATTTTAGAGACAGCTTGTACGGTTTAAATTGATGGTCTGTATGTAATGATATCACCAAAAACCAAGAGGAATATTTATCGAATCATTCCCTTTGGTTTGATGTGGTTAATCTTTAGTATTGTCTATACCCTTCTTGAAAGAGGTATTCTTGGTCATTCTAACCATTACCCATCCACTGGCAATCCCTATAATTTTAGAAGTGCCATATACCTTACGCCTATCTCAGCTACGTTAACAGGATTATTTCTGGGAACACTGGAAGTATTGTATATCCATAAATGGTTCAGGAGATTAAGCTTTGGTAAAAAGATCTTTTTCAAATCCACAATCTACCTCATCATTATATCATTGTTTCTAATTCTGGTTACTGCTTTTTCTAATTATCTGGCAAGAGGTACCAGTCTATTTAGTAAACAAATATGGGATGCAGTATGGGTATTTTCGCTTTCAATTCCATTTTTAAGTATACTGGTTTATATAGGCGCCATCATTATTGTAACGCAGTTTTATGCAGAAGTAAGTGAGAATGTAGGTTTAGGCGTTCTACGAAATTTCTTTACCGGTAAGTACCTCCAACCGGTAGAAGAGGAGCGCATATTCATGTTTTTAGACATGAAGTCTTCCACCACCATTGCAGAAAGTATGGGACATGTGAGGTATTTTGAAATGCTGAAAACTTATTATGCCGATTTGTCGGAGCCGATTATTGAATATTTAGGTGAAGTATATCAATATGTAGGTGATGAAATAGTAGTATCGTGGAGATTAAAAAACGGTCTTCAAAACAACAATTGTATCCATTGCTTTTTGGCAATGAAAGCAGCCTTGCATCTACAAACTGATAAGTACTTGAAGCAATATGGCTTACTGCCAACCTTTAAAGCCGGCTTTCATATGGGCAAGGTAACTACAGGTGAAATAGGAGTGATCAAGAAAGATATCATTTTTACTGGAGATGTATTGAATACAACCGCAAGGATACAAGACTTATGCAATCAGTATGGTGTTGACAACCTGGTATCAAATGAATTAATTAAGCAGCTCCAGCGTCCTTTTCCCTTTCAAATCAAAGACTTAGGAGAAACTACATTAAGGGGTAGAGGTGAAAAAATAACCTTGTTCTCCATTCTGTCCGTTTAAGTATGATTGGCTTTGTGAAGCACGCCAAGTACTAATAGTTCAAAAAACTACCTGGTAAAAGCGGGTATTTTTTGATGAAAGTTTTCCTTAATACCACTTCAAACATTATTTCTGGGACTATATACGGCAAGCTTAAGTAAGGTAGACCATTGGACGAAAACACTTTCAGGGGAGGAAGACGCTCTATCATAGATAGTAGGCAGACTCCTGGCAGGGTACTAAAAACAGCAGACGCCCATTTCTTTTTTTTAGCCTTGGTTAGCCTTTGGTTTGCTATTCTTCGAGAGTTGTTCGGAACACCTTCGGAAATTCCCGAACAAGGGTAAAAGAAAGTCAAAAGAAACACAGAATTCCGCCTGAAAAGAGGAGATAACCAAGGAAAAACCTGGTAAAGAGAAGAGGTACTAAAGATAAGTAAAAAGGGACACTATACCCCTGTTAACCAGATTCAATCTCTATAGCTCTTTGCCTACAATAAAGCGGTTTAGTGTTTAAATTGTAATTGCAGTTAGAAAGTAGTTGAGGATAGCCAAAGATTAGCGTAAGAATCACGAATAAATTTCAAAAGACATTGATTATTAAATAGTTATTTAAATATTAGCTTGGTTATAGCCTGGAATTTTATTGCTAATTAAAATAAAGACCCATCAGCCTTAGCGTTAAAATAAAGCTTAATACTTCCTATCTGTTGATATTCCAGTTCACCACTTATAATGTTCATTTCACTAAGATTTAATGATTTATTGATTAATTGGTTGTGGGAGAAACTTTACATTTGGTTGCTACTATTAAGTAGTCTTTATATCCTAATTGAAAACTGGTATCTTATGATTTACTTCAGGCGCCGCAACCAGCAACGGTTGTTATTGGCAGTATCCATTATTATATTATTAATGGTACTGTTTTACGGAGAAGTGGTTCTAAAATAGAAAAGTACGCACCACTTTAACGCCCCACCAAACGAATTGAAAAGCCCTGAATTATTCAGGGCTTTTTTTATGATGAAGATTTTAGCAACACAATGCCCGGTAATTTAATTTAGATTGCTTTCGCTTCTCTCTTACCTTTTAAGCCTTACAATTCAATCAATCTTTAGGTGATATAGCCATATTACATATAGTTGTGCCTGTTAGAGTGACTAGCTCTGCCATCAGTACTTGTACTGAATTATAAAAATGGGCAATTATAGACGTGCATCTATAAGTCATTATATATCAATGAAAAAATAGCTGAGCTTCTTTGGAAAGCTGGTTGAAGACATATTATCATATATAAATATATTTATATGCTAAGGATATAAATAATAACTTTAAATCATGGATTGGGTCGTATTATTTACCAATGGTAACCCCACCGTGTACGAAGTGCATAAAGGGAAGGGCGGCTTTCATTTTACCCCCATGCGAAGCTTAGCAAACGACTCAGCTGTTAGTCCTTTTTTCCTTAAGAAAATAGCAGGTGGTTGGGAAACAGAAGAGGCTATTAATATACAATTAATGGAACAGGCCATCAATAAGATTGAAAATCTCGTGAAAGCTTTTCTGATTGATTAATTCTAGGTCATTGTACAAATAAAAAGGCCGAAGTGGAAACTTCAGCCCGTTTTAATCCGTACCCTATGAAAACTGGAAACCAAGCTACACCTAAGGCTTTGTTTCTGCAAATTCTTTACTGTTCTTTTTAGTTCAGTTTTTTAAAGCGTAAAAAACACCTTAACCAAGTTTATTACAATGGTTACCAAAACAGTTATGAATGGGACTTTCGATCTTCCGGTTTCTTTCAAAGGTGAAAGCTATTTCTTTTCTTCGCGGCTTTTACAACACGGTTACACGCACAAGTTTGTAGTTGACGTTAACGGACAACCTGTTTATTTTGAACCTGATGAGGAAAGGAATTACAGGGCTATAATTGAAACGGCCGATATCAAAAGCAATAAAGAACTCAATCTGGAGTTATTAAAAGCGATAGCGCATGCTATTGAGGCAATTGCAAAATAACGATTAACCAAACTTCCTGGTTAGTTTCTTCTTTATTTGTATAGCTTCAATGGTGCAACCTTAACTTTACACTTCTTAATTTCATTTATTCAATCGTATTCGTATAATGACTAAGCATTTGATTGCTACAGGCTATGTGCTGGCAAGTCTAGCCAGTCAGGCACAGGCGCAGAGTACTCTTTTAATTGGTACCTATACAAGTGGAAGGAGCTATGGGATCTATCAATATGACTTTAATAGCGGCTCAGGAGAGGCCGTTTTAAGAGATTCAGTTAAATCATCTAACCCTTCTTACCTGGCTGTAGCTCCCAATGAACGCTATGTTTATGCTGTAAATGAAGATGGAAATGACAAAGGTGGTGGCAAGGTGAGTGCTTATTCCTATAACAAATCCACCAAGAAGCTATCCCTAATTAACCAGTTACCTTCAATGGGTGACCATCCCTGTTATATAGCGGTTGATAAAAAGAATAACTGGGTTTTTGTAGGTAATTATAGTACGGGCAACCTAGCTGTAATGCCAATTGCTCCAGACGGCGGAGTAGGAAACCCTTCAACCAATATGCAACACCAGGGCCACGGCGCCAATAAAGAGCGCCAGGCTAGTCCGCACGTACACGCTACTGTTCTTTCACCTGACAACAAGTATCTTTTTGTTCCAGACCTTGGAATCGATCAAGTGGTGGAATATACATTTAACCATAAGGCCGGCACTCTTTCTCCCAAGAAGCAACATGTAAAGGTTGCAGATGGATCAGGGCCACGCCATTTGGAATTTCATCCATCAGGTAATTGGGCCTATTTGGTACAAGAGCTTTCTGGTACGGTAACAGTTTTTTCTTATGATAAAGGAACAATGAAAGAGCAACAGGTTATTTCGCTCTTACCAGCCGATTTTAAGGGTGCCGCTACCAGTGCTGATATTCATGTTTCTCCCAACGGAAAATTCCTGTATGCGTCTAACAGAAACCCAACAAATACCATTGCTATCTTCAGCATTAACCAAAAAGATGGTAAGTTGACATTAGTTGGGGAACAATCTACTATGGGTAAAGCGCCACGTAACTTCAACTTTGACCCTACAGGTAAGTTGTTGCTGGTAGCTAACCAGGATACAAACAACGTTGTGATCTTTAGCATCAACCCCGAAACTGGGCTATTGACCGATACAGGTAAACGTATTGAAGTGCCAAATCCTGTTTGTATAAAATGGATTGATGGCAAGTAAAAGCATTAATCATAAACAGGGTTTTCACTGACGTGAAACGTGAAACGACAAACGTGAGGCATTTTAAGTAGTAGTTGTATTTAGCAATAGTTAAGGAGATAGAGATTAGAGTGTTTATTTAAGAACTTAAACAACGACTGAATTATTGAAACACCCAAATAAAAAAAGAAGCTCTGTAGATACAGTGCTTCTTTTTTCCTTTAATTAAACGAGTAAGAAATTGATACGACAAAGTTGGCATTATTGCAAGACTTAGAGTCGCCTAATTTTGCCAAACATTAAAAACAATAGGAGGCACTAAGTAGTGCCTTTACAATCCACTGATGGGTGTTAATTGTTTTTTCTGCAATCCCTTCTTATACTTCTCCTGTACAATCTCACTCATCTTGCGGTTCTGAATCTTGCTTTCAATCCAAGAGACTACATCGAGATAGGCAAAAGAGCGATTTTCAAACCGGTTCTTTTCTAAGACCTTAATACGTTCCAGGAAAGAAACCATTTCTTCTTTTAATTGATACCTGGATAAGTTCATAGCTTGACGCAGGAACTTAAACATTTCCCTTTCTAATGCGGTTGTATTCTTCATTTTAGCCATATACCGGTACACTGACTTAGCCAGGTGCTCAATCAGATCGTGATTACCTAATTCAAAATGTGCTAGTAAGTGCAGAAGTCGAGCATAGCACTGCAAGTCGTAGCGCAAATCGGTAGACTGGTGAATGATTTTATGGAGATAATCGATACTTTTCTCAAAATCATTATTTCCAAAATAGAGTGTAGCGATTTTGTAATTCAATACCAGCACACGATGATTGTCTATGAACATCTCATAATCCTTTAAGCGATCTTCTATCTCTTTCACTAAGCTCATACTCTGTTCAAAAGACCCTGTCATGAAATGCTGGTTCATTTTGGCCTGCGATATGTATATAAATGAATGTATGCGAAAGTTCTCATTCTCCTGTACGCGATCTGTTTTTGAAAACGCCTCTAATTCTAAAAGCGTTTCCTGGAACTTCTTATAGTTCCTGATATCAAAATGCGCATTTAGCAGATTATGCAGGCCTTTAATGTAATGTCCCGTTTCTACACGCTTCATTAATGGATTTTCATGAAACAGGTTGATCCACTTCTGTGAATACCGGTAATACATTAAAAAGTCGCGACGTATAAAAGCGTACCAAGCATAGCTTTGATAGAGGTACATGCGTTCATAAAATCCTGTTTGTTCCCATGCATCATCAGGTAGCTGGGTCTTGAGAAACTCCTTCAGCTTATCTTCATCCTGCTCGTTTCTTGCATGTCCGTTTTTGATATACCAGCTATACAACAGCAGCGATAAATTAGACAAGCGAGCCACCATATCTATATGCTTACTAACCTCAATTGCCTCCATTGACAAGCTTTCAGCTCTGTCTTCCATACTACGAGTAATATGCAAGGCTTCAATGCGCTTTTCCAGGTTAATGATCTGAGGTAAAAAGCTATATTTCTGATTAGCGTTCGCCAGCGCTTTGACTTTTTCCAATATTTTAAGACTCTGCAGAAAAAGTCCTTTTTTATAAAGGATATGGGCATAGTCAAATTGTTCATTTAACTGCAGATCCAAACTATCGGCGCTCTTTAATAAACGCAGGCTGGCCAATATCTGTTTATAGAGGTGTGCTTTTAAATTAGACAGCTGTGCTTTTTGAATATCTGTTACTTTTCTTAAGATCAGTTTCTCATCATATTCCTTTGCCTTATCTAAAGCATCAAAAAGCTGAACAATCTTAAGATTTTCGTTAGAGGAGTTACGGTTGATGTATAGTTTAAAATGCCGTTTCTCTGCTTTTTCCAGAGAACGTATCAATTGGAACAATATATCTGTAGACCGATTGGACATAAATTAGTTAAGCCATGAAAGAAAACAATATCAAAGGGCTTAGAGTAAATTAGTTTGTTTTAATGTAATGAAAGCCATTATAGCTCGTTTGTTAACAATTTATAATGGCTTTCAGTTCTTAAAAACAATAGCAAGCAATCGAAAAATAATATTAGCGATCAGTGATACGAGTTGGTATTGGTTCAAGTAGCAAGCAAGCGTTTACGTCCGCTCTAATCGTAGAACAATTTTAAGTGTTTTTTTACAATCCAAGCACAAATAAATAAAATATTTTATGCCTTTAGGGATTTGGCACTTTAAACAATGTAGCCAAACAAATTATCATGATTGTTCAACTCAGTGTAATTGATCTGAAACTTCTTGAGTTTGGTAATCAACAATGTATAATCTTCCCTGGATTGCAACTCTATACCCACTAAGGCCGGCCCTGTTTCTTTGTTATGCTTCTGTACATATTCAAAGCGTGTGATATCATCAGTGGGCCCTAGTACATGGTTTACAAACTCTTTTAATGCGCCTGGCCGCTGTGCAAAACGGATCAGGAAATAATGCTTTAAGCCTTCATATTGCAGGGAACGTTCTTTGATCTCCTGCATACGATCAATATCGTTGTTACTGCCACTGACCACACATACAACCTTCTTGCCTTTAATTTCGGCTGCATAATCATCCAACGCTGCTATAGATAAGGCACCGGCAGGCTCTACAACCAGTGCTTCTTCATTATAGAGTTTTAGAATGGTGGAGCAAACTTTGCCTTCGGCAACTACGTGCATCTCATCCAAGAATGTTTTACAAAGGGAGAAGGTAAGGTCGCCAACACGCTTTACAGCTGCACCATCAACAAAACGATCAATATTGGTCAATGTAATTGGATGACCGGCTTCTATTGCCGCTTTCATAGAGGGTGCGCCTTTGGGCTCTACACCAACCAATTTGGTTTTAGGAGAAATGGTCTTAACATAAGAACCTACACCAGCACATAATCCACCACCGCCAATGGGAACAAATAAGTAGTCTGGTGTTGGCAGATCTTCCAGTATTTCTACTCCAACCGTTGCTTGCCCTTCAATTACTTTAGGTGCATCAAAAGGTGGGATAAAGGTCATGCCATTGAGGCTGGCAAATTGTTTAGCTGCTTCTGCGCAATCATCAAAGGTGTCTCCGGTTAGTTTGATATCAACATAGCTCTCACCAAAGAACTTGGTTTGCTGGACTTTTTGTTGTGGTGTAATTACCGGCATAAAGATGACACCTTTTACTCCAAGCTTTTTACAGCTATAGGCAACACCTTGTGCATGATTACCAGCACTGGCACACACAACACCCTGTTGTAATAATTCAGCAGGTAAGCTGCTGATCATGTTATAAGCGCCACGTATTTTGTAGGAACGTACTACCTGTAGGTCTTCACGTTTCAGATATACCTGGCATTGATATCTGCGAGATAAGCTATGACTGAAGACCAGTGGCGTACGCTGTACCACTGGCTTCAATCGCTCTTGTGCAGTCTTATAATCAAAATGGATACTATGGCTATTGGCACTAGTCATGATACAGTGTTGAAGAGAACTTCTGTTTTGCTGTTGATTTGTGCAACTTATTTTCGGATTTAGCAGCAGGATCCTGATTTTCCGGACGTAGGCTTCTAACTGTTTTACCGGCTTGCCATAGTTCACTTTCGCGCAGTTCTTTTAATTCTGCTTCCAGCTTTTCACGGTAGTCTGGCTTACTATTGCTTTCAATGGATTTGGCAGCTTCTTTGCCAGTAGCTACACTTTCATAAAGGTCATTGAAAACTGGAAGAGTAGCATCACGGAACTTCTTCCACCAATCCAGTGCACCACGTTGCGCTGTTGTAGAACAATTAGCATACATCCAATCCATTCCGTTCTCTGCTACCAATGGCATTAATGATTGTGTGAGCTCTTCTACTGTTTCATTAAAAGCTTCAGAAGGGGTATGCCCTTTAGAACGTAAAACTTCATACTGGGCAGCAAATAATCCCTGAATAGCGCCCATTAAAGTACCGCGCTCACCAGTAAGGTCGCTATACACTTCTTTTTTAAAGTTGGTTTCAAACAGGTAACCACTGCCAATTGCAATACCTAATGCTATTACACGCTCAAAAGCACGGCCAGTAGCATCCTGGAAAATAGCATAGCTGCTATTCAATCCACGTCCTTGTAAGAACATACGGCGTAGTGAGGTTCCTGAGCCTTTAGGAGCCACCAAGAAAACATCTACTTCTGCAGGTGGTACTATGCCTGTTTGGTCATTGTAAGTGATACCAAATCCGTGAGAGAAGTAAAGGGCCTTACCAGGTGTTAAATGCTTCTTTACAGTTGGCCATAGTTGTATCTGGGCTGCATCACTCAACAGGTAGCAAATGATGGTACCGCGCTCTAAAGCTTCTTCAATTTCAAAAAGCGTTTCACCAGGAACAAATCCATCGCGTACGGCTTTATCCCAGGATTTTGAGTTGCGTCTTTGACCAACGATCACATGAATACCATTATCACGTTGGTTTAAGGCCTGTCCTGGACCTTGTACGCCATAGCCAATAATAGCTACTACTTCATTTTGTAAAACCTTTTGTGCTTTTACAAGTGGAAACTCTTCGCGTGTTACTACGTTCTCTTCAACACCACCAAAATTTAATTTTGCCATTGTTGTGTGTTTATTTGTTACTAAATAGAATATATAGTTTAAGAAAGTTGACAGAGGTTTGATGACAGTTAACAGTGTTTTAGTACATACTGCCCTCTGTCATCCATTAGCCGTCAACTAATAATCAAAGACCTCGTTTCGTTTATTTAGATACTCATTCTCTACTAGTTCAGGCCCCGGTGCCAGCTGTTCAAACTCTTTAAGCTTTTCATGAAAGCCATTACTGTTTTTGATAATAGCTATACGGGCACTACGTACAAATTCAATCAATCCATAAGGCTCTAAAACCTTAATTAGGGCGTCTGTTTCCTCGCGGTGGCCTGTGGTTTCAAATACAGTATAGTCTTTACGGATCACTACAGCACGTGCGCCATTTTCACGTAGCAAACGCTCTACTTGAACCTTCTCCGCAACTTCATCCGTTGGTACTTTATATAAGGCTAATTCTTGCCATACAATCTCATCACTGGTATTGTAATACGTCTTTAAAACATCTACCTGCTTTTCGATCTGGCGACATATCTTGATCACCATCTCTTCTGTTTCATGTATGACAATAGTGAAGCGGTAAATTCCTTTAATTTCAGAAGGGGAGGAGTTGATACTATCAATACTCACTTTACGGCGAGAAAAGATGATAGCAATGCGGTTCAACAAACCAATCTGGTCTTCTGTATAGACTGTTATTGTGAATTCTTGTTTTTGCATAGTTGTCTATTTCAATCGTATTTCAGATACACTGGTGCCAGCTTCTACCATTGGAAAAACATTATTTTCTTTTCCAACCATTACTTCTAATAAATAGGCCCCTTTATATTCCAGCATTGCTTTAAGGGCTTCTTTTAAATTTTCCCTTGCTGTTACTCGCTGGCCTGGTATTCCATAACCCTTGGCTACTTGTACAAAGTCGGGACTTTCAATATCTACAAAGGAGTAACGCTTGCCGTGAAATAACTCTTGCCATTGACGCACCATGCCAAGGAATTGGTTATTGAGAATAAGCAGTTTTACATCTACCTGGCTCTGCATGATAGTGCCTAACTCCTGAATGGTCATTTGTACTCCGCCATCACCCATTATGGCAATGACTGTTTGATTGGGTGCTCCAAACTTGGCACCTATAGCGGCTGGAAGGGCAAAGCCCATTGTACCCAGTCCACCAGAAGTAATGTTGCTTTTACTTTGATTAAATTGTGCATAGCGGCAGGCTACCATTTGATGCTGACCAACATCGGTTACTATAACTGCTTTGCCTTCAGTTAATTCATTTAGAACATCAATCACTTCACCCATCGTCATTTGTTCGCCTGTTGGATGTAATTCATTTTGAATGCAGGCATCAATTTCTTTTTGCTCTAATGCCTTAAAAGTCTGTAGCCATTCAGGATGTTGATTATGGTTTAACAACTGGATCAAAAGAGGGAGTGTTTCTTTACAATCTCCCCAAACAGATACAGTTGTCTTTACGTTCTTATCTATTTCAGCAGGGTCAATATCTAAATGAATGATTTTGGCTTGTTTGGCATACTTATCTAATCTTCCGGTAACACGATCATCAAAGCGCATTCCCACGGCTATCAATACATCGCATTCATTGGTTAAAACATTGGGAGCATAGTTGCCGTGCATGCCCAACATGCCTACATTTAATGGATGACCAGAAGGCAATGCGCTTAATCCCATAATGGTCCAAGCGGCAGGTAACCCAGCCTTTTCAATAAAGTCTTGAAACTCTTTTTCAGCTTTTCCCAGTATAACACCTTGCCCAAAAACAACCAACGGTTTTTTGGCCTTATTAATTAAATCAGCAGCTTGTTCTACATACTCCTGGCGTACAAATGGTTTTGGACGATAACTGCGGATGAACTCGCATTTTTGATACCCTTTATAATCAAACTTTTGAAGCTGGGCATTTTTAGAGATATCAATTAATACAGGACCTGGTCTGCCACTACAGGCAATAAAGAAAGCTTTTGCTAAAACGGTAGGAATTTCAGTTGCGTCTGTTATTTGATAATTCCATTTGGTAATGGGCGTGGTAATGTTGATGATATCCGTTTCCTGGAAGGCATCAGTCCCTAATAAATGAGCAAATACTTGTCCGGTAATACATACTAGGGGTGTGCTATCAATCATAGCATCTGCTAATCCGGTAACTAAATTGGTAGCACCTGGACCACTAGTAGCAAACACCACACCTGTTTTTCCTGATGTGCGTGCAAATCCTTGAGCCGCATGTATAGCCCCTTGCTCATGTCGTACAAGTATATGCTCCAGCTTATCCTGATAGTCATACAAAGCGTCATAAATGGGCATGATAGCCCCGCCAGGATATCCAAAAATGGTTGTTACACCTTCATGAAGAAAGGCATCTAATACGGCCTCTGAGCCACTAATGCTTTCTGTCTTAAGTGAGACCTGTTCTAGACTACCTGCTTTTACCGTGTCAAAGGTTTGCATACTAATGATTTAATGAAGATGATTCTGATTTATTGCTGCTACGATAACCCTCTTCGTTTGTTTTATTCAGAGGGTGCGTCTGTAACACAACCTTCTGCAGCTGTTGTTACTTGTTTCGCATACTTATATAGTATTCCTTTATTTGCTTTAAGTGCAGGTTGTTTCCATTGCGCCTTGCGTTGTTCCAGTACATCAGCAGAAACATCTAATGTGATCGTATTTTTAGTAGCATCCAGGATAATGCGGTCATTATCATTTACAAGAGCTATCGTGCCACCATCAAATGCTTCTGGAGTAATATGTCCTACTACAAAGCCATGCGTGCCACCACTAAAACGACCATCAGTTATAAGGGCCACTGATTTACCTAAGCCTGCACCAATAATGGCAGATGTAGGTTTTAACATTTCCGGCATACCGGGGCCGCCTTTCGGTCCTACATAACGGATCACTACCACATCGCCTGCTTGTACTTTGCCAGATTGAATGCCTGCAATCAATTCAAACTCACCATCAAATACACGTGCTGGCCCTTCAAATCTCTCGCCCTCTTTACCACTAATTTTTGCTACACTACCGCCTTCCGCCAGGTTACCATATAGAATTTGCAGGTGACCGGTTTGTTTTAGAGGATTTTCTATAGGACGAATAATCTGTTGTTTTTCAAAATCCAAATCAGGTATTTGCTGTAAGTTTTCAGCAACCGTTTTACCTGTAACTGTTAAACAGTCGCCATGTAATAAACCTTGTTTCCACAAATACTTCATTACAGCTGGTATACCTCCATATTGATGCAAGTCCTGCATCAGGTATTTACCACTTGGTTTAAAATCTGCCAGTACAGGTATTTTATTGCTGATTGTTTGAAAGTCATCTTGTGTAAGATCTACATCTACACTTTTGGCCATAGCAATCAGGTGTAAAACTGCATTGGTAGAACCGCCCAGTGCCATGATCACTACAATGGCATTTTCAAATGCCTGGCGTGACATGATATCTTTAGGCTTAATATCTTTTTCAAGCAACTGATAGATAGCTTTCCCTGCAGCTAGGCATTCCTGTTTCTTTTCATCACTGATAGCCGGATTGGAAGAAGAGTAGGGAAGGCTCATACCCAAGGCTTCGATAGCTGCGGCCATGGTATTGGCTGTATACATACCACCGCAGGCACCTGCACCCGGGCAAGAGGCTTTTACCACACATTTAAAATCTTCTTCTGTAATGGTGCCCGCTATCTTTTGTCCTAATGCTTCAAAGGCAGATACGATATTCAGATCTTGTCCGTTATGATGTCCCGGCGCTATTGTACCACCATACACCATTATAGCTGGTCTATTCAGGCGTCCCATAGCGATGATGGAACCGGGCATATTTTTATCACATCCCGGTAGCGCTACTAATCCGTCATAATATTGAGCACCACAAACTGTCTCTATCGAATCCGAAATTACATCACGACTCACCAATGAATAACGCATACCATCAGTACCGTTACTCATACCATCACTTACACCAATTGTATTAAAGATCAGCCCTACCAAATCATTATCCCATACACCTTGCTTTACCAGTTTGGCTAAGTCATTTAAATGCATGTTACAAGTATTGCCATCATAACCCATGCTCACAATGCCAACTTGTGCTTTATTCAAGTCATCATCAGTCAAGCCAATACCATATAACATGGCCTGGGCGGCAGGTTGCGTTTCATCTTGCGTCAGTACTTTACTGTATCTGTTCATTTCACTCATGCTAATGGGCGTGTACGTTTTTATAATCTTTTTCCAGAACTAAGTTTTTGTAGGCATGCTTGATTACAGCACCTATAGATTCACTCCAAGGCTTTTGAAAAGTTTGATCATCCAACGATTCAACGCCTATGATTTCAGCAGCTGTGCCACATAAAAACACACTATCAGCATTATATACTTCTTCAAGCCTTATTTGTTTTTCAATTACTGGGATGCCGAGCTCTTTACTAATTTCAATAACAGTAGCTCGTGTTATACCTGGCAGTATACTTCCCAATTGGGGTGTATATAGTGTTTGATCTTTTTCTATAAAGATGTTAGCACCCGGGCCTTCAGCTATAAAGCCTTCCATATCTAGCAATAAGGCTTCATCATAACCCAGATCTTTTGCTTCTTGTGTAGCAAGAATGGAGTTTACATAATGACCAGAAACCTTAGCTTCTACAATAAAATTCTTAGGAGAAATACGTCGGTAAGAAGAGGTTTTTAAACGCAAGAGCTTTTCTCCCAGATAAGCGCCCCATTCCCAGGCAGCAATAAGAAGTTGCGCACCCCGACCTTTTGTTAAGGACATATTGGGAGGACATGTCACTAAGGGACGCAAATACGCATCACTCAAATTATTACGCTGAAGTACCTCATAGGATATATCAATCAATTCAGCATTGGAGTAAGGATAGGGAATACCAATGGCCTCGCAGGAAAACCGCATACGGTCAAAGTGCTCCTGCGCTTTAAATATCCTTACACCATTTGCTGTATCATAGGCACGTATGCCTTCAAACACACCATATCCATAATGGAGTGTTTGATCATACACATTGCCGTTTGCTTCAATGGCTTTTACAAACGCGCCATTGTAGTAAATGATCGTCTCTTCGTTGTAGTACATATTCTTGCCTTATGAATTTTTTTAAACTATTCATTCATACTAGGCAAGCAATCGATATGGAAATTCTAAATCAAGGTGGACTTTCTAAGCTCTATATTGATTCGATTTACATCATTAGGTAAGCGACCAGCTACATATTCACTAACAAGATCACCTATAGTTGATGTAAAATAGTAATTGATAGGATCAATGTCTTTGGTTACAAACTTTGACTCTAATGTCCAGGCTACTGCATCACGTACCAGTGATGCTTCTGTAAATAATCCCAAATGGTCCAATAGCATGGCAGTTGATAAAATAGAGCCCACTGGGTTGGCTATATCTTTGCCTGCTGCTTGTGGGTAAGAGCCATGTATAGGTTCAAACAGGGCAGTTGTAGCACCAACTGATGCTGAAGGTAACATTCCTAATGAACCAGTAATTACACTGGCTTCATCACTCAATATGTCACCAAACATATTTTCAGTAAGCATTACATCAAATTGTTTGGGATTTACAATCAACTGCATTGCAGCATTATCAACAAACAAATAATCTACCTGTACATCGGGATACTGCTTCGCCACTTCTTGTACTACTTTTCTCCATAAACGAGAAGTTTCAAGAACATTAGCTTTATCTACTAACGTCAAGTGTTTCTTTCGCTGTTGCGTGGCTTTAAAGGCATGATGACTAATACGCTCTATCTCACTTTTATTATATGAACAAAGGTCAGAGGCTTCCGTATAAGCAGCATCTACTTTCTTTTCACCAAAATAAATACCTCCCGTTAATTCACGATACACTACAAAATCTACATCTTCTAAACGATCGCTTTTCAAAGGCGACAGATGATGCAGTGATGGAAATGTAGCCACTGGACGAATATTAGCAAAGAGACCAAGCGACTTTCTGAGTTTTAATAAACCCTGTTCTGGACGCACTTTGGCTGTTGGGTCATTATCATACTTAGGATCGCCAATAGCTCCAAACAGGATAGCATCGCTCTCTAAGCAAATAGCCAGCGTTTCATCTGGTAATGGGCTACCTGTTTTATCAATAGCATCAGCCCCCATTAATCCATATGTATATTCAAAGTGATGCTCAAAACGTTCTGCAATTGCATTTAAAACTTTAAGCGATTGATTAGTAACCTCAGGGCCAATTCCATCGCCTAGTATAACTGCTATCTTCTTTTCCACAGTGAATTTGTATTAAATGTTTTTAATTTATAAGGCTGCCTTTTCAAAAACTTCAATGTTTTCTTTAATACTTAACAGGAAATCAATATCATCATACCCATTTAGTAAACAGGTTTTTTTATAGTTATTGATGTCAAACTGCTCGTATTCTCCTGTAGCATCTATTGTAATTGTCTGCTTTTCTAAGTTTACCGTTAAAGTACTTTCGTTATTTTGCTCAAAGATTTTTTGCAAAAAGCTTTCAGTAACTCTTACTGGCAACAAGCCATTATTCAGCGCATTGTTTTTAAAGATATCAGCAAAGAAGCTGGAAACAACAACCTTAAACCCATAATCAGTTATAGACCAAGCGGCATGCTCTCTGGAAGAACCACAACCAAAGTTTTTTCCGGCAACCAATATCTCTCCAGTATAGTTAGGGTTGTTTAAAATAAAATCAGCTTTAGGTTGGCCTTCATCATCATTTATATATCGCCAGTCTCTGAATAGGTTTTTGCCAAATCCTTCCCGGGTGGTGGCTTTTAGAAAACGCGCCGGAATAATTTGGTCTGTATCTATATTCTCTAAAACAAAAGGAATAAAACGGCTATTTATCGTGTGTATTGCTTGCATTCAATTAGCTTAAAAGTTCACGTACATCTGTAACAACTCCTGTAATAGCTGCAGCAGCAGCTGTCAAAGGACTGGCCAATAAAGTTCTGGCACCTGCACCTTGGCGGCCTTCAAAATTGCGATTGCTGGTAGAGATGCAATACTCACCGGCTGGCACTTTATCCTCGTTCATGCCTAAGCAGGCACTGCAGCCAGCTTGTCTAACTTCAAAACCAGCTTCTTCAAAGATCTTATTTAAACCTTCTGCTTTAGCTTGAGCAGCTACTTGTTGAGAACCAGGTACGATCATCACTTTTACATGCTCATTCTTCTTGCGGCCTTTAACTATGCTAGCAACTAAACGAAGATCTTCAATACGAGAATTGGTACAGCTTCCTATAAATACGTTCTGAATAGGAGTGCCTTTCAAAGCTTTGCCGGCTTGCAATCCCATATAGTCAAGCGCCTTAATTATATTCTTACGTTCGCTCTCTTCCGGGATGCTTTCCAATGCAGGAATGAGACCATTTATTGCAATCCCTAATCCAGGGTTGGTACCATAGGTGATCATAGGTTCAATATCCGCTGCATTGATATTAACTTCTTTATTAAAGACAGCATCAGCATCGCTATACAATTGTTGCCATTGAGCTTTTTTAGACTCCCATCGTTCGCCTGTAGGAGTAAATTGGCGTCCTTGCAAGTACTCAAATGTTGTTTCATCAGGAGCAATCATGCCACCGCGCGCCCCCATCTCTATACTCATGTTGCAGATGGTCATGCGGGCTTCCATACTAAGGGCGCGGATAGCAGATCCGGCAAATTCTACAAAGTAGCCAGTGGCACCACTAGCAGAAATTTGCGATATGATATAAAGGATGACATCTTTGGAAACAACGCCTTTACCTAGCTCACCTTCAATGTTAATACGCATTAGCTTAGGCTTGCTCTGTAACAAGCACTGGGTAGCAAAGACCATTTCTACCTCACTGGTGCCAATGCCAAAGGCTATTGATCCAAACGCACCGTGGGTAGAAGTATGACTATCACCACACACAATGGTCATACCAGGTTGAGTAATGCCAAGCTCTGGTCCAATAACGTGTACTATTCCTTGAAATGGATGTCCAAGGCCATATAGCTCTATATCGTGCTTTTTGCAATTCTCAATCAACGTATTTACTTGCTGGCGAGATAATTGATCACCAATGGGCAAATGTTGATTTTGAGTAGGTACGTTATGATCAGCTGTAGCTACCACCTGGTGAGGTCGAAATACTTTAAGTCCTCTTTTTTCCAACCCGGCAAAAGCTTGCGGACTGGTTACTTCATGTATAAAATGTTTATCAATATACAGCACTTCTGGTCCACCTTCTATGGAGCGCACCACATGCTTTTCCCAAATCTTTTCAAATAATGTTTTACCCATAATTCTTTATGCTACACTGACTGTTTCTTTTTGATATTGGTTGGCTAGTTCTAACAGGTCTTCTTCTTTCACTTCCTTTTTAGCATCTGCTACTTTTAGGAATGAATCATATAAAGAGTCTACATCATTGCGAGTGAACTGAAAGCCCATTTTCTGAAAGCGATAAGCAAGAGCACTTCTACCACTTCTGGCGGTAAGTATGATCTTACTTTGCTCTGCACCTACTTCTTCTGGATTAATGATTTCATAGGTTTGAGCATCCTTTAAAAAACCATCCTGGTGGATACCAGAAGAGTGGGAGAATGCATTGGCACCTACAATTGCTTTATTAGGCTGTACCGGCATACGCATAGTTTCTGATACTAACCGGCTGATTGGATTCAGCTTTTGACTCTTTACGTCAGTAAAATATCCAAGGTTTTTATGTTGTTTCAGTACCATCACCACTTCTTCCAAAGAGGTATTACCAGCACGTTCACCTAACCCATTAATCGTACACTCAATCTGACGGGCACCATTAATTACACCGGCAATAGAATTGGCTGTCGCTAACCCTAAGTCGTTGTGACAATGGCAAGAAATAATGGCATTGTCAATATTCTTAACGTTGTTTACCAGGTAGGCTATCTTTTCACCGTATTGATGCGGTAAGCAATAACCAGTTGTATCTGGAATATTTACTGTTGTTGCACCTGCAGCAATTACGGCTTCAATTACTTTGGCTAAATATTCATTTTCAGTTCTGCCGGCATCTTCAGCATAGAACTCCACATCATCGGTAAAGCGACGAGCCCATTTTACACATTGTACGGCTCTTTCAAGTATTTCTTCCCGAGTTGAGTTAAACTTACTTTTTATATGGAAATCCGAAGTGCCAATACCCGTATGAATGCGTGGTCGCTTGGCATAACGTAAGGCTTCGGCCGCTACTTCAATATCTTTTTGTACGGCCCGGCTTAAAGCACAAATAGTGGCATCCTTAATGGATTTTGATATCTGGTTAACCGATTCATAGTCACCAGGACTGGAAATAGGAAAACCAGCTTCAATTATATCTACGCCTAGAGATTCCAGCTCCAATGCCAATTCTACCTTTTCATTGGTATTTAGTTTACAGCCAGGTACCTGCTCGCCGTCTCGTAATGTAGTGTCAAAAATGAAGATTTTGTTTTCAGCCATAGTATTGGAATGAGTCTTAAATACGTGTTTGTTTATTTACTGTCTGTCGGTTAAACTGAAGTCTGGAAATAAAACAATGGAATTGTGTTTTTCCAAGTTTTCCATTCATACCTCATTTTCATTAACCGAAGCAAAACATTGGCATTCTTCTATAGCAGGCAAGCGTCAGTATCGAAACTAACGTAACAGTCATAGCTCAGGAAATCAAAATATGAGGTATTTTGCATTGGGAAAACCGGCCCTCATCCGCTGGAAGGCCCTATAATACTGCGTTTTATTATAAATATTTTACCATGCCTAACCGGTCTTCAGATCCATTGTTCCAGTTGATCCATTCACTCCAAAAGGGTGAAAAACGCAATTTTAAGCTGTACATGAAGCGCAATTCTTCAAATGAAGACCTGAAAGTGATACAGCTATTTGACGTTTTGGATAAAATGCGGGAATATGATGAAAACGTGGTTCTTACTAAAATGGAGTCCATAAAAAAGGAACAGCTTGCTAACCGTAAAGCTCATCTTTATAGGCAGATATTGGCAAGTCTACGTCTTTTAGAAACTACCGACAATATTGACATTCAATTGCATGAACAGCTAGATTATGCCCGGATTCTTTATAACAAGGGCTTATATATTCAAAGTCTGAAGATCCTGGACAAGGCAAAAGAAAATGCACGCAACAACAATCAGTATTCCTTTCTAGTACAGATCTTATTTTTAGAAAAGAAGATAGAATCCCTTCATATTACACATAGCTTACACAGTAGGGCAAAGGATTTAAGAGTAGAGTCAAATGGGGTGGTGGATCATATAACCTTGATTACGAAACTGTCCAACTTGGCACTTGAATTATATGGATGGTATATTAGTAACGGACACGCCAGGAATAAGCAGGATGTAGTAGAATTATCTGGATTCTTTCACCAACATCTTCCTGCCGAACCCACCAAGATTAATGGCTTCTATCAAAAACTGTATCTCTATCAAAGTTTCTGTTGGTATGCCTTTATTCAGCTCGACTTTTTAATGTATTACCGCTATACACAAAAATGGGTCGATCTTTTCCATGAAGAGCCATTTATGATAGAAATTGAAACGGCGCATTACATTAAAGGCTTACACAATTTAATTAGTGCTCATTTTGATTTAAATAATTTTGAAGGCTTTGATAAAACCCTGAAAACCTTTGAAGAGTTCTCGCAATCCGAGCTGGTAAAACGTAATCAGAACAACACCATTCAGGTTTTTGTTTACTTATATATTGCCAAGATTAATCGCCACTTCATGCAGGGTTCTTTCAAAGAAGGCCTTGTACTAGTTCCTTACATAACAGAAAAACTGGCAGAATACACATTATATCTGGATAGCCATCGAATTCTTGTGTTTTATTATAAAATAGCATCACTTTATTTTGGCAGTGGTGATTATGATAACACGATTAAGTATCTGAATAAGATTATCAACTGGAAAGTAAACCTTCGCAATGACCTTCAATGCTATGCTCGGTTGCTTCATTTGATTGCTCATTATGAATTAGGGAACTACAACCTGCTGGAATATCTTATTAAATCGGTCTACCGTTTTATGGCTAAAATGGAAAACCTGGGCTTTGTTGAAGAAGAAATCTTTAAGTTCTTACAGCGGTCCTTTCAGTTAACGCCAAACGAACTTCAACCGGAATTTAAAAAGTTATTGCAACGACTGAAAGAACTTGAATATAACCCACTAGCCACAAGAGCTTTTGCCTACCTCGACATTATTTCCTGGCTGGAAAGCAAAATTCATCACTTACACGTACAGGATATACTACGACAGAAATACTTGGATAAAATGAATTCTAAAAATGCTGCAAAGGGAAAACTAACGTCTTAAGGGAACTCACCCTGATCATAGGGGAATTTGCTTACCTTCGTGCCCCTATATAACCAACGAAACCTCCATGACACCGAACGAAGGATTTGTAGATTACAAGTCGGTTTTTGAGACATTACCAGGTATCTGCGCCCTTTTAAAAACCAATGGCTCTAGTTACACAATTATTGCGGTTACAGATGATTTTATTAATCAATCAGGGTTAATTAAAGAGCAATTAATAGGGAAAGACTTTTTTAATATACACACCTCATACGCTGTATTTAGTAATCTTAACGATAATGGCAGCTTACAGAATTCTTTTGCAAAGGCTATTCAAAGTAAAGAATCACAAAGTTTTTCTGCTCAAAGCGTCCAAAGTCATAGTGCATACAATTCATCCGAAAAGCAATATTGGAAAGTATTGTGTCGGCCACTTATAGAAGGTACCGACACTGTTCAATACATTATCTTCTCCGCTGAGGAAATAGTAAATCCAGAAAAGAGTAAAGGACAAGAAGGTACATTAAAGACGGTTGAGGATACGTATCATTTATTTATGCAGGCCCCAGTGGCCGTTGGTATCCTTAAAGGGCCTGATCTAAAAATTGCTTTGGCCAATGACTCTATCTTGCAAATCTGGCGAAAAGGGAAGGAGGTTATTGGAAAACCAGTTTTAGAAGCATTACCAGAAATTTTAGGCGGTCCTTTCCCAGAATTGCTGGATCAAGTGCTAACTACTGGCAATCCGCATTATGAAAATGAAAGTCATGCCTGTTTTATACGTAACGGTAAGGAAGAGCTGGTTTATTTCAATTTTGTCTATCAACCTTATTATGAAGAGGGAAGCAAAGTACCTATTGGAGTATTGGTTATTGCAAACGAAGTTACCGAGCAGGTATTAGCAAGGAAAAGAGTGGAAGAAAGCGAACAACGATATCGTAACCTGATTGCTGAAGCAGATGTGGCTACTGCCGTATATATGGGACGTGAAATGAAGATCCAATATGCAAATGAGGCTATGATTAAAGTTTGGGGGAAAGATTCTTCTGTCATAGGCAAAACCGTTAGAGAGGCACTTCCTGAACTTGAAGGGCAGCCTTTCCATGAGTTATTGGATAACGTTTATACAACTGGCAATACATACTGGGGTAAAGAAGATAAAGGAGAATTGGTTGTTGATGGAAACCTTCGCACATACTACTTCAACTTTAGTTATAAAGCACTTCGCAATTCCCAAGGCCAAATCTATGGTATTCTCAATATGGCAGTAGATGTTACTGAACTAGTTGAAACTAAGCAAAAGATTAAAGAAAGCGAAGCTAATCTGCAGAAAAGAATACAGGAACGGACGTTTGAGTTGGAAAATAAGAACAAAGAACTGGAACGATCAAATGCTAACCTGGAAGAGTTTGCTTATGCAGCTTCGCACGACATGAAAGAGCCTATACGAAAGATTCACTTTTTTGCTGATCGTTTACAACATCATTTAAATAATACATTGGATGCTGACGCACAGCGCTATTTTGATCGTATGAAACATGCTGCCAGTCGAATGGGAACGCTTATAGATGATTTATTAACCTATTCACATGTAAGCAGAATTTCTAGCTTTTCAGAAGAGGTAAACTTAAATAATAAAGTAAAACTGGTTTTGGAAGATCTTGAATTAGAAGTAGAACAAAAAAAGGCCAAGATTAGTGTTGCTACCTTGCCTATTATTAAAGGACATAAACGTCAAATTCAACAACTGTTTCAAAACCTGATTGGTAACGCACTGAAATATGGTAAGCCTGGCGTTAGGCCAGAAATAAAGATCTCTTGTCAAAAACTACTGGCACAGGATGCAGGCCTTCCTCTAAGAGACAATCACCAATTGTTTTACGAAATCAAAATCCAGGATAATGGTATTGGTTTTGACCCCAAAGATGCAGATCGAATCTTCAATGTTTTTACTCGTCTTCATGGCAACACAGAATATACTGGAACAGGTATAGGTCTTTCAATTGCACGCAAGGTTGTTGAAAATCACAAAGGCTATATTTTAGCTGATAGTACGCCTGGAGAAGGTGCTACTTTTAAAGTGTATTTTCCGGCCGACGGTTAGCGGTTAATCCACCTATTAATCTGCTCTAAAAGCAGTCGAATAGAACATCATTTTTCGATTGATTTTAGAGAAACGATATAAAAAATAAGGCCTGGGTAGAAACCCTGGCCCGTTTTTAATCCGTACCCTATGAAAACTGTTAGTAAGTTACGCTCATAGCCAAAGCCTAACAAGCTGAACAATAAATAATAAGCTTACTTTCTTTCAGAAAATGATCCAAGTCAAGAATCTTCTTAATAGAAAAGAGCCTCTTAAATAAAGGGCTCTTTTCTATTTATTCTAAACTAATTATATCTTTTAAGTCAATTCAAATCTTGAATACTTTCCTTCTTGAAAAAATTGTTGTTTAACCTCTGCAGGAGTATCCCAGGATAAATTAAGGATGCCTCGTATACTTTCTACTAGCTTTATATAGCCCATTGGTTTTTGCAGATATAAAGTTGCTCCTAATGCATAAGCTATATTGATCTCTTTAGCATTATTTGAATTACTATACATCACAATCGGCATTCGAAATTTAGTTACCGATTCATAAAGCATTTTTAAACACTCAAAACCATTTACACGGGGCATATTGATATCTAAAAAGATCAAATCTGGATTTACGTTTAATACTGTATTCGGAAGTGCCTCTGCAGTATTTAAAAAGACAAGCTGTATTGTAGGATCAACTTCATGAAGAGCCTCCTTAAAAAGGGCGCAATCATCCTTATCATCATCTATTAATAATATAGTTCGTATGGGGTGCTTTATAATTTTCATTTTTCAGATTTGGTCTGTCAACAAAGAGGTAGGTTATAGGTTTATCGCTGTCTGTAAATATAAAGACATTGTGTAGTCTTCACACAACTAATTCTCAAAAAAAGTTGTAAAAACAACCTTTTTGAGAAAAACCAAGCTTTCTAAAGTAGGGTACAGATCTTATAATAATTTAACAGTTTGATTATCAGTATTCAATTATTGTAAACTCATCAATAATAATTGCTCTTAAGATAAAATAACTGCTAAGATTTAAGCATTCGACCTCATCCGTATTTTAATCCTTTACTATGATTATTTATAGTCAGGTATGTTTCACTCCTAAATTGATTAACTTCTCTTAGTTCCTTCATGCTTCCTTGCCTGCTACTCCTACGTTCCTTCATGGCTACTCCTCTGATCCTTCATGGTTACTCCGTATAAAAGACTATGTTATTCCGTATGGAAGCCATAGTAACTCCGTATCAAGGCCCTTCCTCATCCGTAATCTAACCAACCAACCGCCGAATCACAGCTAAATAATTTACCGAAAAGCAACTACAAATAGTAATAAAAAGAGTAATAAGAAGAAGTAAAATACAATCGTAAAATGTAGAGCTTAAAAATACGAAAATGCTAAATATTCGTTGGGTATTTTCACAACAATCTACCCCTTATTCATAATTCATCTTCACCTTTTCTATATTCAATTTTCTTGTAACTATTTTGCCTTTGTTTCAATATAAATCAATTCATAGATGGCAACCCAAATAAAATATTTTCAAATTTCAAGCACTATTTACAAGGGTTTCTACTAATTGTCTTCATCGTTAGTTCATCAAATTCTTTATGAGTTCTTATCTTTAGCCCCTTCAAAACCAAGACATGGCAGACCAAATTCGAGAAATTAATTTAATTGACGCTTTTGAACGTGTTCCAGTAACGATTGTTGACGATTTAAAGAAAGGTTCAGTTTTAGCCGCAAAACAGATTGCCAGGTTAATACGCGATAAGCAGGCAGTGGGTCAGCCTTGTGTGTTAGGTTTAGCCACGGGTTCTACCCCCAAAACGTTGTATGCCGAACTGGTGCGGCTGCATCAGGAAGAGGGGTTAAGCTTTAAAAATGTGATTACCTTTAACCTGGATGAATATTACCCCATTGAAAACGATGCCCTGCAAAGCTATAACAGCTATATGCACCGGCATTTGTTCTCCCACATCGATATCGATCCTGGCAACATCCATATTCCCAACGGGGAGTTACCCAAGGAAGCCATAAAACAACACTGCGCCGATTATGAAAGCAAGATCGAGGCGGTTGGTGGCATTGACCTGCAGATCCTGGGCATTGGTAATAACGGCCATATTGGTTTTAACGAACCCGGTTCCAGTATTTATTCCCGGACGCGGTTGATCAACCTGGAAAATTCCACGCGGTTGGCCAATGCGTATGAATTTGCCAACATCTCCCAGGTGCCCCGCCTGGCCATCACCATGGGCATCAGCACCATTATGAAGGCCCGCAAAGTCATTCTCTTGGCCTGGGGCCCGGCAAAAGCACCCGTCATCAGGGAGTCGGTAGAAGGAAATGTTACCGAGCAGGTGCCGGCCTCGTTACTGCAACAACACAGCGATTGCGCTTTTATCATTGATACCGCTGCTGCAGCGGAGCTGACCCGTTTCCGCTCCCCCTGGCTCACGGGGGAAATGGAGTGGACCCCCAAGCTGATCAAAAAAGCGGTGGTTAACATGGCCATTGATCGTAACAAGCCCGTGTTATCGCTTACCAACAATGACTACAATGAATATGGTTTAGGCGACCTGCTGGTAGAGCAGGGCGATGCTTATGAAATCAACCTTCAGGTGTATTACATGCTACGTGACTCGATTACCGGCTGGCCGGGGGGCAAACCCAATGCCAATATACCGGCTCATCCCGAGCGTTCGCAGCCTTCGCCCAAGCGGGTCGTGATCTTCTCGCCGCACCCCGATGATGATATCATCAGCATGGGCGGAACCTTCCAGCGCCTGCACGACCAGGGGCATGACGTGCACGTGGCGTATCAGACATCGGGCAACATCGCGGTGACCGATGAATTCGTAACGCGCTTTTTGGATTTCGCAGTCGGCTTTGAATCCATTGCCGGCATTAACAATGAAACCTCGCAAGGTATCTTAAACGATGTGCGTCAATTCCTGGGCAAGAAGAAATCCAACCAAATGGATACCGAACAAATTCGCGCGATCAAAGGATTGATCAGACGCTGTGAAGCGGCGGCTACGTGTCGCTACGTTGGTATTGCGGATGCCAATATCCATTTCCAAAACCTTCCGTTCTACGAAACCGGTACCATTGAAAAAAAACCAATGGGCGAGGAGGATGTGTTGATGACCATGGAACTGTTAAGAAAGATTCAACCACACCAGGTGTTTGCCGCCGGCGACCTGGCCGATCCGCATGGCACCCACAAGGTTTGTTTGGATATTGTTTTTGAAGCCCTGCGTCGCATCAAGGCAGCCGGTGATGAATGGATCGGGGATTGCTGGCTGTGGTTATACAAGGGTGCGTGGCAGGAGTGGAATATTGAAGAAATCGAAATGGCTATTCCCATGAGCCCCGACCAGGTGATGAAAAAACGCTATGGCATTTTCATCCACCAATCCCAAAAAGATATGGTGCCCTTCCAGGGCAGCGATAGCCGGGAGTTCTGGCAGCGGGCCGAAGAACGAAACAGCAATACCGCCAACCTGTATGCCCAGCTCGGACTCACCCATTATGCCGCCATGGAAGCCTTTGTACGTTGGCATTATTAATGGGCAATAAATGTTATTCTAACTAGTTCTTTTTATATTTCGTAATGTGGGTGCACTTGGTAGAAAACAAGTTATAAAATACAGGCTTTCAAAAAATTAGTAACTTTTTTTTCTATAGTATTTGGTTGGTATTCATTTACCTCCTTATATTTGCACCCCACAAACGCTGGCTGCGTAGCTCAACTGAATAGAGCATCTGACTACGGATCAGAAGGTTTCAGGTTTGAATCCTGACGCGGTCACAAGAAAATAAAGGGTTATACATCTAAAAATGTATAACCCTTTTTCTTTTATGGTTATTGATGATTATTCAATTACACAATTGAAATATTGAATTGAAGTAATTATACGTAAACCGGAAACTGGACATTTAATTCACAATTGTCAAACTGTAAATCACAGAGATAAGTAGTAATCTTCCAGTGTGGCTCATAGCTTGCAGATATTTTATCCAAAGCCAGTAATCCGGAGCAGGAACTTAGTATTGCACCATCTTCAATATATCCTTCCAAAGGCAATACCAATCCATCGCAAGTGCTATCATTTAAATTAATCGAGAGTGCCGGATATATCGAAGCGTCAATAGAAACTCTATTTTCATGGTAACCTATCCAAGCCTCTTCACTGTATTTGCTTGCAAATACCATATACTGCCAATCAGCTTCTATTTTTAAATGCCCATTCTTGAAATCAAAAAAAACCTTTAATAAGGGTTGATTTTCTGTATCATTATTATTGCCTTCCTTAGTTACAGCAGGTAACATTACACGCGAAGTAGGAATTTCGTATTCATATTGTCTTAGAAGTAAGGGCTTTTCCATTATTAAGATATTTGATTGCTGATATAAACCTACATCCAGAAAATACCGAAAATGTTTGCCAATAGGCAAATAGGCAGATCCAATAGTCAGGCAAGGCAAATAGAATCGACAACAAAATATCTATTTAAAAGAAATAGACTTTATTCATGCCTTGTCCTTAAAGCAATAGATCAGCACTATTTTCTCCTCCTAAATTGTTTACTATGGAAATGTAGGGCTTACTTGGCCTTATTAGTTGTTTAATATGCCCTTAAGACAAATGCTGAAAAGGATTCACGAACGCACATTACACCCTTTTCTATAAATGATAGTAGGAATGAATGACGGCAGAAGGATAACCGTACAGTTTTAACCATTACGGTTCACATAAATTAATGCCATACACTTGCAAACTGATTTTTCCTTTCTAGCGATTGATTTTGCCTTTTCGCACATATGCGAATAAACGGTGTAAAAACACATCTTAGCTTTAGGATTGTACGATAGCCCTTATCCAATAAACGAACTTCGGTATGAAACACTGTTTGCTACAAAAAAAGTGTTTTGTCATTCATTCGCTAGTATGGCTAACCAATTTGATCGCCACAGATAATCTCTATGCGCAATCTGCAAATAATACGGGGTACACTTGGAATTTACAGCAATGCATTGCATACGCCAAACAAAACAATCTTCAAATAGCCAGCTTTAGGCTTACAGAACAGACTTCTGAACAAGATCGGTTATTGGCTAAGGCGGCCAAATATCCCAACCTAATAGTGGCTGCCACTCAAACACTCAATAACAATAATGCAGGTAATTATCCAGCAGGTACATCGAATGGCAGTTTGGCTAGTATTTATTCCCTGAATTCGGCTTTCACATTATATAATGACAATTACCTTAACAATGATATCCGGCAAAAAGACTTGCAGGTAAAAGCGGCAAAGCAAGATATTCTCACTACTGAAAATGATATAACACTTCAAATTGTACAATCCTACTTGCAAATTTTACTTGCTAAAGAGAATGTATCTTATTTCAACGACCTGGTAAAAACAGCACAATCCCAAACACAACAGGCAGTAATAAAATATAATGCAGGCAGCCTGGCCAAAAAAGAAGCTGTTCAATTGCAGGCACAACTAGCCAATGATCAATACAACCTGGCGACTGCTACCAATAATCAACGGCAAGCCACATTTAATCTTAAGTTGTTAATACAGTTACCTGCCACCACTGATTTTCAAATTGTAGTTCCAGATACGTTACATACCATATCTACTATTTTACCTTTGACCGATGTAGAAGCTGCGGCACTAAACCATCGGCCAGAGATCAAAAGCAGTGAATTGGCAAAGCAAGCAGCAAGTTTCCAATTAAAGAAAGCGGAAGCAGGCCGTATGCCCGTGCTTTCATTGAACAATAGCATTGCTTCTAGCTATAACAACAATATGCTCAAAGATTATGGTCAACAAATTGATAAAAACCTGTACGAAAGAATTGGGTTAATGCTTTCTTTCCCATTATTCAATAACCGCATTGTAAAAACAAATATTGCTAAATCACAAATAGCAATAGAGCAGACCGATGTAGACTTGCGCAATAGAAAAACAGTTTTATCACAACAGGTAGAACAAGCATATATCAACAGCCTTAATGCACAAGCACAATTAACGGCAGCACAAAAACAACTCACCGCCAACAAGGAGTCCTATCGTATTTCACTTGAAGAATTAAAGCTTGGCTCTTTTACCGCTACCGATTTTTTACTGCAAAAAAATCTCTATATACAGGCTATGCAGGCATACTTACAGGCAAAGTATAATGCATTGATCAGCGCACAAGTCTATCATTTTTATAATGGGGATCCTATAGAACTTTAAAGCATTTGTTATGAAAAAACATAGGTTAGTTGTCTGGATGGTTTTGTCGCTTGCTGTGGTAACGCTTTCAGGGATAACACTCTTTAAAAAGAATGAAAATAACACCATATTACTTACTACCAAACCTTCCTTTGGAAGTATATCTAAAACAGTAACAGCTACAGGCACATTGCAGCCAGTAGATACGGTAGCTGTTGGTGCACAAGTATCTGGTACAATCAAAAACATTTACGTAGATTTTAATTCGGTAGTGAGAAAAGGACAATTACTGGCAGATCTGGATCCTGTATTGCTTTTATCTCAGGAACGCCAGATAGCTGCTAACCACCAACAAGCAAAATCCAATCTGGAGTACCAATCAGCTAACTATTACAGGCAGCTGGAATTATTCAATGCAGGCGCAATAAGCAAAGCAGATATGGAAACAGCTACTTACCAGTACCAGGCGGCAGGGGATAATCTGAATAGTAATGCGGCGCAATTGTCAGAAGCACAAAAAAATCTCTCTTTTACCCACATTTATTCGCCTATTGACGGAACGGTCTTATCGCGGAATATTAGTGTTGGCCAAACAGTAGCATCAAGCTTCAATACGCCTACTTTGTTTAGTATCGCCAATGACCTTACACAAATGCAGGTCAGAGCATCAGTCGATGAAGCAGATATAGGTTCTGTACAAAAAGGAGAGAAGGCAAGTTTTACAGTAGATGCCTATCCGGATGAAACCTTCTACGGAATGGTGCAAGAGATACGATTGGAGCCAGCGGTAACAGCCAATGTGGTTACCTATACAACCATTATTGAGGTCAATAATGCTAGTCGTAAGCTAAAACCCGGCATGACAGCCAACATCAATATTATAACCCAGGAGCAGGATCATGTACTGCTAGTGCCTCTATTAGCAACTCAGTTTACCCCTGATCCTTCACAATTAAAAAAATATCGCATTGTACCATTGGTCATTCATACCACGCAACAAAAAGCAACCTTCAATAATAGTCATATAAAAAGTAGTAAGAATAGTGAATCAGGGAATAATGCAGCGGATATATGGATAGAAAAAGGTGATACACTTTTAGAAAAGCAGATTCAAACAGGGCTTTCCAATGATGTACAGCAAGCAGTAATAAATGGCTTAAATACAGGAGATGTTGTAGTCACAGGTATCCGTCTTAATAAGGGTAACAACAAGGCTAATAAAGAAGAAAGAAGCCCATTTATGCCTACAAGAGGCGGTCGTACCGGAAGGTAAGTTTATCCATAATACCGTATTTATGGAATCAGCCATAAATTGTAATGCAAGCCTTGTTGAAAATCTTAAACTAATAACCTGATGAAAAAAACAATCGTTGAAATAAAAAACCTGAAAAGAGAATTTATAATGGGGGCAGAAACAGTGCGAGCACTGAAGGATGTTTCATTTGACGTAGATGAAGGTGAATTTATGACAATCATGGGTAGTAGTGGGTCAGGTAAAACCACATTGCTTAACATAATAGGATGCCTGGATAAACCATCTGGAGGCATCTACTTACTAGATGGCATCAATGTAGGTTCGTCAAACCGAAATGAACTTTCTATGCTGCGAAATAAAAAAATAGGTTTCATCTTCCAGGCTTACAATTTGCTGCCGCGAACAAGCGCACTGGAAAATGTACAATTACCGTTGTATTACAATTCGGCTGTTTCTGCAAAAGAAAGAAAAGAAAGAGCAATGAACGCATTACAAGCTGTAAGGCTTGAGTCCCGCCTCAACAATTTGCCAAACCAACTTTCCGGCGGTCAACAGCAGCGTGTTGCCATTGCCAGAGCCCTGGTCAATGAACCTGTAATAATACTGGCAGATGAAGCCACTGGAAATCTAGATACAAAAACATCTTACGAGATCATGGCTTTGTTACAAGAGTTAAACGGACAAGGCAGGACCATCATTTTTGTTACACATGAACCAGATATTGCTGCCTTTAGTCAACGTACAATAACATTACGTGATGGCCGAATGATAAAAGATGTATTAAACCAACAAGTGCGGTCAGCCAAGGACATGTTGGCTACGTTACCAGTACTAGATGATTATTGATTAGCTATGAATGCAATTAACCTATTACGGATAGCGATTAAGGCACTGCAACGAAATAAACTCCGGGCCTTCCTTACTATGCTGGGTATTATCATTGGCGTCAGTGCGGTGATTGCTATGATTGCTATTGGCCAGGGATCAAAGAAAAGCATACAAGACCAATTAGCCACAATGGGCTCCAATATGATCACGATCCGGCCCAATAGCAATATTACGGCAGGCGCACGACTCGATTTCTCCAATTTGCAAACGCTTACACAACAGGATGTAGACGTACTCAAAAAGCAGGCTCATCATCTACGCTATGTTTCTCCTGCCTCTTCTGCTCGAGGACAGGCAATTGTTGGCAATAACAACTGGCCCACTACTATTCAAGGCGTAGGTAATGACTATTTAGCTATCCGGAACTGGCCACTAAAAGAAGGCACCTCCTTTACTAATTCAGATTTAACAACAGCTAGTAAAGTTTGTTTGTTGGGACAAACAGTAATAGATAATCTTTTTCCAAACGGGCAAGAAGCATTAGGACAAGTGGTACGTTTCAATAAAATCCCATTTCGTGTTATAGGTATTCTGGCGGAAAAAGGAGAGAATGCTTTCGGTCAAGATCAGGATGATATTATTTTAACGCCATATTCTACTGTACAGGAACGCATTACTGGCTCCCTCTATTTTCAAAACATATTTACTTCAGCTTTAGATGAGAAAAGTACTTCCCAGGCTACTGCAGAAATAACTTCCATTCTTCGTTCAACACATAGATTAAAAGCAGAGGATGCAGATGACTTTACTGTACGTACACAAGCCGAGCTCATTCAAACATTCAGTTCTACTAGTCAGTTACTTACTGTATTATTGGCAGCTATAGCTGCTATTTCGCTAGTTGTTGGAGGTATTGGCATTATGAACATCATGTATGTATCTGTAACGGAAAGAATTAAAGAAATTGGCTTGCGTATGTCTATTGGCGCACGAAGCCGAGATATACTTCTTCAGTTTTTAGTAGAAGCGATACTCATTAGCATTACAGGCGGCATTATTGGGGTGAGTCTTGGTATTCTCAGTGCCTGGCTCATCAATATATTGCTCAAATGGCCTACATTAGTTGCCCCATCTTCTGTTTGGCTATCTTTTTTGGTCTGTGCCATTACAGGAATATTCTTTGGCTATTATCCTGCCCAAAAAGCGTCACGATTAGATCCAATAGAAGCCTTACGCTACGAGTGATGAGTTTAACATATTCGTCAGGTTGACACCAATCAACTTCGATAATCCCAATTAAGCAATTCCTCTTAAAGCCTTAAATAATTGATAGGTCAGGACCAATAGTGTAAATAAATTTACAAATACCCGTTTATATCCAATTCCTATTGAATTATCTGATACCTATAGACAAACGCTAAAACGTACTTCTAGTCTTTACCTATGTAAATTTAATCCAAAGCCCCTCTAATACAGGGGCTTTATATTGTTCAAATTTTAAAAAAGTGTAGAGTCCTATTTAATTGATATGAACCTATACTTGTTTCAGTTAGGAGACTATAATCGTATTGGGATTTCGTATTTTATTTTTCGTACTTCCTGATGATATATAGTCCTGATGAAATGGTTTTACCTGTAACCTGAATAACTTTTCTAAAGTTTATGTTTAAGCGGAAAATCAATTTGTTATAGATTGATTCTTAGTGTTAATAAAATAATAGCGCTATTAAAATGTCTTTAACAACTTTTAAGTAAGAGAATGCGTTTATAATTTAGTATAAGTAATTTTTAACCCCGTTAACCAGTTATCCTACAAAGTCATCATGAACAAAACAACAATTCAATTCGACACACTAGGAGATCTAGTAAAGTTCCAGAAAGCAATTGAAATGACTAGTTATAGAATCAATGCTTCAGCCATTTCACTTACCGGTCAACTTTCTGAAGCTGATATTATAGTAGCAGAAGAAGTATACAATGGAAAAGTCTTGCAATTAGAACTAGCAATGCAAGAAATGGAGTTTTAATTCTATTACTCGATCTGACTATAAAAACCGCAGCTAATAGCTCTGATCAAATTTAAGTAATCAGTAAAACAGAAGATTATAAAAAAGTAATAGTTAAGTCACTGAATTAGATAAAAACGTCGACTTAACTATTACTACTTAAATCTTATTAGAATGCATGTGTAAAAACTACTGTTATACAAATACTTGCTGTAATAATTAGTTTACTTGAATTTCGTCTGCAAACAACCAAGCTTTGTTTCCGGCACCTGGATTTCCATCAGGTATTATTCCATAATTCTTTACAACTATTTTCACATAACGTGTGGTTGTGGCAGGAACTGATACAGTCAAAAATCCTGTAGTTAATACGTCGCTTTCAAACGTAGCAGATTCGCCAACTTGTTTAAAGTTCTTTCCGTCATTAGAAACATATACATTCATGGCAGTTGGTAAATAGATCCAGCTACCATTCTGTTCTATTGTATGCAGTTTTACGGACGTTATTTTGTCAGTTCTTCCAAGATCAATAGTGGCTTCCAGATCATCACCAATCCAACCTAACCAATCTGAATAGCTTAATCCTTTATTAGAATAAATACCATTTACCAAACCAAATGCTCCTCCTTGGCCAGGGTACTTTTCATCAGGCTTTCTTTTAATAGTTATTTTCTTACCAGTTGCTTTATTAAAATAGAAAGGTTGTTGAATAGTATTCAGTATAGGTCCACCATTAGAATAGAAAGCAACATAGTTTCCAGTACTATTAATTTTTACAGGCGATTTATATTGAGTAGTTGCAGACCGATCGTTTAATGTATATTCTATTTTGCCTACTGGTTGTGCTGTTTGCAATTGCCATAACACTCCCTTGAAATCTTTTGTAGGAAGTATAGAGGCTTTCATGTCAAAATAGGCCCTGCTATAATTGGCTTTCCATAGATCATAACGCTTGAACTGTGTTTGCAATCGCTTCTCAAAATCTTTCCAGTTTCTTTTTTCTTTTGGACTCCATAATACTTCGCTTAATGCACTCATACGTGGGAAGATCATATATTCCACTTTGCTGGGATATCCAATATATTCCGTCCACAAGTTTGCTTGTGCCCCATAATGTATTTAGCTTCTTCAGCATTCAAGGCTGCAGGCACAGGCTCATACGCATAAACAGCCTCTAAGGGGTTGTAGCCACCAATGGTTACAGAATCTTCATTACGTGTTTGTGAATGATCAAAATAAACCGGTTTTCCAGGTGTCATGATCACCTGGTGTTTTTGCTTGGCAGCTTCTATTCCGCCATTTTCACCACGCCAGCTCATTACTATGGCATTAGGAGCTAAGCCACCTTCCAAAATTTCATCCCAACCGATTAAAGTACGCCCTTTGCTGTTTAAATACTTTTCCATCCTTTGTATGAAATAACTCTGTAGTTCATGTTCATCTTTCAAACCTTCCTTTTTCATACGTGCCTGGCATTTCGGACATTGTTTCCAGTTAGATTTAGGGCACTCATCACCACCTACATGGATATAAGTAGATGGGAAAAGCGGAAGTACTTCTGCCAACACATTTTCCAGGAATTGGAATGTAGAATCATTACCTGCACAAAACACATCTTCAAATACACCCCAGGTTTCTTGCACTAATTTCTTTTTTCCTTCTGCTTGTTGTTGTTTACTTGTGGGAGATGGGTTTGATGGAATTTTTGTCGGTCTGTCTGGAAAACAGCTTAACCATGGATAGGCAGCAATAGCAGCTGAAGCGTGACCTGGCATCTCTATTTCTGGAATAACCGCTATTCGTCGATCTTCAGCATATTTTACAATGTCCTTTACTTCATCTTGAGTGTAAAAGCCACCATAACGCAGGTTATCATTTCCTGTACCGGGATAGCGGCCAATAATAGTACCGTTTCTATAGCCACCAATCGTTGTTAGCTCAGGATATTTTTTGATTTCAATCCGCCAGCCCTGATCATCAGTTAAGTGCCAGTGGAAATAGTTCATTTTATGAAATGCTAGATAGTCAATATATTTTTTGACATACGATACTGGAAAAAAGTGACGACTCACATCCAGATGCATACTCCTGTAATTAAATCGAGGATAATCCTGAATAGTAACAAAAGGAATAAGCAGGGAAGAAACATTCACACCCTCATTAGAATTAATCAAAGGCTGAACGTTTAATGATGGCAGCAATTGAATAAGCGATTGCACGCCATAAAATGTACCATTATAAGTATCGCCACTAATTGCTATACCTTCTTTCGATACAGTTAATGAATAGGCGTCTTTATCAGGTGCCTTAATAAACTTCTTAGTAGCTAACCGTATATAATCTTTGCCTTCCTGCTTATCTATATCTAGTTTTAAGCCATAAACCTGTTGCAAATAATCATTAAGAAAGTTGGCTGCCTTACGATCTTCCTCATCACTTACAGTTATTACGGTCTTCTTGGAAAGCTTGAACTCCCCACTACCTACCTGCATTGATACTGGCTGTGGTATGATCTGTGGTGTAAGCTGTTTATGCTGTTGCGCTTGAACAAGTTGCACTAAGAACAAAAATGCAAATGTTATTCGTTTCATATTACTTGATTATGGGTAAAACAATACTTGATGGATACTGGCTACTATGATATATTTTGATGTCAGCTTTCTGGAAATCGTTGTCATTAGCCTCATAAATATTTACAAATTTCTGAGGGTTACGGTCAACTAACGGAAACCAACTACTTTGAACCTGCACCATAATACGGTGTCCTTTTTTAAAAGTATGTGCCACATCAGGTAAGTAAAAGTTTACTTTTTCTACTTTACCCAGTGTAAATGGCTCTGGTTTCTCAAAAGAATTACGAAATTTACCACGCATTACTTCTCCGCGAACTAGCATTTGGTAGCCCCCCATGAAATAGTCTACGCCATTAGGTGCGGGTGCTTTATAACTAAACGTATCAGGAAATACATCAATCAGCTTAACTACAAAATCAGCATCTGTTGTTGATAACGATGCAAATAGATCTGCATATAGAGGTCCACCAAGCGTCACATCATCTTGCAACACATCCGTCTGGAACACTAATACATCTGAACGTCTGGCAGCAAAGCGTTGATCATCAGTCATATATTCTCTTGTACGACGCAGGTGCACATCTTCTGTATAAGGCACAGGCTTAGAAGGATCGCTGGTATATTGACTAAAAGAAGCGGAAGTTGCAGGTTTATTCCAACCTAATTTTCCATTTGCTTGTAAATAGAGGTTTTGGGATTTCATATTAGCAACAGGCCATTGATCGAACTGCTTCCAGCTATTTTCACCTGTGAAAAAGACAGTGGCTTCCGCCAACTTTGAAAGGTCGCCTTTTCCTTTTAAATGATAATTAAAGAACGGCACTTCAATATTATTCTGATACCACTCAGAGGTCTTGGAACCAAATCTCACATTTCCTAAATAACTGCCATCTCCGCGGCCTCCCCACTGGCCATGAAACCATGGCCCAATAACCACTTTATTGTTATTCTTTGCCTTAGTTTCAATAGCCTTATATAAGTTCCAGGCGCCAAAACAATCCTCTGCATCAAATAATCCACCCACTACAAGTGTATTTGTATTTGCAGGAATATTCTGCACAAAATTCCTTGTATTGCGTGCTTTCCACCACTCATCCAAATTAGGATGTGCATAAAGATCCCTCCAGAAAGTAATGCTATCCCCATTAACTTGGCAAAATTTTTCAAAGCGCCTGTTTGCAGGTAAAAACTGTAATTATCCGCAAGTGGAGTAAAGCGTGGTGCAGCAGATTTTGAAGTAGGGACAGGACGCGGTGCACCAAAACTAGGATAGAAGGCAAAGGCATCCATAATAAAGAAGGCTCCATTATGGTGAAAGTCATCTCCCATAAACCAATCTGTAACCGGCGCCTGTGGACTCACTGCCTTTACTGCTGGGTGATTACTTAAAGCAACCATCGTAGAATAAAAGCCAGGGTAGGAGATTCCAAAGGCTCCTACATTGCCATTATTATTGGGAACATTTTTTATGAGCCAGTCTACGGCATCATAGGTATCACTGGCTTCATCTACCTGTGTTCCAGTCTTGGTCGTATTATAAGGGCGAACATCCACAAATTCACCTTCACTCATAAACTTACCACGCACATCTTGTACAACCATAATATAGTTTTCACGCATATAAAGGCGGTAGTAACTATTCCAAAAAGCATCCGGATAGTTGTTCTCACCATATGGCGCCGAAGAATATGGCGTACGACGCATTAGTATTGGATGTTTCTCTGAAGTGTCTTTAGGTATATAAATGGCGGTAAAGAGTTTCTTACCATCACGCATAGGAACCATGCGTTCTATTTTATAGTAGTTTTCACGTACCCATGCACTATCTAGAGAGTTCGTTTGTGCAAAGGAGAGAATAGATAGGACTAAACAAATAGAAAGCCCAAGCAACTTTTTCATGTTAGGTATTTAAAGGCTCCTAAGTTAGAGAAAAAGGATGGGGTATATAAAACAAACACAGGCTTGTATAAAGCCTGTGCATTAAAAGTGTGTATTTAGTGTATACTTTACCTTTAGAGACATTCTACTTCAAAATCTCTAAATTCCTTTTTCAGCTCATTGAAAATGGTTCTAAAGGTTCTCATGCGTTCCCGCAATTTTGCATGATTATCCATTCTTATATTCTCCAAACCCAATCCAGACAGCTCTTTCACAAAACTAGCCAGCTGTTTTTCTGATATCTTCAAATCATGTTTTAGATAATCAATGATCTCTTTTTGTAGTATAAACTGATTTTGAAAATGTTCAATTCCAACAGCTACTTCATTACTCTTATTGGTCCGGACTATTTTTACAAGGTAGTTTTCAAACATGTTAATCTCTTCTTTATAGAAGATCAATTCATTTATCCAACGCTGATATTCCAAATGAAGTTGTGTTATAGATATAGTAGGAAACATAGGTTATGATTTAAACCACAAAGTAACTCCACCCAAATCTTAAAAAGGCTAACTCTCGTTCAAATAAATAATGATAATTATCAGCTTTCTAACACACCCATTTTTCCGTTTTCAAAATCCAAAATGGCTTGTTTGATCTCACCAGGATAATTCATGACAAAAGGTCCATACGATATAACTGGTTCATTTATAGGTTGTCCGCTTAAGAATAAAAGCTGTCCATTTGTTTGAGCAGACAATGTAACAGTCTCTCCATCTGGTTTATAGATGGCAGTATTGTATTGCTCCAGATCAATGCCATTAGAAGTGATTTTACCATTTAACAAATAGGCAACAGTATTATAACCGGTTGGAATGTCAACAGTGATAAAACCTCCTTCGGTAAAATGCATCATCAAAGCAAGAATGGGAGTAAAAGTTGAAGCAGGGCCTTTTATCCCTTTATATTCTCCAGCAACAATATTGATTTCAAAACCATTCTCCTGTAAAACCGGTATGCTTGCTTTCTTTATATCCTGGTATTTTGGCGTGGTCATTTTATGATCACGGGGTAGATTTACCCACAGTTGTATCAGTTCCATAGTGCCGCCTTCGTTGGCAAAAGCTACTGATGGACCCTCACTATGTATAATACCACTACCTGCTGTCATCCATTGTACATCGCCACTCTCTAAAAAGCCCTCACTACCGGTAGAATCCTTATGATGTATCTTACCACTGTATAGAAAGGTCACAGGTTCAAAACCACGGTGGGGATGAGGACTCAAACGTGCTTTAATTGCGCCAGGCGCATATACATCAGGACCAGCATGGTGCAATAATAGAAAGGGACTCACTTGCTCAATACCAGCACTAGGGAAAGGTTGCTTTACATTAAAGGGCCCCACACTCATATGCTGTAGATCAGTATGCCTGATAGCGGTTTTCTCTTTCATAATAGTAGTATTTGAAAAAGAGCATGAAATTTACTCAATAATCAATAATGAGTAATCAATAGTTATTATAGTAATTAAGCTTCCACTTTCTCACTCACCAACTTTTTCGCCAGCCAAAGAAATTCGCGAATAAAAGTATCCACCGCTTTTCTAAAACTTTCTTCTATCAAATTACCTTCTGCATCAAACTTCTTTTCTACATGTGGCGTTACTAGCATATAAGGAGAACCGACACCAAACAGGGCATATACCAATTGCTGCATCTGCATGGCTGCCCGCATGCCACCCATTGAACCCGGTGACGCAGTAACAATTCCAAATGCCTTATGATGCTGTTTGGGAAAATGGTCAACCAGATTTTTTAAAGCAGGGGTATAGCTTCCATTAAATTCAGGGGTAAGCAGTATAAAAGCATCAGCACCAAACATGCGTTCAGCTAATGGCTTAAAAGGATCTGGAGTTGCTTCTACAGATACAAACACTTTTTGTATAACTGGCAATGGATATTCGCGGGTATCAAGGATCCCTACCTCATGTCCAGTTGAAGAAGTTATTGCTTTTTGCAAGTGTAATGCTACTCGGTATGTAACACTGTTCTTATTGGGACTGCCAGATATGATCTCTATCCTCATGATTCTTTTTTAATTGTTTAACGCACTCTTGGTGTTACAACTTCAAAGATAAATCCATTTTCATTCCTCAGTTCGAATGTCTGCTTTAGGTTAAATATTACCTTTAGCACAAATCATCAACATGCTAAACCGTAGAAAGTTTCTAAACTCCTCTGTTTTATCATCCTTAGGCCTATTGATTTCTTCAAATGGATTTGCTGAAACCAGGTACAAGACCACAAAAAACAATCCTATTGTAATTTCTACATGGGAGCCGAATGTAAAAGCAAATGCAGAAGCTTGGAAGATTTTAGTAAAGGGTGGTAGAGCTTTAGACGCAGTAGAAGCAGGTGTACAGATTCCGGAAGCTGATCCCGCTGATCAAAGTGTTGGTTATGGCGGTTTACCAGATAGAGATGGTAAAGTTACCCTCGATGCTTGTATTATGGATGAGAATAGCAATTGTGGCGCCGTAATGTTTTTAGAAGGTATTAAACATCCCATAAAAGTGGCTCGTTTGGTTATGGAAAAAACACCTCACGTTCAACTGGTTGGTGAAGGCGCTTTACAATTTGCACTGGCAAACGGTTTCACTATTGAAAACTTGCTTACTCCTGAAAGTGAAGCTGCCTGGAAAAACTGGTTGAAGAACGCTAACTACGACCCGATGACAATTCCCAAAATTTTAGAAGAGCGCAATAAGAAAAATATACCGGGCCAGGTAAACAATCACGATACCATTGGCATGATGGCAATGGATGCAGCAGGGAACTTAAGCGGTGCCTGCACCACTAGCGGTATGGCCTTTAAAATGCGCGGACGTGTAGGTGATAGTCCTATCATCGGTGCGGGACTTTTTGTTGACAATGAGGTAGGAGCTGCTACATCTTCTGGTGTGGGTGAAGAAGTTGTACGCATCTGTGGATCACACACAGTAGTAGAATTAATGAGACAGGGTAAATCACCCAAGGAGGCTTGCAAGGGTGCCGTGCAGCGCATTATGAAGATTAAAGGAGATAAGGCCAAAGACCTGCAGGTTGGTTTTATTGCCATTAATAAGAAAGGTGAATATGGTGGCTATGCCATTCAAAAAGGCTTTTCAGTGGCCGTTCAGTCCAATGCAGGCGTTAAAGTGTTCCACGCAGAAAGCTTTTACAAATAACAACCAACTGCCCTCATCTTAATTTTACCAACTAAAACAATTCAACCTTTCAATCATTGAATTTGTCGATGACTAATTACATTATAGAAATTGCCACAACCGATTTCACTACTTCCAAGGCTGCTGTAGAGGGCGGTGCCGATCGTATTGAACTGTGTGCAGCCTTAGTAGAGGGGGGAACAACTCCTTCTTATGGCACTATCAGGCAATGTAGGGAAGCATTCAATACCACCTTATTTCCCATCATCCGCCCCCGCGGAGGCGATTTCCTTTACACAGAGGAAGAATTCCAGATCATGCTCAAAGAAGTCAAGCTTTGTAAAGAATTGGGCTGCGATGGTGTTGTCATAGGCATGCTCCTGTCTAATGGTGCCATTGACGTAAAACATACCGAGGCTTTAGTAAATGCAGCCTATCCATTAGAGGTAACATTTCACCGTGCCTTTGATCGTTGTGCAGACCCATTTGAAGCCTTGGAACAATTAATAGATATCGGTTGCCAGCGTATACTTACATCTGGCCAGAAACCTACTGTTACAGAAGGATTGGATACCTTGGTAGAACTGGTGAAGGCCGCAGATGATCGCATTATTATTTTGCCAGGCAGCGGCGTCCGTAAAGAGAATATTAAGCTGCTGGCAGAAAAATCTGGCGCTACAGAATTCCATTCTTCTTTGAGAAGTAGTACCAAAACAAAAATGACATTTATTCATCCTGCCTTTGCTACATCAGAAGAGTCTTATATCAACCCATGTATTCACCCAGAAGAAGTAAAAGCCTTACGAAACGCATTATATCAATAGTATGAACAAACTCTCGCTTTCCTTGCTGTTTTCTTTATCAGTATTGACATCACAAGCACAAACCGATTACACCAACTTAGTCAATCCGTTTATTGGTACGGGTGGACATGGACATACTTACCCAGGCGCCAGCATGCCGTTTGGTATGATGCAATTGAGCCCGGATACACGCATGGCCGACTGGGATGGTAGTTCTGGTTATCATTACAGCGACTCTGTGATTTATGGTTTCTCACATACACACTTAAGTGGCGTGGGCATTCCTGATTATTGCGATGTTCTAATGATGCCATTCAGTGGCGAGGTTAAATGGAATAATAAAGAGTATCGTTCCTCTTTCTCTCATAAAAATGAAAAAGCATCTCCGGGTTACTATGAAGTATTGCTGGATAAAGATAACATCAAAGCAAAGCTGACAACCTCATACAGAAGTGGTATGCATGAATATCAATTCGCGCCCAATACCAACGACGGAGCTGTATTGATCGATTTAAAACACCGCGACCAGGTGCTGGAATCCTATATAGAGAAAGTAAGTCCTTATGAACTGCGCGGATTGCGTCGCAGTAAATCCTGGGCATCCAATCAAATCTTATATTTCTACATCCGCTTTGAACAACCCATCCAGGAATTTGCTGTAATGGGCGATGATGGCAAAGTTGTAAATACCGCCATAGCACAAGGTAACAATGTCAAAGCCTTCGTGCGCTTTAATACCACTTCCAATAAAGTGGTGAAGGCAAAAGTGGGCATATCTGGCGTTAGTACAGATGGTGCCAAGCTCAATCTGGATACTGAGATTACAGATTGGAACTTTGACAAGATTCGTCAAACAGCCAAAGATGCCTGGAATAAAGAATTGAATAAGATTGAGGTGAAAGGTGGCACTAAAGACCAGCAAACGATCTTCTATTCAGCACTGTATCACACTTTCTTAGCTCCTAATATCTACCAGGATGTTGATGGTCAGTATCGTGGAACAGATCTGAAAGTTCATAAAGCAAATGGGTTTACCAATTACTCTGTGTTCTCTCTTTGGGATACTTACAGAGGCTACAATCCTTTAATGACCATTATTAATCAAAAACGTGTTACCGATTGGATCAACACCTTTTTGGCACAATATCAAAACGGTGGCATGCTACCGGTATGGGAATTAAGTGGCAATGAAACCTTCTGTATGATCGGCTACCACTCTGTTCCTGTAATTGTAGATGCATATCAAAAAGGAATTCGTGGCTTTAATACCCAGTTGGCCTTACAAGCTATGCGTTCTTATGCTGAAAGCGACCGCTTTGGACTAGCAAATTATCGTGAAAATGGTTTTTTAAGTAATGAAAAAGACCATGAGTCTGTTTCTAAAACATTAGAATATGCGTATGATGATTGGTGTATTGCCCAGTTTGCTAAAATGTTAGGCAACGATTCTGTTTATCAAACGTACAGCCAGCGTGCTCAATACTACAAAAACGTATTTGACCCACAGACCAGGCATATGCGCGGGAAAGTAGCTGGACTATGGTATTCTCCATTTGATGCACGCGAGGTGAATAATTTTTACACAGAAGGAAACTCTTGGCAATATTCTTTTGCAGCACCGCAAGACATTCAAACCCTGATTCAACTATATGGTGGTAAACAAGCATTTGGTAAAAAACTGAATGAATTATTTACGACCGCTTCTAAATTAACGGGTAGAGAACAAGCCGACGTAACAGGATTAATTGGCCAATATGCACATGGTAATGAACCTAGTCACCACATGGCTTACTTATTCAATTATGCAGGAATGCCTTGGCGCACACAAGAATTGATTCATCAGATCAATACGGAGTTTTATAAAAATAGTCCGGATGGTTTGATTGGTAATGAAGACTGTGGACAGATGAGCGCCTGGTTTGTTTTAAGCTCTATGGGCTTTTATCCAGTGTGTCCAGGCTCAGGAAATTACGATCTGGGATCACCGTTATTTGATGAAGTAAAGATAAATCTGGAAGACGGTAAGAGTTTCATTATCAATGCAAAGAATAACTCATCTAAAGCAAAATATATAGTAGCTACCAGTCTCAATGGTAAGCCATTTACGGCTAATTATATCTCGCATACTGATGTAATGAAGGGAGGGCAATTAGATTTTACAATGAGCAGCCAACCTCAAAAATCCAGAGGTATTAGTGATAAAGATGTTCCGGTATCAAAGATCACAACAGAACCCATTGTGGCTGTTCCTTACTTTGACATGATTACCAACAAGTTTACGAAAAACTTGCAGGTGAAGTTAAAAACCTATGAGCCGAATACGGATATCTACTATATGTGGATCCAGCCCAACATCCGCTCACGTTTTGTTAAGTACACCAAACCGTTTCCCATTTCACAGTCTGGCGAATTACATATTTATGCAGAACGAAATGGTGTAAAGAGCAGGGAAGTGGTGCAGCCCTTTTACCATGTACCGGGCGATAAATCAATTACGGTTTTAAGCAAAGTACACCCTATGTATACTGGCGGTGGACCTGAAGCTTTAATTGATGGTATAGAAGGTACAACAAATTGGAAAACAGGAGCCTGGCAAAGCTATTTTAATACTGACTTTGAAGCTATTGTAGATCAGAAGAAGGTTAAGCCTGTTTCTTATGTAGGTGTACATGTGTTACAGGATATAAGTCCATGGATCATGTATCCCAAAGAAGTGATCTTTTATGGTAGCGATGATGGTAAGACGTATAAGGAAATAGCTCGGGCTACCAACAAAGTAGATCAACAACTAGAAACCATACAAGTTCAAGAATTAGGCGCTGAAGTCAATACAAAAGCGCGCTATATTAAAGTAAAAGCTATTTCCGGCGGTAAATTGCCTTCTTGGCATGAAAGCGCCAGCGAACCCTCACACTTGTTTATCGATGAAGTTATTGTTAGATAAACTACACAAGCCCCTGGCCCAAATGGGTAAGCACGGCTCATGAATGACAAATGGTTAATAGTAAGTAGTGCCAGCACACAAATCCAAAAAAATCAAAAGCTCATATAATACAAAAGCACTCCAATGGTGGAGTGCTTTTGTATATAAAATGGTTAGCTCTCTGCATGTACGTGTAGCGTGCAACCTTCCTTTCACGTCTCACGTTTGACGTTTCACAAACCCACAAAACTCATATTTCTTCTATAACTGAATTTCCAGAAGATTGGTCGCCAGAAGTCCACTGCCAGGCCTCATGCAGGCGAAGCTTTCCGTTGGGTAAGATTTCAGGTTTGGAATGACAGATGCCTGTCATCAATTTTCCATCAGTGTTGATATGCTGGTAACGCATATTCAAGTGCCCTGTTTCATCAACAATTGCAATCAGATGTCCCTTAATGATATTACCACCGCTATAGTGGGCTGTAACAATGTAGTCTTGCTGTTGATAATAAAAAAACGTTTCGCTCCCTACATCCCCATTGCTGGAGTTGTTTACGGAACGAAACGTCTTGTTGTTATAATTGATCAAGTGTTTAATCCACTTTAGTGATCTTCACCACGTTGGTGGGTAAGTGAAGATGCACAGGTGTACTACCTGTATTCACTACCACATCGCCGGATTTCAAGAATCCACGCTCTTTCAGGATATTGATCTGGTCTTGTACAATATCATCTAAGCTTTCCTCTTCATTATAGAAAAAGGCACGTACACCCCAGCTTAAACTTAACTGGTTGATAAGTGAGCGCTCTTTACTAAATACATACAAAGGAGCCTTAGGTCTGTAAGAGCTTAACATGAAACCTGTATATCCACTTTGTGTCATACCAATTAAGGCATCAGCATGTACATCTTTAGCTAAGCTACAGGCATTATAGCAGGTGGCATCAGATAAGAAAGAAGGAGAGTGGGGCTGAGGCTGTAGCGCTTCCTCAAGGTTATAACGGTAATCTGTACGCTCTACTTCCATAATGATCTTGCGCATGGTTTCAACTACCAGGTGTGGATGTTGACCTGTAGCTGTTTCACCACTTAGCATCACGGCATCTGCACCTTCCAATACAGCGTTTGCAACATCAGTGATTTCGCTACGGTTAGGTTTAATGCGGTCGATCATGCTTTCCATCATCTGTGTAGCCACAATCACAGGCTTAGCACGGTGTAAGCATTTACGAATAATTTGCTTTTGAATTAATGGAACTTGTTCTACTGGCAGCTCAACACCAAGGTCGCCACGCGCAACCATGATACCATCACTTTCGACAATAATATCACGGATGTTATGAAGTGCTTCTGGCTTCTCAATTTTAGCTATGATCTTCGTCTTGCTTTTGCGTTCTTGCAGTTTATTTCGCAGTATAATGATATCCTTTACACTACGAACAAATGATAATGCCACCCAGTCTAACTGCTGGTCTATAATGAATTCCAGGTCTACAAGGTCTTTTTCCGTTAATGCTGGCAAAGAGATTTTTGTATCTGGGAGGTTAATTCCTTTTTTAGAAGAAAGACGCCCCCCCATAGTTACTTGCACCTTTACTTCACCGGTTTTGGCACTAATATTTTTTACCTGTACTTCCAGCTTTCCATCGTCGATCATGATCTTATTGCCCACCTTCACATCAGCATGCAGGTTAGGGTAAGAAACATAGATTTTTTCTTTATTACCAACTACTTTCTCATTGGTAAAGGTTAAGATGTCGCCTGGCTCAACATCAATACCGCCTCCTTCCATTTCACCTACACGCAATTTAGGACCTTGTAGATCGCCCAAAATAGCAATGTTATAAGGTTCATTCTTGTTGATGTTGCGGATAATTTCAATGATACGGGCTTTGTCATCGTGTGCACCATGAGAAAAGTTCAGGCGGAAAACGTTCACGCCACATTTAACCAACTGCAAGAGCTTTTCTGGTGTATCGCAGGCTGGACCTACAGTAGCTACAATTTTAGTACGATGGTACGCGTGTTCAATCCCTGCCGTCTTATCCATCTGACGGTGTAAATATTTATCTATATTCTTACTCATAATACCAACCTCTTAAGGGGAGTTTAGTTTGTTTTGAAATAGTTCTTCTCGTATATAAATTCTTCTATTAAAAGAGCTGTTATTTTTCTATAAGACTCTTTACTCCTGAGTCGTTTTCAAGGAGACAGGGCAAATTAACTAGCCAATATCTTTACAATCTTCATCCATTCTTCAGAAATAGTGCCTTTCTTTTTTCCCACGTTTTCCAGTGGCACATAGTTCATTTTATTGTTCAGGATACCAACAAACACATTGAATTTACCTTCAATTAAACACTCAACAGCATGATAGCCCATACGGCTGGCAATTAAGCGGTCCAAACAGGAGGGGGCACCTCCACGTTGAATATGTCCTAAGATACATACCCTGGCTTCAGCCTTAGGTAAATGCTCCTTTAAAAGGTTGGCTACATTTTGAGCACCGCCATATTCATCACCCTCAGCTACCACTATAATATTTACCAGCTTTTTACGGCGTTCTTTTTCCTGTAAGGAGTTAATGATGTCTTTAAGATCGGTCTTCCGTTCGGGAACCAAAATATTTTCCGCACCGGTAGCTATTCCACTGTGTAGTGCTATATAGCCGGCATCTCTGCCCATTACTTCTACTATAAATAAGCGGTCATGAGCATCAGCAGTATCACGAATTTTGTCAATAGCTTCTACAGCAGTATTCACTGCAGTATCAAAACCTATTGTAAAATCGGTACCATAGATATCTTTATCGATGGTGCCGGCAATACCTATAACAGGTATGTCATATTCCTGGCTAAAAGCCACAGCTCCTCTGAATGAGCCGTCGCCGCCTATAACAACAAGGCCTTCAATTCCTCTTTGTTTTAGGATTTCATAAGCCTTTTTGCGGCCTTCAGGCGTGTAAAATTCTTTGCAGCGAGCTGTTTTTAGGATTGTGCCGCCTCGCTGAATGATATTGGCAACAGAGCGACCTTCCATTTGATAGATATCATCTTCCATCAAGCCTTGGTATCCTCTCATGATACCAAATACATCCAATCCATGGTAAATTCCGGTACGTACTACAGCGCGCACGGCAGCATTCATTCCAGGGGCATCGCCTCCGGAGGTTAATACACCAATGCGACTTATTTTCTTTTGCATCAGGTTATTGTAATTTCAAACAAGATAGAACAGTTGCTTCCAACTGCCCTGTAAAATCCAAAAATAAGATTTTGTATTAACTGTGTAGACTATACACATTTTAAATAATTAAATTAATCTTCATGGGTAAATTATTACTCTTATATAAATCGATTATTTCACCATTAAATCACCCTTTGCTTAAATGTCCATTCTATTGTTGAGTGGCACAAAATTAGTTCCCTCTGCCATACCTATAAGACAGTTTATGACCAGCCTTTGCACCTTAACTCTTTCATTTTTTTTAACAATATATAACCCCTTGACCGTTTTACCTCCACAACCTGATTCAAGTAAATTACCTTTAACAAAGTCAATAACTGGTATTTTTATATCTAATTGGGAACAGGTAACATCTTGGGAAGCCATTAAAAACCAAGAAACCATACAATATTCCTTTAAACGTTTACTTTCTAAACAACAAATACAACTATTGTCTAAAAGTGAATTAGTTGTATTTGTCAAAGGATACCTATTTGAAGATACTTCTGATTCGGAAAAGCCGCTTTCGCTTCCCTTTTACTTTTTTACTCCTGACGGCAATGCCTTAAAACCACTTTCTTGGTACTATACTACATCATCGGATCATTTGGTCATAACGTTTCAAGCACCGTTAGACATGACCGAAAAACTTACAAAGTTGAAAGAAAAGGTTCAATTCTGTTATTTCCTACTGGACAAATCCTATTTAAAGAAGAAAAAGCTTAGTCCAACAGCGTTAAAGAATATGAGTTATAAACAGTTAATAACGTTTACTGCAAAAACACCATAGGGGAGATAACATTATTTTTGAATGATGCAAAAGGTATTAATAACAGGTGCCAACGGCTTTCTTGGTCATTACTTAACGGCTTTGCTGGTTCATAATTATAAAGTAATTGCTACGGGGAAAGGGGCTTGTCGCATTAACTTGCTACACGAGAACTTTTGCTACGAATCCTTGGATTTTACTCAAAGGGATGCGGTTGAGTACTTGTTTCAAAAAGTAAAGCCAGATATTGTTGTCCATGCTGGTGCTATTTCTCAACCCGATACATGTGAATTAAATAAAGAGTTCGCCTATCAATCAAATGTCGAGTCTACTAAACATTTGCTGGCGCAATCAAACTTTTTGAAAAGCTTTTTTGTGTATGTATCTACTGATTTTGTATTTGATGGCCAAACAGGTATGTACATTGAAGAAGATGTTCCTAATCCTGTTAATTACTATGGAATGACCAAATTACTTTCAGAAAATGCAGTACAGGCTTATGAATATGATTGGTCAATTGTTCGCACGGTATTAGTTTATGGAGCACCAAAGTCAGGCAGAGATAATATTTTAACAATAGTAGCTAAATCGCTAAAGGAAGGGAAAATGTCTCGTATTGTAAATGACCAGGTGCGTACGCCCACATATGTGGAAGATTTGGCAGGGGCTATAAATACCATTATTGCTAAAAAGGCTACCGGTATTTATCACATTTCAGGCAATGACATACTTACTCCTTATCAAATGACAATAGCTGTTGCAAAGTATTTAGGACTGAAAGAGTCCTTGATTGAACCTGTAACAGCAAATACCTTTCAACAACCAGCCTTACGCCCACCCAAAACGGGCTTTCGACTGGCAAAAGCAGAACGGGAGTTAGGTTATAAACCTATTTCTTTCGAGGAAGGGTTACAAAAAACGTTTAGGGAAATAAAGCCGATGATGGAAAGGATTTAGTGTACGACTAGCTCATCATTACTACATTTACGCTTCTTTGCAAGATATTAAATGCAATTTCCGCCATCAGGTTTTCCTTATCCAATGTAGGATTCACTTCAGTAATCTCAAAACAGCATACTTTTCTATTCTGCATAAACTTAGAGATCAAATCTTCAGCCTCTCTTTCTTTTAAGCCATTTCCTACAGGTGTACCAGTGCCTTTTGATATGGATGAGTCAAGGCTATCAACATCAAAGGATATATAAATATCAGTGCAGTCACTTAAATAACGCAATACAGAACGCACAACGTTTTCAGGCCCTTTACTACGAACCTCTTTTGTAGAAACGACCTTTATACCGTACTTGTCGATTAAATGCTTTTCCTCACGTTCAAAATCACGTAAAGAGATTAATACAATATCCTCAGGCAAAACTTTGGGTGCAATCTTTCCTAAGTTCTTTAAATATTGCCAGTGCTTTTGTGTTTCAGGATCCAAGTCATGAACGGCGCATTCTTTATTATCATCATTAATAGAAATAGCAAGGGGCATACCATGCATATTACCAGATGGGGTGGTGTAGGGGGTATGTAAATCAGCATGAGCGTCGATCCAGATCACGCCTAGTTTACTTTTTGGCTTAGCTATTTTAATTCCAGCTATCGTAGCACCGCCAATACTGTGATCACCAGAAAGTACAACAGGGAAGAAATGACCTTTTAAGCTATCGGTAACAGACTTACTAACTTTTTCATACATCGAAACAATTCCTTTTATGCGCTTTGCATATGGTGATTGAATCGGCTCATACAACAATTTATTTTCTACAGGAATGGACTCACAAGGAAAATGTACAAAAAAACTGGACATATAATCCAGAGCTGCAATTTTTATAGCTTCTACACCCAGACTAGCACCTCTAGTTCCTGCTCCAATCTCTGATGGAACCTCAATCAGCTTAATATTTTTCATGCAATCGTTTTAAATCTCCCAAAGCAACAAACCCTAACTCCGCAACTCGAAATTAGGGTTTGTACTTCTACAGGCAAAACTTAGCTCATTTATTCATGGGCTGCCAATACAGGGACAGTACTTTCAAATACCAGTTTTTTTGTATTGCTAGATTTAAACAAATTATCAATAAAGGAATGGTTCCGTGGAATAGTAATTACCATATCAATTTTTTTGTCAGCAACAAATTGGTTAATCGTATCGTGGAAATCAAATGTACCAATGAAGTAAAATTCCGGCTTGAAATCCTTGAACATTTCAGCCAATTTGGCTCTTTCTTGCAAATACTCCTCTGTAAGAGAAACATAATGCTCACTATCTACATTTACAATATGTAATTGCGGGCGGAAGATTTCCAATACTGATTTAATAGGTTGAACCGGGATTGTAGACATTACGTCTTTAAAATCTGATGTAAGCGCAATGTTCTTAATGGAAGCAAAATCAGCAGAAGGAGGGATGATCATAACCGGACAAGGGTTCTTATCTACGATCTTTAGTGTATTGCTAGTCAAAAAGATCTGTTCCAGTTTGGTTTTGCCATTTAAGCCCATAACAATCAATTGAGCAGCTCTATGACGTGCAAAACGACTTAATGTATCAGGAAAGTCGCTGCCGAGTTCTGCGTGACAGGAAATTTTTGCAATACCTTGTTCAGAAAGCTCAGTTTTCAGTTTTTCCAATAAAAAATAAGCTTCTTCTTCTTCAGATTCTTTCTCAAAAACATGGAATAATACCAGGTTTACATCATAGGTTCCGGTAACCATTTTAACAGCATAACGGGCTGAGTTGTAAGAAGTAGGAGAAAAATCGACAGGAACGATAACCGTTTTCATTCGTTGGTTTAGTTTTTGTCAAAGGAAGTTAAAGGTTCTCTATCATATTTGACCAAATACTGTCATTTATTTTGTGTTTTATGCCAAATTCGTGTAAAAATGTCACTTAAGAATTAAGGTAAAAATGCTCAGCTCATCCTTTTTCACCTCTATTAGGTTATATTTGTCGACTAAAATTTGCTGAAGCGTGCGATTAAAATCCCTGGAGATAAAAGGCTTTAAATCCTTTGCTGATAAAACCATTGTCAACTTCGATGAAAATATTACAGGAATTGTTGGCCCCAATGGCTGCGGAAAAAGCAACATTGTGGACAGTATTCGCTGGGTAATCGGGGAGCAAAAAATCTCACAGTTACGTTCTGAAAACCTTGAAAGTCTTGTATTTAATGGTTCAAAAACCCGTAGTGCCAGCGGTTTAGCAGAAGTAAGCCTTACATTTGAAAATACCCGCAATCTCTTACCCACTGAGTTTAGTACCATCACAGTTACCCGTAAGTTCTATAAGAACGGGGATAGTGAATACCGACTGAATGATGTACAGTGTCGTTTAAAAGATATCCAAAACCTGTTTATGGATACGGGTATCTCAACAGACAGCTATGCCATCATTGAATTAGGCATGGTGGACGACTTGATCAAAGACAAGGAAAACTCCCGTCGCCGGATGTTAGAACAAGCAGCCGGGATTTCTATTTATAAAACTAGGAAAAAGGAAGCAAAGCAAAAGTTAGACGCTACAGAACAAGACTTGAATCGTATTGAGGACTTGTTATTTGAAATTAACAATCAGCTTAAAACGCTTGAAAATCAGGCAAAAAAAGCTGAGAAATACTATGAGATCAAGAAGGATTATCGTGAGATCTCAATTGAATTAGCTAAGGCTGCACTCGAAGGTTTCAATCTAACGTTCAAAGACTTGAATGAGCAACATGAAAAAGAAACAGACAGACGCATTGCTTTAGAAGCTGATATAGCTACACGCGAAGCTTCTTTGGAACAAGAAAGAGTAGGCTTCATAGAAAGAGAAAAATCCTTGCATAGCATGCAACAGTCATTTAATGAGCTGGTGCAACAGGTGCGAACCAAAGAAAACGAAAAGAGCTTAGCCTCTCAACGGCTGGAGCATTTGAAAGAAAGAGCTACTGGACTTCAAGATTTCCTTTCAAAGGCCGGTGGCCAAATTACTGGTATTGAGGAGAGTATTGTCTTTACAGAGCAACAGATAAAAGATGAAGAAGGTGCATTAGAAGGCCTGACTTCTCAATTAGAAGAATATCGCAACCAGGTAGATGCGAAGCGTAGCATCTTAGACGAAAAGAGAACGGCTGTTAATGACTTACGCAACTCTTTCCAGCAAGTACAGCGAAACCAATTTGATGCAGAGAAAAAAGTTGCCATTGCAGATACCTCTATTCAGAATTTGCAACGTGCCATTCACCAAATAGAGGAAGAACGCGCTAACCGTGAGGAGCAGATACAACAACTGGAAGTAGAAAAAGATAATAAGCAAAAAGAGCTGGAAACCCGGAAAAAAGACCTGGACCAACTTCAGCATCACCATAATACTACCAAAGAGCAAATTTTACAGACTCAGTCTGTATTAGAGGAGTTGCGTACCCAATTAGCAGAAGAAAATCGTAAGCTTGACGCTAAGAAGAATGAGCACGACCTGCTGAAAAGCCTCATCGATAGCATGGAAGGCTATCCAGAAAGTATTAAGTTCTTACATAATAATAAAGGTTGGAACCATAAAGCCCCAATTCTTTCAGATATCATTTATGTAAAAGAATCCTATCGTGCTGCTGTAGAAAATGTATTGGAACCTTATTTGAACTACTATGTAGTAAACAACCTGGCAGAAGGTTTACAAGCCATTCATCTTTTGGATGAAAACAAAAAAGGTAAGGCAAACTTCTTCCTTTTGGATAAGGTTAATTCAACAGAAGGTGCAATTGGCCATCAACCAGAAGGCACCATTGCAGCAATGGATGTAATAGAAGTTGATGCCCAGTACAAGAAATTAGCAGAGCAATTACTAGGCAACGTTTTTATTGCAGATTCTGATATTGCTTTAGAAAGTACTAATGGCGCGGTTATACTGGAACGTCATGGTAAATATGTAAAAGGTAAATATTCTCTATCAGGTGGTAGTGTAGGTTTATTTGAAGGCAAGAAAATTGGTCGTGCTAAAAACCTGGAGAAATTACAGGAAGAGATCTTAGCACAACAAGTGGTAGTAGATGATTTGAAAAATCAGATACAAGCTCGTCACAATGAAGTAATAGCCTTTAACCAGGATTTGAAAGAGAATGTAATTAAGGATACGGAGCGTGAGATTGGACAGTTAAATAACCAAATGTTCTCTGTTCAAAACCGCTTGGAGAACTTGGTACATACACAAAATCAATCTCGTACCCGCGTAGAAGATCTACACAGCCAGTTAGATCAGACTCAGGCTTCAATTGAAGCAGTAAGAGGAGAATTGAACTCTTTGAATGAAAATCTTACACAGTATACGGAAGGTTTACAACAAGCAGAAAGTGATTACCGCCGCATTGAAATGGAGTATAATGAAATAAATACCCAGTACAATGCAAGCAACCTGAATCTAACACGCCAGCAAAGTAAGATCACTGCTTTAAAACAGGAACATCAGTTCAAGAGCAATCAATTAAACGACCTGCGCCAGCAAGTAGAAACAAACACAAAGCAATTAGGAGAAGCTACTTCTAATATTGAAACATTACAGGAAGACCTTCAAGGCATAGCTGATGCGTTATATGATTTAATGCGCAGACGTGAAGCGGAAGAAAGCAGCCTAAATGAAGCAGACCAGGCATACTATAATATACGCAACCAGTTAAGCACTAAAGAAAGCGAGTTGCGCCAGATAGTTAAAGAGAAAGATGCCATTGAGCAACTTTTAAATGCACTTAAGGATAAACTGACAGATGTTAAGCTTGGCTTGGCCGGTATGAAAGAACGCTTGCACGTTGAGTTTAGAATTAATCTGGAAGAGATACTTGATGAAGCTAGAACTGGAACAACTCCAGTGGAGGAGCTTCAGGAAAAAGCCGACAAAATGAAGAAGCGGTTGGAGAACCTCGGAGAGGTTAACCCAACTGCAATTGAGGCTTTTGAAGAAATGAGGAAACGTTATGAGTTTATCGTTGAACAAAAGAACGACCTTGTTACTGCTAAAGAAAGCCTGTTGCAAACAATTGCTGAAGTAGAAACTACAGCCAACCAGAAGTTCTTAGATACGTTTAACCAAGTACGTGAGAACTTCCATAAAGTATTTAAAGCCTTGTTTACCGAAGATGATCAGTGTGATTTGATTTTAGAAAATCCAGACAACCTGGCTGAAACAGGAATTGACATCATGGCTAAGCCAAAAGGTAAACGCCCGGCTAGCATTGGACAGCTTAGTGGTGGTGAGCGTACGTTAACGGCAACTGCCTTACTGTTTGCCATTTACCTGATTAAGCCTGCTCCATTCTGTATTCTTGATGAGGTTGACGCCCCTCTGGATGATGCTAACGTGGGTAAGTTTACAAAGATGATTCGTGAGTTTAGCCAAAACTCTCAATTTATTATAGTTACTCACAACAAGACCACTATGAGCACTGTAGATGTGATCTATGGTGTAACCATGCAAGAGCCGGGAGTAAGTAAGCTGGTGAGTGTGGACTTTAGAAACTTGAATTAAAGAATTTTATTCTAAAGACTCCTAAAAGAATAAATTACTTCATATTGAATTACTTTTAAAGACTGCTTTGGTAGTCTTTTTTTATTGTTTGTATGAGAACATTAGTATTGTTATTGGCATCCAACGTATTTATGACGTTTGCTTGGTATTACCATTTAAAAAATACGGGTATGCCTCTATGGAAAGCAATTTTGCTAAGTTGGGGCATAGCCTTTTTTGAATACTGCCTAATGGTGCCGGCAAACCGACTGGGCTATGTAGGCGGGTTTAGTGCGTTCCAACTTAAAATCATTCAAGAGGTTGTTACACTGGTTGTTTTTAGCTTGTTTGCTGTTTTTGTATTAAAAGAGCACTTTCATTACCGCTACTTGATCAGCTTTGGTTTTTTGTTGTGTGCCGTATATTTTATGTTTAAAAAATAATGCAACAGTTTGTTAAGAACAGGCATCCATTAAAAAACCTAATATACCTATCTTACATTTGAACTTATAAATACCTGTTATGAAGAAGTTTCTTGCCCTTGCTTTTCTCGTCTTCAATTTCACCATTGTGAACGCACAGGACAAACCTGAAGGCTTGTTTATTAACTCCAAAGCCCCAGATTTTAAAGGGAAAGATCAGAATGGCAAAGAGATAAGCTTAAAAGATCTTCGGAAAAAAGGCCCAGTAGTAGTGGTCTTTTATAGAGGGAATTGGTGTCCTTACTGTAACAAAGAATTAAAGCGCATGCAAGATTCTTTACAATTACTGACAGACAAGAGCGCTCAAGTAGTTGCCATCTCTCCAGAAAAAGGTGAAGGCATTACAAAAACAGTAGAAAAAACAGGAGCAACTTTTTCAATTCTTCACGATGAAGACATGAAGATTGCTAAAGGGTATGGAGTAGCCTATCAGGTAGATGAGAAAACGCAGCAACGCTATAAAAGCTTTGGAAATGACCTATTAGAAATCAACGGGCAAAAAGAACGAGCCTACTTGCCTGTCCCTGCTGTTTACATTGTAAACCGTGATGGCACTATTACTTTCAGATACTTTGAAGAAGATTACCGTAAGCGTGTTCTTGTAAAAGACTTATTGAATAATCTGTAGAAATTAGTTTTTGCTTTTGTCAGAAATAATTTTGCCAATTTTTCCATTGCTACCAGCTAAGTATACTGCCGATCCATTTTTAGCTACTTTGCAAACATTAAAACCTTCTTTACTGATCAATTTCCAGTTTTTACCACCATCAATGGTATAATCAACACCATTAAGACCACAAGTAATAGCGTGTTTTTTAGATAAATATTCCACACAGCTACGGTAGCCATGGGGCGCGCGCTTAGGCGTTTGCCATGACTTACCACGGTTAGTACTATATACACAGTTTAAAGTATCGCTATCAGGTTTATTGAAGTCGCCGCCAACAACCATTAACGTTTGTCCACCGTTTCTTGAGTATTTATCCATAACATCAATAGAATTGGCGCCTGTTGTTTCTTTTCCTTGAATAATAGGCAAGGCAATAATCTTATCTCTAATAAATACACGTGACTGTAATCCGCCGGTTACAAAAATGGCTTCATCGCGATCTAATATGCGGATATTTGTGCCACTAGCTGCAAAAAGGGCTTCTCCACTATCTACTTTCGGCTTGTATTCATTTGGTATTTCCTTCCAGGTATTACCGCCATCAAATGTGCGAGCAATAAATAGTCGACCATCAATGGGATCACCTACAACGATACCTGCATTTATATTCCAAAATTCCATGGCATCAAGGAACATGCCTTTCGTTTCATTTTCATATACTATCTTCCAACTTGAACCACCATCAACTGTTTTTAATATATAGGCAGGAGCGTCAACAGCCATTATTATAGCTGTTGTAGCATCAAAAGCCTCTATGTCCCTAAAATCCCTTTTTTCAAAACCTTTTACGGTTATCCACTTCCAGTTTTTTCCCCCATCTGTGGTTTTACCTACCGTTCCATTGCTGCCACTAACCCATGCCGTAGCATCATTTACTACGCTTAGACCACGGATACTTGTTTTGGTACCTTGTGTAAGAACTGCTATTTCTGGGTATTGACTAAAACTTGTTACTACAAGCAGTAAGAAGGGGAGGAGTAATAGCTTTTTCATGGATAATTATTCCTAATGTATCTACAATATAGTCAAAACTGGAGTAATTATATTTCAAGCTGTATATAGTAAAGGAAAATGCGGAAAATCAAATTATGAAATTCGGATATTATAACAGCCTAGAACCCAATTAAAAGCAATGTGGCTAATTAAATACACATAGATGGAGAATATATAATTCTCATCATATTATACTTGGAAGAACATAAACTCTACTGACAGAAGGTTTTTTAAATTATTCAGGACTGTAATCATGCTAATCCAATCAACAATCCCTAACATCCGCGGTTAAAAAAAACCCGCTACAAGCGGGGCCTCGATTAAGTTATATATTCTAATTAGCTGATTTAAGTTTTTGCGCAAATACCTTCTTGAACTTATCCAACTTAGGACGTATAACTACCGCGCAATAAGGGTTAGAGTTCTTATTATTTACATAGTATTCTTGATGATAATCCTCCGCTGGATAAAACGTTTCAGCAGCAGCTATCTCTGTTACAATAGGTTTGTTAAAGGCGCCGCTTTTATTCAATTCTGTTTTATAATATTCTGCCTTTTTACGCTGCTCATCGTTGTGATAGAATATAGCACTCCTATATTGCGTACCTACGTCTGCACCTTGCCGGTTTAAAGTAGTTGGGTCATGTACCTGAAAAAATACTTCCAATAGTTCATCATATGAAATTTTACTAGGTTCATACAGTATTTGAACGCATTCTGCATGACCAGTTTCACCTGTACATACATCCTTGTAGGTTGGATTGGCCACATGGCCGTTAGAATATCCAGAGGTCACTTTCAAAACACCATTCAACTCTTCAAAAATAGCCTCTGTACACCAAAAACAACCCGTTGCAAATGTAGCTGTATCAATAGTTTCGTTTACATTCATCATTGACGCACTTAATTTATTAGTTTGGGTTTTTGCAGAACAGCCTGCTATAAATCCCGACATAATCAACACTGCAAACAGAATTTTGTTCATTGCGACAAACATATATAACAAAGTTCATTGTAACAGCTTGTAATCTACTATAGGTAATTAGATTTAACAAGAGGTTTAATTAAGCTTTGACAAAGCTTTAAGAGAAGCGGCGCAGTAATCGTAAATTTGTAGACAATTTTCGTTAAGAATTTCATGAAGTTATATCCGGAATCAGCAACAGTACAGCTTGAATTTGATAAAATTAAGAACCTACTCCTTGAGAAGTGTCGGTCTGAATATGCTAAAGAAAAAGCTGCCAATTTACGTATACATACCCGAAAGGACTATATAGATAGGGAGCTACGCCAAACGTTTGAATTCAAACAATTACTGCAAAACGGTATCTATTTCCCTAATGATTATATCCTTAATCTGGCAAAAGAATTACGTTTACTCCAGATTGAAGGAGCCTTACTTACAGGCGAGCAATTGGTGTCTTTTCGCAAACTAGCTACCAGTATTGAAAAAATATTCAGGTGGTTTGATCAGGAAAGGAAAACCGCATTCGGCGCTTTGGCTTATGTGATAGAAGGTACCTATTATGAAAAAGCTATTCTGGCCTTGATTGATGAAGTGATTGATGAATCTGGCAATGTAAAAGATAATGCCAGCGCTGAGTTGCAGTCCATCCGCATGGGGCTTTATCGTAAGCGCAATGAACTTCGCCGGGTGTTTGATAGGATAATTAGTAAGCTAAATAAGCAGGGCTACTTGGCTGATATTGAAGAGAGCTTTATGAATGGCCGAAGAGTTGTGGCTGTATTTGCTGAACAAAAGCGTACGGTAAAGGGTATACTGCATGGAGAAAGCGATAGTCGCCGAACCACATTTATAGAACCAGAGGAAACCATTGAGTTAAATAATGATATTTATGAACTGGAAAACGCTGAACGTAAAGAGGTTTATCGCATCCTAAAAGAACTTACAAAGCGTTTATCCGTATTTGCTTCTTTGCTCACAACTTATCATAAAATAGTAGGAGAGTACGATTTCATACATGCCAAAGCACAGTTCGGTATAGCTATAAGAGGTGAGTTTCCTGTTGTTCACGATAAAGCACTTATCCACTTAATTAATGCATTACACCCGCTTTTATATTTATATAACCTAAGGACAGGAAAGCCTACCATACCAACCAACCTGACTTTAGATGAAAACAAACGTATACTGGTAATCAGCGGACCTAATGCCGGTGGTAAAACGGTTACTATGAAAACAGTCGGCTTACTGCAAATGATGGTGCAAAGTGGACTATTGGTACCAGTACACCCTTCGTCAGAGTTTGGCATTTTTAAGCAAGTAATGATTCATATTGGCGATACGCAGAGCCTGGAGTTTGAGCTAAGTACCTATAGTAGCCATTTGCTTAGCATGAAACATTTCATGGAGACAGCCAATGGAAAAACACTTTTCTTCATTGACGAACTGGGTAGCGGTAGTGATCCCAACTTAGGTGGTGCCTTTGCAGAAGTAATCCTGGAAGAACTGGGTCGGAAACATGCCATGGGAATTGTTACCACTCACTACTTGAACTTGAAGGTGATGGCCAATAAAACACCGGGTATTATTAATGGTGCCATGGCATTTGATGAAAATAGCCTGATGCCATTATACAAGTTAATTATTGGAAAGCCCGGTAGTTCATATACATTCTCTATTGCCGAACGTATTGGCCTTGATAAAAAACTAATTGAAAGAGCCCGCAGCTTAGTGGATGAAGACCATTTTAAGTTAGACAAGTTATTAAACCGAACAGAACAGGATTTACGCCGTATGGAAGGGAAGGAAAAAGACCTGCATAAGCTCTTAAAAGAAAATGAGCGCTTGAAAAAAGAAATGGAGCAAGTGATGGACCGAGAGCGGCACCGCCAGCAAGTAGAGGTGCTTAAACAGCAGAATAAGGTTACAGAAGACCGTCTGACTTATTTAAAAGATATGGAGCGTAAGCTCCGACAAATGGTTATAGCCTGGAAAAAAGAAGAGGATAAGAACAAAGTGGTGAAAGAAATGGCGGCTCTGTTATTCAATAAAACTGAGAACAAGCAAGTAGTAAGTAAGAAACAAAAACAACTGGACAGCAAGTACGAAGAGATTGGCGGCGAAATTAAGATAGGTGATAAAGTAAAAATGAAACGCAATCTACAAGTAGGCGAAGTGTTGGAATTGCGTGGAAAGAAAGCCGTGGTAAAGATCGGACTACTCCCTATGCAAGTCGATTTAGAGAACTTGGTATTGATTCAAGAAAAAAAATCTGCAGAACAATAAAGAAAAGTTTTTGCTATTAAAATCTCTCCCCTTACTTTTGCCGCGGAGAGATGGCAGAGCGGTCGAATGCGGCGGTCTTGAAAACCGTTGACTGTAACAGGTCCGGGGGTTCGAATCCCTCTCTCTCCGCTCTAATAAAGACATTATCCCTGCTAACACTAGCAGGGATTTTTGTTTTAGTACCTTTTATTATTCAATTCAACAACTTAAAACCAGCTATTTGCTACTAATTCTGCTCATTTGTTAATAAAGAAACCAACAAAATCTTAAAAACTCTTTTTGATTGAGATTTCATCCATTAAAAATTGAGGCAATTCTTTTAAATGGATGTTTAATATAAGTTGGGGTAGATTTTTTCAACGATTTCCACAGATATTTATCTACCTGCTTAAAGTGGTTTGTTTTCAAACAATCTAAATTCTTCCAGGCTTCTTTAAATTTTCGTTTTTCCATATTCATTTTTAATAAAATCAAACTAAGCCTGCATATCGTTGCTTCTATTTGTTCTTTTAAGGCTGGGTCTATGTGTTGAACTAAAATCTGGAAAAAGCTAAGTAGGTCATTAAAATTCTTATATTCTGTATTTCCCTGGTAGCTACCCGCCTTGTGTATTCTATAAACAGCCATGTTATCTTTTAACTGCTTAACTACTCCATACTTAAATAAGAGAAAATAAAAGCCCAGATCTGCAAAGGGTAGGGTTTTAAACCATTCCGGCAATTTTCCCCCAAGTACATTTCTATGTATGACAGAGACCGGAAAGACCGGATTCCTTATTTCAAGGAAATCCCTAATGGTTAAGATATTCTCATTGTCACCCCCTTCATCTTCTGATTCATAACTAATATTGAGAATTTCATCCTGAACATACAGTTTGTGCGTACACATTACAAACTCCGGGTTCTGCTCTAAAAAGTCAACCTGCTTCTGTAATTTATAATCATCAGTCCAGTAGTCATCTCCATCAAGCCAAGCAATATAGTCACCATCACATAAGGGGAAGGAGGCATAAAACATAGGATTCACACCTAAATTCTTATCAGGTAGAAAAAGCTTTATCTTATCAGTATACTGCGCTTTATACCGTAGTATAATTTCACGTGTACGATCTGAAGAACAATCTTCACCTATTACCACTTCAAAATCAAAATTGGTTTTCTGACGTAACACACTATCCAGAGCTTGTTCAATAAACCTTTCATGATTATAAGCCGTTATCCATACACTTACTTTCATGAATATTTTATTAGGGATGAAAAAAAAATTATTGTTTTACACCGAAATACATACCCCTACCAAAGAAACCTTTTGCATCATATTGTGGCTCTATTCCTGCACGTATAAAGGCTTCTCTATATTCAGCATCTGTCCATAATCCCATAACGTGTTCTTCATTAAATGTGGATATACCCTGTTTGGTTCCTACCATATAATAAATATTAAAAAGGGATGAAGAATCCATTTTTTCACTTACATACATCCAGGATATTTTTAGGTCGGGTTGGTCAACATAGTTGGCCGTTAGCCTTCCCAGCCAATAATTTTCTGGATAGATCCATGGTTCTATTACAATGAGTCCCCCATGGTTTAAATGCTGCACCATGCTTTGCAATGTCTTTTTAAGGTTTTCAAATGTTCTTACATAAGCAATGGAACTAAACAGAGAGACTATTACATCATAAGATTTGTTTAGGTTGAAGCAGGTCATATCGGCTTCATGAAATGTTACTTCAGGACACCGTTTTTGTGCAATACTTAGCAACTCAGGATTTAAGTCTAACCCATCTGCCTGATAGTCGTTTTGCAAATATTTCAAATGCTTGCCTGTGCCACATCCTACATCCAATAATGTTTTAGCACCAGGATTCATTTCTTGGATCAACTGATCTAACGCTGAACAGGCCAATTCATAATCCTTAAAATGATAAAGCGCATCATAAAACGCTGCTGACTTTGTAAACATAAAGGCAACTTAAAAGAGTAAACAATTACATTAATCAAATGACTTACTTCATTTCAACAATTTGTCTATTTCTATAGGCGGGAAAGTATCCATCGATTGAAACATCAGCATTGGCTTGCTCATTCAAGGTCTCATATACAGCATGATTATAAACTTGCTTCAAGCATTTAAGAGGCAGTTTTATACTGCCAAATCGTTCTTTAAACGCCGCAATCGAATCACCCTTTTTAACGCCTCCACCTAGATTTAGTCTTGGCACTCCTATACTTTTTAAATATCCAATGGCATTCCATATTAATGGAAACGTAAGATCTCTTTCAAAAGAAATAGTGAATAGATATTCCGCACAATAAGGAGTAAATCCATACATAGAAACTGCTTTCAATTCTTTGCCTTCATAAATGCCATTCAGGAAAACATTTTCTGACTCTGTTAATGTCAATAATGTTTCCTGTGTTAAATCATAAACACTGGCATGTTGCTTTTGATTGAAGAAAGGAGTGTAATTGGATAAAAAGAATTCATTCAATTCTCTTTCATTGTGATGGATATGCTGTTTTTGATCTTCATAGCGCTTTAGCTGCCTTTTACGGTTTATTGAAAGATTGGCAACTAACTGATGCATCTCTAACTCTAAATTGAGAACATACAGATCACTATTTTCAAATACCTCATGCTTATCTACGTAACTGGCATTTTCAAATAATGGATTCAAACCAATATATCCACAAACATACCCTTTGGACTGTGCAAAGACCTTCCATTCATTTTGAAAGTTGTGATAATCCGTATTACCAACAAAGCCAGAAAAGCCATAGGGTGTTACAATATCGATATGTCCATTATACGCACGTTCGGCTATTGGGCAAGCGATTCTGGTTTCTTTATCTTGGAAATGATATAGAAAGGTAGGATATCCAGTAGTAAGACTCATGGCATAACAACTTTCCCAGGTATGCCCAAACGAATGAGGTATATCTCGCAATACCTCATGCCAGCGTGAAGGTGCTGTTAGTGGAATCAATTCATGTTTTACTTCAATCATAATGTAATTAGCTAAACATCTTCACTTTTATATTTTTATTCCAAATCATAAAAATTTAGCATCGCTTTCACTTCTTCCTTTGAATGATTCATGAGAACATCAATCATGGAAAGTGCCGCATTCCCATTTGTTGTTTGCTTCGAGAATCTTGACTTAATAAAACGGAGCTTAATCTTCTTATCAGCAAAATCATCTATCTTATACAGCTCCTTTCCTCCAATGGCATTTATATACACTGTGGCATATTCCTTTTGACAGATATCCATAATACGTTCCTTGCCTTTTAAGTATTCATTATTATAAACACTAGAGCTTGATACAATTCTTGTTTCCACATTCAGATAAGCTAAAATTTTTGTGAGGCTGTAATGAATGAACCCAGATAGCTGCTTATCCTTATTTGAAACAATGTCTTCTATTAATGGAAATACAGTAGAATAGCCAGGTGCTTTTTTATAACTATAGCTAATTGTTTTTAAGAACTTCTCCTGCCAATTAACTACCTCTGCGATAACTAAATTTTTGATCAGTTTGTTTTGAGAGGACTTTTCTAAAGGTATACTAAATAAATATTCCTGACCATTAACCAGTATCCTATTACGGTTGATCCATCCGCGATTGATATAACTAACATCATCCAAAAGAATAAACTTATCTACCGCTTGAATGAGTTGATAATAACCGATATAAGGAAAAATATATGGTTGCATTATCCCAACTTTCATGCTAGTAAGCAAGATTTAATAATTCTGGCAATTTGGTAAACGCTTTCTTCCGTTAAATCGTAATACAGCGGAAGGCACAGGATTCGCGGAGCAATATCTTCCGCTACTTTGCTATTATTACTTTTCACATAACTCAATGTTGATAGTGCCGGATAGAAATAACGCCTGGGAAAAATATCATTTGCATTTAGCTTTTTCTGTGCACATAACATTTTTTCTTCCGTAGGAAAAATAATAGGGTAGTAGGCATAATTGTATTGAACAGCATCTCTGATAAAAGGCCTTTTCAAACCCATTCCCATTAATAAACTATCGTACAGCTCGCTTATCTGTTTTCGTTTTGCCATTAAACATGATACTTTAGGTAAAACACAAAGTCCCATGGCTGCATGAAACTCAGAATTCTTTCCATTAATACCCAATCCATGAAACTTTTCTGGACCATCATGTCCAAAGTTGACCATATAGGAAATCTTAAAAGCCAGATCATCATCATCTGTAATGATAGCACCGCCTTCTACTGTATGGAAAAGTTTAGTGGCATGAAAACTCAATGTTGAAATATCACCATAGTTTAAAACTGATTTTCCATAATACTTCACTCCAAATGCATGAGCCGAATCATACAAAAGTTTTAGATCGTGCTTGAGAGCAATGGCAGCTATCTTTTCAAGATCACAGGGGTTTCCAAAAACATGGGTAGCCAGAATAGCCACTGTATTAGGCGTAATAGCGGCTTCTATTAACTCTGGGTCTATGCACAAGCTTTCTCTATCTATATCTACAAAAACAGGAGCACAACCTTCCCAAACAATACTGGAAGTAGTAGCTACATATGAAAACGGAGTAGTAATTATTTCCCCTTTTAGAGCCAGGGATCGAATGGCTAACTGTAAAGCAAACGTTCCATTGTTAACAAAAAAGATGTGTTTAACACCTAGGTGCTCCTTAAGCTTCTTTTCTAGCTCTACTACTAATGGACCGTAGTTGGTTAGCCAACACCTTTCCCAAATGTCTTTTAAGTAACAGTAGTACTCATCTAATTCAGGTAAATAGGCTTTAGTAACATTAATCATTCACGCTCACTTTTGGTGTTTAGATAGAGTTTATGTGCAACGTGTATTTAAATCTTGAAAATGGAAGCGAAGAGTAATAGGGAAGAAAAGCAACTTAATTGCTGGGAGTCTCGAATATTTAGTTCCCTTCTCTTTCTCCTCATATTATAAATACCGTATTTTATTTCAAGTTTTTATCCTCTTTTTGTAGTAACTATTTCAAGTTTGAACGATCTGTTTTATAAAATTTGAAATATTTATAACCCTGATGACAACATTAAAATCTATTTATGGCTATTCTTTAGAATAAAAAAACATACTATGATACTAATTATAACAAGCAAAATTTTTTCATCACTTTGCAGATTAGTTACAAATAGATGAGCTTATTAGTTATCAATATAATGGGGTCGGAAAAATGTAGCTGGTTTTGAAAGGATGTTAAATCCATTGCTACATAAGAATATTGGAATAAGGAATTTAAAAGCTAGTTATTTGACTTTAATTACTTCTTCTGGTTTATCTAGATATAATAATTGGTAAACGAAAAAATATTCTTTCATAGTATTAGTTGTAATTCGCTACCTGAAGAATATAGTATCTAGTTCTTTTTTAAAGATAATATGTTTTAAATAAAGAAGTTATACAGTTGAATACTTTTTCCATGAAATTAATTTTATAAGAGGAATGTACTATTTAATCTAAATAGCGACACAATAAACGAAGTGAATATTGTTGTCATTTCCCTTCAATTTGGAACCTCAGTTTTTATATGCTATTGAAGTCAACATTAAATGCTTTAAAACGGAAGAACTGTCAAATAATTCAACCAATGTTTGTATAACCACATTTTTTAATATAGCTTTGATCGGCAAAGTACTTTTAAATGAAAGAAAAACAGGATTATATCCAGGATATTGCAGAGATGCGTTCTATGATGGAGCGTTCTTCTAAATTTCTGGCTCTCTCCGGACTGGCAGGTATAATGGCCGGTATTTATGCATTAGCAGGCGCATTTATTGCCTATAAAGTTTTTTATTTTAATCCTGACGAGGTTATTTACAACTCCATTGATCCAGGTATTATATCTACAGGATTATTAAAGGTTATTTTCTTAGCGCTTACCGTACTACTATTGGCTATTGGCACAGCTCTTTTTCTTTCCTATCAAAAGGCAAGAAAAAGAGGTGAAAAACTATGGAACCCAACTTCTAAGCGTGCCTTGATTAATATGGCCATCCCTCTTATTACAGGTGGACTTCTGGTTCTTATTTTGATCTCTAAAGGATTGATTGGCTTCGTTGCACCTTTTACTTTATTATTTTATGGCTTGGCTTTATATAATGTCAGCAAGTACACTTATGAAGAAGTAAGAAGTTTAGGACTCATACAAATAGGGTTGGGTTTGATCAGCTCATACTTTGTTGGATATGGATTATTATTCTGGGCTTTAGGTTTTGGCGTTGTCCATATTATTTATGGTGTTTATTTGCACTACCGATACGAAAGATGAAAATATCAATCAACAGTTTACATAAAGCATTTGAGAGTAGAATTAGACTAGGAATTATGTCGGTACTGGCAGTTAACGATAGCCTGGATTTTAATTCGCTTAAGGAATACCTGGATGTGACCGATGGTAACCTTGCCAGCCATATTAAAGCATTGGAAAAGGAAGAATTCATTGGTGTAGAAAAGTCATTCATTGGCAAAAAACCGAATACAAAATATTTTATGACCAAACTGGGCAAGAAAGCATTTGTTGATCATCTTGCTGCATTGGAAAAACTTATTAAATCGCAGAAATAAATAGGAATAACAAACCTAAATCAACAAACAATGTTTAGTGTAAATAATATTGGACATAAATCATTTAAAACTCCACAGGTATTGTGCTGCTATTCACTTTGCGTATCAAAAGGAAAAACTTTTTTTTATCCTTACACTTTGAATTTCAAAGTGCTTTAACGATCAGTAAAGTCACTTGTCCATTGTAAACTAACATACAACTATTGACCAAACCTTTCAAAGTATAAAGACATGAGAGACGAAATACTTTCCCACCTAAACGATGCAAGACATCTCGAAAGGATGTACCGGACTAATAAATTACCCTTTAAGCAAGCGTTTAGTACACTTTACCCGGAACTCCAAGGCAACCCACTTGCTGACTTCTGGAACGAAAGATTGAATTATGAATCCGATTCCATCAACTGGGGCACACGAAAGGAATTACTACTGGTGATCATTGGCGCATTAATAGCAGGGATCATTGCAAAACTTCCAGCTTTACTTGGTATTAAAGAAGAATTTTTCTATCCAAGAAACATCGGCTTTATTTTATTTCCCGTATTAACGGCTTACTTCGCCTGGAAGAATAAAGTAGCAACCGGTAAAATAGCGCTAATGGCTGGCCTAACTCTAGCAGGCCTGCTTTTCATCAATTCACTTCCAAATGTTGCAAAGAGTGATACATTGATCCTATCCTGTATTCACATGGTCTTGTTTCTATGGTTTATTCTTGGATTTGCATTTGTAGGAGAGTGGCGAGACAACATAAACAAGCGACTTGGCTTTTTAAAGTATAATGGTGATGTGGTGGTGATGACGACATTGATTATAATTGCAGGCGGCATTCTTTCTGGTATTACAATTGGGCTATTCACTTTAATAGGCTTTGACATCAGACAATTCTATTTTGAGAACATTGTGTTTTTTTGTCTACCTGCTGTGCCCATTTTAGGTACCTACCTTACACAATCGAATCCGCAATTAGTAGGCAAGGTATCACCAGTCATTGCCAAACTATTCAGTCCGCTGGTGTTGGTGATGTTGGTCGCTTATCTGGTAGCCATGATTTATTCTGGCAAAGACCCATATAATGATCGTGAGTTTTTAATGATCTTCAATGCACTACTGATTGGTGTTATGGCCATCATTTTCTTTTCAGTTGCTGAAGCAGCGAATACTACCCAACGCCAACCGGAGATATGGGTATTGTTATTGCTTTCCGCTGTTACCATTATTGTGAATGGCATTGCGCTTTCGGCTATCTTATTCCGGATCTCAGAATGGGGATTGACACCTAATAGGGCCGCCGTACTGGGCGCAAATGTTCTTATCCTGATCCATCTTTTATTGGTCACTACACAGCTATTCAGGGTAGTTGCCAAAAAGACGAACATTGAAGTAGTAGGAAGAACTATTTCCTTTTACCTGCCTGTTTACTTTTTCTGGGTAACGATCGTCACTTTTTTATTCCCGCTCCTATTTGGATTTAAATAAAAACGAAGATGTGCGGCTTACTTCTTACGCAAGAAATAAGACCGCATGTTTTTTTGCCCATTTACTTTGAAACGCAAAGTTCTTTTATTCACACTATACTCAATAAAAAACAAACCGCAATTACTATGAGAGAGATGCAACCAGCCCATAATGTAGCTGTAACCATACACCGCAGCAGCTTATTAATGATGATAAAATGTAAAACGTTATTGATCTTACTAATGGCACTGACCTTGTGTACTGCAGCATACGCACAGCCGCTGGACAAAGCCAAACTTGATCAATTCTTTGACCGTCTGTCAGAAAAGGATAAGGCCATGGGAAGCCTGTTTATTTCCAAAGATGCAAATGTTCAATACACACGTTCTATCGGTTATAGCCAGATCAATGGTATCGACAAGAAACCGGCAACAGCAGCTACCAAGTACCGTATCGGTTCCGTTACAAAAATGTTCACGGCTGCCCTGATCTTTCAACTTGCAGAGGAAGGCAGACTAAAACTGACAGACCACCTAGACAAATTCTATCCACAGATCCCCAATTCCAATAAAATCACAATAGCCAATATCCTTGCACACCGAAGTGGCATTCATGACGTATCAGAAGACCAGGATGTGCGAACGCACAGAACAAGTGGAATATCTAAAGAGGATATGATGACTTTTATTGCTAAAAGCAAGGCTGATTTTGAACCCGATACAAAATATGCTTACAGCAATTCCGGTTATTTTATTTTGGGCTCTATCGTAGAAAAGGTAACCGGCAAATCCTACAATGAAGCCTTTAAAAAACAGATCGCTTCAAAGATCGGGCTTAAGGATACCTACATGGGCACCGGGAATATTGATGCGAACCATAATGAAAGTTTTTCTTACAGGTATAGCCGCGACTGGGAACAGCTGCCCATAACGCATAACAGTATTCTATTCGGATCAGGCGCCATGATCTCCACGCCAGCCGACCAGGCTAAATTCATTCAGGCACTCTTCAACGAGAAGATCGTTTCAAAAGCAAGCCTTGCTCAAATGATGCAAAATCAATTAGGTATGACCACCTTTACCTACAACGGCAAAACCTTTTATGGGCATACAGGTGGCATTGACAACTTTGGATCCTGGCTCGTTTACCAACCAGAAGAAAAGCTTGTTGTTTCTTACGCTACTAACGCAAAAGTGTACCCGGTATCCAATATCATAGATGGCGTTTTTGACATTTATTACAATAAGCCATTTACAATACCCAGTTTTGAATCAATAGCCATTAGTACAGAAGAGCTGGAAAAATATGTAGGCGTTTATTCAAGTGCTGGTGCTCCCGTAAAATTTACAGTAACCAGGGATGGTACAAAACTTTTTGTTCAATTGACCAATCAGTCTGCAATTCCGCTAGTGCCAACAGCTCCTGATAGATTTAAGATTGAATCGGCTCCCGTCGAGTTTCTATTTGACACAGCAAAAAAAGAGATGACGGTTATTCGTAATGGCCGGGAGAAGGTATTTACCAAGGAAGGCTAACCGTCGTAATAGCATCTGAAAAGTAATTACGCATATTCAAATTAGCTAGTCCGCTAAAAAAAATCCAACCATATGCAAGTATCAAACATCATGAACCGCAATACGCCTAATAGAATATATACTCTTTCTAAATGCCGTGCCACCTGCCCATCTGCACCGATGCCGTTTTTCTTTCAGGTATTAGTAGTATTCATCACTTTGCATGGTGGCGTCAACAGTTACGCTCAAGACAAATCCAATGAGATCGATAAGATCTTCAACTGGGCCACAGTAGAAACACCCGGATGCGCCTGTGCAGTCTCTCAAAACGGCAAGGTGGTCTATAACAAAGGCTTCGGTGCAGCTGACCTGGAGCGCAATGTAGCTATAAGCACCAATTCAGTCTTTGATGCGGCATCTGTAGTAAAGCAGTTTGTGGCAGCCTCAACATTGCTCCTTGTAGAAGAAGGAAAGCTCTCACTTACTGAAGACATACACAAGTATATTCCTGAATTACCGGATTACGGTAAGAAGATAACGTTAGACCACCTGCTCACTCATACCAGCGGTATCCGCGATTGGACAGGCATCATATCGCTTACTGCAGGTAATGAAGACGCCCTGACCTTGATCTTACGCCAGAAGGGGCTCAATTTTGCGCCTGGCGATGAATTTTCTTATTCTAACAGCGGCTATGTATTACTAAAAGAGATTGTGGCACGCACAAGCGGAATGTCGTTCGACGACTTCACCCATAAACGTTTGTTTGAACCACTGGGCATGCAACATACGGCCTACCGCACAGACATGAAAGTAATTGTGAAAGACCGCGCCCTTGCTTATGATAAAGGGAGCAAAGGTTGGTCGATGTCCATGAAGCTGGACAAGGATCGTGGTGGCGGCGGTGGCTTGCTTAGCACACCAAGTGACCTGTTGATCTGGAACGACGCACTAACAAACAACCGCCTGGGAAGCTTTGTTACACAGAAACTGCAAGAGCCGGCCATACTGAACCAGGGTAGGAAGCTTGGATATGCACGCGGGCTTTTCCTGGATACTTTTCGGGGTACTAAAGAAGTGTGGCACAGTGGTGGCGCCGCTGGCTATAGCACCTGGCTAGGCCGTTTTTCGGAACAAGGACTTTCTATTGCACTAATGTGTAATACAGATGCCATGGGCACATCTAACATGGCACATCGCATAGCATCACTATACCTGCCTGCTACAACAACCTCAACGGCTGATAACACAATACCACCAATAGCTGCCGATGGTGTGGATACAGTAATACTCAACTTGAATAGTCGAACAGGATTGTATTGGAGTGAAACTACCGGAGAGCCACTACGATTAGTAGTGGACCACGGCAGACTTCGTTTTGACGACGGCCCTGCACTGGTGGCGCAAGCAAAGGATCATTTTAAACGCTGGGGAACTTCCTTGCAATATATGTCAGGTGACGAGTTTACAGTCAATTTCCTCTTTCCCGACCAGTTTGAACTTAAGTCTATGGATGGCAAAACCACCCGCTATCGTCGTGCTAAGCCCTATGCCCACACAATAGAAGAACTGAAGGCATTTGCCGGACGATATAGCAGCGATGAAATAGGAATTGTTTTCCAAATAAGATCGAAAGGGGATGGTCTCCTGGCTACTATTGAACACACACCATCGTATAGTTTGCCCTTAAAGCCAGTAGATACCGACACTTTTCAATTAGGCCGTATGCTGATGCGCTTTAAACGCGATAAGTCGGGCAAAATAGTGGCACTCGATTACACCAATCCTGTGATCCACAATATTCCCTTCACGCGCTTGAACAATCCAGACAGTCATCTTTAATGCAAAAGGAAAGATCAAGCAAAGCTACTGTTCGTATTTATGTTACAACAATAGTGACCATCCTTTTATGGAATATCATATTTTCTTTTACGCCGCTATTGATGATCTCATTAATAGCCCAACCTGTACGACTTTTTGTACCTATGCTCCAAGGGTCTGTTATTGATACCATAACGACGTGGCCAATGGTAAACAAACAGGTTGACACTAAAAAATAATAGTGAATGGCGTTTGGCACGATGATTGGCTATATATAATTGTGAGTGTGGCAAGTGTGAAAGAATACACTATGAATAACGAGTGAAGAGTGAATGGTGCGTTTGACGAAGAACGATGAAAACTTAGATAAAGGGCAGCCTTCTGGCTGCCCTTATTAATTAATAAAGGAATAAGGCTGTACGGTACAAGCCTTATTCCTTTGGACTGTTGCTTTCAGCCAATTCTCTTAACTGTTTAGCCAATTCAATCACCTTTTCCATCACTTCCCCTTTTTGATAACAGGCATATACACCTTTTTGCAAAAGTTTTTCTTGCCTGGAAGGAGATAGGGATGTAGTATATACAACCACAGGAATAGACTGGTAAGCAGGGCTTTCCTTCAAAAGCGTAAGAATATCTTCTGCACCCATCTTTGGCAACGTATTATCTAAAACGATCAGGGATGGATAGAAAGAAGGGTCTATTTGTTCCAGGTAATCAAACAACATTTTTCCATTCATGAACTTCTTAACCTGGCCTGCATAGCCTATTTCAAGAAAGGCATCATCTATGATCATACGGTCGTCTTCGTCATCGTCTACCACTAAAAGGGAAAAAGTTGTTCTCTTCATAAAATGTTTTAAAACGTATTTAATAAACTTGTCTAAGGTTATTCATAGGAAAGATCAGGTACTGTTAATGTGTTTGCAACGAGTCCAATAGGAAAATAAGGTCTGCAACATTTCTTTTATCTCTTCCATATTGTCTGGCTTTTGAAAATAACCTTGCACACTCAAGGCATAAGCATGGCGCACGGATACTTTTGTAGCATTAGTAGAAATAAACACAAAGGGTATGCCCTTCGCTTTTAAGTAAGGATCGTCTTCTATACTCTTCTTAAGCTCCAATCCTGTCATCCCAGGCATGTTGATATCAGACAAGAGTATAAATGGTTGCTCTTCTGTGGTGTTTAAATAATCTAACGCTTCCTTGCCCCCGTTAAAGAAATGTATGTCATTGGTAAAACCAATAGCTTTGATAGCTTCAGCGTAAATTTCCTGGTCGTCTTTATCATCATCAATAATCACAATAGGGCCATTGATCATAACCGTTCTTTTTCTTATTGTAGAAAAATTTAGACCAGAACCAGCTCTGTAACACGTTTACTATAGATACCAACAATAGATAAGTGACTTTCTTGTTAATTACATTATTGTTGAAGAGAACACAAACTATCTTACAAAGAAATAAGCAATGCTACTGCTTTGGCTTATACAACGGCAGTAGAATTCATTCTTAAATTGAATGTGCTTTTGAGGACTACTGATGCTCTTTCAATAATAGCCTGATCAGTTTTACTGCTAACATCAGTACTGCAAGAAAACAAGAACCCGCCGCTAGCTAGTTTTATTAACTACAACGAGTTCCTGTTAGATTTAATTGGTTGGCTGTAGGGTAGGGTGAGGATCGTTGGTAAAAGAAGGATCTACTTTTATTTCTACACCCAGGTTGGTGCTGACGGCAATCCGGTTCCATGCATTTATTGTTACCACAGCCATTATAAGCTGGGCAATATATTGCTCATCAAAAAGCTTTTCAGCTGCTTTGTACGTTTCGTCGGTTAATCCTTGTTGATGAACGAGTGTTACTTCTTCAGTTATGGCCAATATAGCTTTCTCTTCGTCGGTAAATAAATCCGTTTCATTCCAGGCATTCAGTAAAAATATACGCTGAGCCGTTTCACCATTTTTAAGCGCATCTTTTGTGTGCATATCAATACAAAATGAACAACGGTTGATTTGAGAAGCTCGAATTTTTATCAGCTCCTTGTGTGATTTTTTCAGCTGAGAGGATGCTAAATAGCCTTCCAATGCGTACATAGCTTTATATGCCTGAGGTTCTACCTGGTTGATATTTAATCTGTTTTCCATTTTTATTACCATTTAATTTTTTTGATAGGGCAAAGGTCAACAACAGAAAACAGGAAAAACTTAAACTGGTTTAAGAATGTGATCTTTTTCGAATTTCACTTAAGTACTCTGGTGTAAATCCTAAAAAGGAAGCGATTAAATGCTGAGGGATCCTTTGTACAAACTCAGGATAAAGCTTATTGAAATGCTGGAAGAAATCTTCTTTAGAAAGATCATACAAGTATTTTATACGCATCTGTGAAGCTGCAAAAGCCCGTTGATAAATGAACCGGAAATAGCGTTCCATTTTAGGAAAAGCCTTCAGTAGTTCTTCCTGCGAGTGACTGTCAATGCGTAATACTTCAGTGTTTTCTACCGCCTGAATAAAGAATTCGGATGGCAACCGGCGTTCGTAAGAAATATGATCTGTCATCCACCAGGTTTCAATGGCAAATTCAGTGGTTTGCTCTGTACCTTTTTCCGTAAGAAAGAACTTACGCAAACAGCCTTTAAGAACAAAATAATGGTATTTACAAACGTTCCCTTCAACAAGTACGTTCTCTTTCTTTCTCACCTGTTGCAGTTGAAAAAAGGAGAAAATGTCCTCAAATTCTTTAACATTAATTTTGATGAACTTCTCTATATGATTCTTAAATATTTCAGACATAATGTTAGTCAGTGATATTACTTAAAATTGCCTGCAACTCACAAATTTACATAACCACTTGTACTTTTATTAATCCCCTGAACCACTACTGTTGTTTTCATCCATAGTCCAATAAAAGTTATTACTTCTACACATACTAAGATTGTTGGTCATAAAACATAACGACAGTTAGCAAACAACGATAATCAACTATAGAATAGTTTCATTTTACAACTAGCAATATTATCTTTGTAGCCTCCTCCCACATCTTCTTATTTAAGCTTTTCTTCCGTCATTCTTTTACCATTGTTTTGGAATTGTTCGAAGATTTCCGAAGCGGGGAAAAACAACTCTCAAACAAACACAAAAGCAACCCAAAGAGAAAGCTTAACCGAAAAGTAACCAACTGGCACTAGCCCTTTTTTTGCTGCCCCCAGTGTTTCCACAGAGTAAGCTTTAAACGCTCTACCAGATCTTTGGAAAAGGGTTCAGCAGGAACCGTGTTCTTGTTTAAATCAAACTGGTAAACCACTGTTTCGTCTTCTTCATCAAATTTCTTGTCATTGTTACTGTTTCTTGTACCCTGCATCAGCACAAGAGAGGATTTGGCTAACAACTGCCAATGGGTAAGATTGATTTCATTGGGAGACAGTTGTCTAAATGTAGTTCCATCGTGGTTGGATACAAAAAGGTAGGTGGGATCCTTATGGTCCTGCAGACCGTCTTTATTATAGTCGGCTACCTTTATCTCGTAGAAAATTACACCTATCGTAGCCGGTGGGTGTACTTTATACTCCATACTGGTGATCACCATCCGGCGATTTTCGTCTAATATATTAATTTGACCCGTTTGGGTATTATAGAACAGGAGATTCCAAAAGTTATTTACTGTGCGTGAACTATAACTTGAAAACACCTCTACATCGCCATCCTTTTCATTGCTGATCAATTCTTTTTATTTCAGAATAGCTGTCTATTATTTTTACCCCGCCTATGCCTACCAGCTGATCACCAGAAAAGGCGCCTAACATATAAGCGTCGTTCTTATTCAACGATTTGGGCGATTCCAGATTACATTTCTCAATGCCATACAGGCTGATCTGGTAAGCATCCGGTTTACCAATCAATTTTAGCACTTGGGTATCGGCTGGATCAACTTGTTTAATTATTATTTCCATTTCTGTTTGTCAATTTACCTTATTGGCAATGGAAGAATGGGGGGAGTATTTGTAAATACCTGTAAGCCGTAGTGTTGCTTCCTTTGCCTAACACTAATGCAAAACATAGCAACGGGGTGAGAAGCAGAATAGCATAATAGATTGCCTACACTAATTACCTGTTGATTTTCTCTTGATCAAATGCGAAGGAATGGTAATAGTTTTAATTCTGTTACTGCCTTTTATTTTCAACAATTCAAATATCATTTCAGCAGCTACTTTGCCTATTTCAAAAGCAGGTTGTACAACTACACTCAATCCAGGGTTCAACAATTCTGCAATTGGCAGGTTAGAAAAGGAAATCAGTTTTAGATCGTTGGGAATATTTACGTTCAACTTCTCGCAAACCTGGTAAGTTTGCAAGGCCAACTTCTCAAAACCGCTAAAGAGTCCATCAGGTCTTAATTTCTGCAACAGTTGCACAATCTGGTCTTCATTATTTTTAGTAAGACTGCAATCGACTACCAGTTCTTTCTTAAACTTCAGGCCAGCATCTTTAAGTGCTCGTTTATATCCCTCTAAACGATCGTTGCTGATGGCTAATTTTTCTGAAAGGGTAAGATGCGCGATCTTTTTGCAACCAGCTTCTATCAGGTGTGTAGTGGCCTTATAGCTACTCTCTATATTATCAGTCTGTATTTTAATAGCATCTACTTGCGTATCTATACGGTCGAACAGCACAATGGGAATATCTCTTTTTTGTAGCTCTTTCAATTGCTGCGCATGGTCTTTACCTGAGGATAGTGATAATAGTATGGCGTCTACTCGTCCATTTTGCAAGTGTTGTAAAAAAGCCTGCTCTTTACTTTGATCTTCATGCGTGAGATAGATCATTACATGATATCCCATTCCCTGGGCTACTGTTTCAATTCCATTAATGGCCTGTACAAAAAAATTGTTGGCTATTTCCGGAATCACAACAGCAATGGTTTGGCTACGTTGTGTACGCAAGCCCGCCGCATAAGGATTGGGTTGGTAGTTAAGCTGTTTTGCCCTTGTCAAGATGCGTTCTCTTGTTGCCTCGCTAATGTCATAGCTGTTCTTAAACGCTTTTGACACCGTGGAAACAGAAAGATTCAATTCTTTAGCCAGTTGCTTCAGGTTGACCGTACTCATAAACTACAATATAATCACTTTCCAAATTTGAGGAAACGAAATCGATTTCGGGAACGTTTCCGTAAAAAAAGTCGGAACGGGCTAACGGCTATTCTGAAAAAAGATACACCTTACCGGAAAATCAACCCTTTAGACGAATGGACCAATTCTCATTATCCGGAAAAGTTATTGTAGTAACAGGTGGCACTGGTATTTTAGGTGGCGCTTTTGTAGATGCCATTGTGGAAGCAGGAGGCACTGTAGGAATACTAGGCCGTCAGGCGCAAGTGGCAGAAGAAAGGGCGGCAGCTATCACTGCAAAAGGCGGGGAAGCCATTGCCTTAGTAGCCGATGTTATGAACCAGGAACAATTAGAGCAGGCCAAAGAGAAAGTGTTGGCAGCCTTTGGAAAAATAGATGGATTGGTGAATGCAGCAGGTGGCAATATGCCCGATGGTGTGTTACAGCCTGATGAAGACGTTTTCTCCATGAACATGGATGGCATGCGGAAGGTAATGGACCTAAATCTTTGGGGAACCCTATTGCCTACACAGGTATTTGGCAAGGCCATTTCCCAAACAGGGAAAGGAAGCATTGTAAATATATCTTCCATGAACTCAAAAAGAGCCATTACCAAGGTGTTGGGTTATAATATGGGAAAAGCGGCTGTAGATTGCTATACGCAGTGGTTTGCGGTGGAATTAGGCAAGCGTTATGGCGATAAAATACGCATGAATGCATTGGCACCTGGCTTTTTTCTTACTGAACAAAACAGAAATTTGCTAACTAAGCCGGAAGGCGGTTATACTGAACGGGGAGAGTTGGTAATCAGGCAAACGCCATTTAAGCGCTTTGGGAGCCCTGATGAACTGAAAGGCGCCTTAGTTTGGTTGCTTAGCGATGCATCGCAATTTGTAACAGGAGCCATGATTTGTGTGGATGGTGGTTTCTCCATATTTGGAGGTGTATAATTAGACTTTAAAAACGATTGAACTTATGAAAAATAGCATGCAACAAACCATGAGATGGTTTGGCCCTAACGATCCGGTTAGTCTTTCCGATATACGGCAAGCAGGATGTACTGGTGTGGTTACAGCCTTACATCATATTCCTAATGGAGAGGTATGGAGTAGTGAAGAAATATTAAAACGCAAGCGCGAAGTAGAAGAGGCGGGCATGCATTGGCTGGTGGTAGAGAGTGTGCCGGTACATGAAGCCATAAAAACACAAAGTGCAGGATTTGAGCAATACATTGAAAACTATAAGGCTTCCATTAAAAATCTAGGCGACTGTGGCATCAGAATCGTAACGTACAACTTTATGCCGGTACTGGATTGGACACGTACGGATCTTAGTTATACAGTAGCTGATGGTTCGAAGGCATTGCGCTTTGAAAAAGCCGCCTTTATAGCGTTTGACTTGTTTCTCTTGAAAAGACAGGGTGCTGAACGCGACTATACAGCCGAAGAAATAAAGCGGGCCGAAGATCGGTTTAAGGCAATGAGTGATGAAGAACGCTTGCTGCTACAACGTAACATTATTGCAGGCTTGCCAGGCAGTGAAGAGAGCTTTACGCTGCAACAATTCCAGGAAGCATTAGACACTTATAAAGGTATAGACGCCACAAAGCTTCAAAGTCACTTGGTACATTTCTTAAAAGAAGTAGTACCGGTAGCTGAATCAGCCGGCGTACACATGGTTATTCATCCAGACGACCCGCCAAACGCTATACTAGGCTTACCAAGAGTGGTAAGCACTGCAAAAGATATTGAAGAATTGATTAAGGCAGTACCCTCACTACACAATGGCTTATGCTTTTGTACCGGATCTTTTGGTGTGCGGCCGGATAATGACCTGCCGGGCATCGTTAAGCAATTTGGAGATCGAATCAATTTTGTGCATCTCAGAAGTACGCGCCGCAATGAGAACGGGGATTTTTTTGAAGACAATCATTTAGATGGTGATGTAGATATGTATAAAGTTGTAAAAGCGTTGGTAGAAGTAATGCAGGAACGCCAGGTAGATATTCCTATGCGTCCGGACCATGGCCACCAAATGTTGGACGATTTGAAAAAGAAAACCAATCCCGGTTATTCAGCTATTGGAAGATTAAGAGGGCTAGCTGAATTAAGAGGATTGGAATATGGGATTTTACGATCTTTAAGCTAATAGTTTACAGGGGACAGTTGACAGATGATAGTAGCCCGCTGTCTACTGTCCTCTATCATCAAATTGGCGTACTGAATATTATGATTGGGAAATAGACTTTTGTTTTTAATAGAAACTTCATTAGACAAATAAAAAGCCGGTATGATTGCATACCGGCTTTTACTATTTATAAAGTATCATTTCTTATTTTTCAAGCAAGCCATCTTTCTTCCAATTCGTTAAAACCAAAATAGTAGAATCGGAAAGCTTAGCATGCTTAAATGGCATGAATCCTCTTTCACCAGGGTTCTTTTGAATGCGTGTAAGGATCTCGTCGATATCAGTCTTAACGGCCTGATAGGTGTTATAAGGCGTTTTATTTCCTTGTGTTGGTATATGACAAGGAGAACAATTACCAGAAATAATAGGTTGAACGTTAGCGACATATGTCATTTTAACGGGAGCGATTTGTGCTTTTTTAGAAGAAGTACAAAAAGACAAAACCACCGCTACAGATAAAAACAGGACTACGGAGAGCTTTCTCATAAAGTTTTGTTTAGAAATAAAATTGCTGTCGAAAGATAAAAGTATTTCTTCAACTAAAAACAAGCTTTTCTTGAGTATTAACGTTAAATAACATACAGGTGGGAGAGAGTTTAGGGCTGTGGTTTAGTATATAAGCTTACACGTTTACTAGTTTTACCACTAGTATTTTAGTGATTTATGACCATTTTAAGCAGTTTCTGAAGTGATTTACCCGCTTTATTTATATATGTGTTACAGGTTTTAATATCTACACAAGTTGGTTGTTCCTCTTTAAATGTATGGAGTTACTGTAATAAAGTTTCTGCATTAGGTGTTTGGCCGGGTGCAAAAACGGGCTGTTGGTTGACAAAGTACATATCAATTTCGCCCACATTCTTTGCATAGATCTTACCGCGGTAACTGCATTCGTAACGGTCTTTAATAAGGTTATAAAAGCTTTCTGAGACATTTACCTGTCCGGGTGCGCCATTACTCTCCATACGACTGGCGATATTGACTGTGCTACCCCAAATATCATAGGCGTATTTTTTCTTACCTACTACACCTGCCACAATTGGTCCGGCATGAATACCTATGCGTACATCCCAAGGTTCTAGACCGAGCGCAAGACGGCCCTGATTGCGATGGGTAATGTATTGCTGCATTTCAAGGCTGGCTTTTATGATATTGTAGGCATGGTCAGGGTCTGGACTAGGTATGCCGCCAGCGCACATGTAGGAGTCTCCAATAGTTTTAATTTTTTCAAGGTGGTTTCTTTCAATGATATCATCAAAGGCCATGAAGCAGGCATTTAATTCCTGCACCAGCTCCTGGGGTGTCATTTTCTCTGCCAGCGAGGTAAAACCTTTGAAATCGGTAAATAAGACCGATACTGTATCATAATTGCGTGGCGTTGCCTGTCCTTCATTCTGTAACTCTTTGGCTACTTCTGCTGGTAGTATGTTTAGCAGTAAGTGTTCTATTTCGGCCTTTTGCTTATCCAGTATTTTATTGATCCTTACTTTGGCTTTGTAGTTACGGAAGATGATAAAGGCAATCAGGAACACTAAGACTAAGCCTATAGTGAGCGCATTCTTAAATAGTTTTTGTCTTCTTAGCTCAGATTCCTGTAATATTTTATCCTTTGTCAGCAAGTTAATCTCACCTTGCTTTTTCTGCAGGTCAAAATCGAATTGCATGCTGGCTAGTTTCTTATCGGTTTCAATATTGTAAAGCGTATCTTTTATATCTGTGTACAATGATTGATAACGAAAGGCTTCATCGAAATGTTTAGTAGAAGCAAAGGTGGCTGCCATGCCATTATAGATATCTTTCAGTTCATCACGGGCATTGATATGGCGACCAATGGATTCTGCTTGTTTAAAATAGCTAAGGGCTATAGTGGGCTCTTTTTTAGCGGTATAGGTATTGGCTAGTCCTAACAAAGATTGTACTACGTATAATTTATTCTCAGCTTTCTGGGCTGTATTCAGTGCTTGTGTATGATAATTTAACGCCAGGTCAAACTTGCCTTGCTTTTTGTATTCTTTTGCAATGGCATTATAAGCATAGGGGATGTTCTCATTGTTTTTGGAAGCTTTATAGATCGCTAATGATTTATCGAAATAGAACAAGGCTTTGGTGCTATTCCCTTGGTTGGCATACACTTCACCAATATTAACAGCTGTAGTACCTATACTATTAGTGTCTTTTACTTCTTCTGCCAAGGGCAAGGCTTTTAAGTAATAGAAGAGGGCTTTATCGTATGTTTCACGTTTTAGCGAATACGTGCCACCAATATTGTTCATGGCATATAGAATGCGCGTTTTGTCGCTGGTTTGCTCAGCAAATTTTAGTGACTCAAGGTAGCATTTCAACGCGTTTTGATAGTCGCCCTGAATACTGTAGATAACGCCAATATTATTAAGGATGTTAGATACGCCAATCAGGTCATTGGTGGCTTGGAAGATCTCTTTGGATTGTGTCCAGTTGTGAATGGCATCTAAAAACTTGCCCTGATTTAAATAGACCAGTCCAATATTCTTAAAAGCAATAGCTTCTCCTTTTTGAAAGCCTTTTTGGTTAGCCAGCTCTCTTGCCTGTTTACTAAGCAGCAAAGCGGAATCAGGATTGGTATTGATCAATTCTTTGCTTTTTGCCAGCCAATCATTGATCTTAACTGTATCCTGTGTTGTATATTCTTTAGTTTGACCGTTTACAAATTGGGGGAAAGAACAAATACACAATGCAATTAATAAAGGACGCCACGTAATAATCATCTTTTTATCTTTTCAATGAATGAAATGATTTGTGAATGATCACAGGGTTGGGATAGGCGTTAGGTTGCTCTGTTATCTTTTAATAACTGAAACTGTTTGATAGGTATCACCTGTTCTAATACGAATGAAGTACATGCCATTGGTTAAGCCAGTCAGATCGATTTCACACTGGCTGTCCGATTGCTTTTTCCAACCACGAATAGGCAGTATTTTACCATTTGCATCAAATAGTTGAATGTCTTTATAACCGATAATTGCTTTCGGTATTTGAATGATAACTCTTCCAGTAGTAGGATTTGGAAATACCAGCTTCTCTACTTTATCATTACTTACGATACTTGATTCATCACGCTCCTTGGCTCGAGCTGTTGTAATAGGACCGCAGCGGTTAGATGTAGAGCTGGCTTCACTACCTACAGACGTTTTTTGGTTTACATCATAGGTGCTAACTGACCAGATCAACTTCTGGCCGTCAAACGGAATTTGGAATGGATATGTGCCTGGCAGGAATAGTTTGGGTTGTTGGCCACTATATTTTCCCGTAGCTATGATGTTATTGTCTGGCCCAATAGGAATATATACGGCAGTTGCATTATCGTTTGTATAAGTAAAGTGCGCGATATAATCGAAGCCAGATGAATTTCCTGGCGCATATTCAACACATTCCAGGGAAGGCTTGATCTTTTTAGCACCTTTACCTTTTGGATTTACATACAGCGTACCGGCAATGTAAGTAATAGTATAACTGCTTTGATTCGTTACCGTCAGGTTAGATGGCGTAATAGGATAGAGTCCGGCCTCGCCTTTATACAATGGACTCAATGTAAGTGTTGGTCCTGATATTCTCCTATCATTGTTCTTTAACCCATTGATCGTAGCTGTTAAAGCAGGAGTCTGATCACCTTTAAAGATGACCTTATCATCAGCTATAACATCTAAGCCTGCTTTGGTAATGGTTAGCGTTCCAGGAGTTAGGCGTAGTGAATAGTTTCTTACGCTATCAGCATTTATTGTAATAGGGAAGGTGTTAACTGGAGAACTTTGGTTAGCGGTAGTAGTTGCTACTGGCTGTGGTGATAAAACACTGCTGTTCTCTCCATTCACCAGGCCCTGGTAAGAAAGTGTCAGTGCTGGATTTGGGTCACCATAAGCACGAGTAATATTATTGGCTGTAATGAATAATGGTGCTTTTGTGATGGTTAGGCTGTCGACTTCAAATCTGATATCATAATTGGGTGAAGTATAACCTGATGGCAAAATTGCATAGGTACCTACTTGTATAGCAGTGGTAGCAGTACCCGTAAAGGTTAACGTGCCCTGTAAATTAGCAGGCGTGTCGCCATTTAAAAAGCCTGTATAAGAAACTGTAAAATTGCTAGTTGTCTTGCCATCATATACCTTAGTTTTTTTATCGGCTTTAACAGTTAATACAGCTAAGGAAATCGTCAGCTTGCCAGTCAAGTAACGGGCTATATAGCTAGCTGGCGCTTTAAATGGCAAGTTAGCTGGCGTAATGGTGTACTCCCCAACGGGTAGTGGTTTGGTAATATCCACTGTCACGCCATTTTTAGTTACTATATATTGAGGGGGACCACTTAGGATCTGATCGTCCGTATTATCATATTGGTAGCCTGATGTAGCAAAATTAAAAGCGATCGGTTGGCCATAGGCGATAGTGGTGTCTTTGGGTTTAACCGTGAGTGTAGCTGGCAGAATATGCAATAGTGACAAATTGTAGCGTATATCCAGGTTCTTATTCAATAAGGCCGCCGGTACTACTCTGTGTGTGCCAGCCGCATAGCCTGTAATCATATTGATAGGCTTAAGTATAGCTGGCTGATTGCTATTTACATAAACATCTGTTGAGTCAATAATAGCTACTGTATTTACATTGCTTGAATTAGAAATAGCATTGACCAGGTAGGCTGGATTAACCAGGTAAGCTGGGTTGGTTACTAAGATGTTATTTACCGTGGCGCTACCATTGACCAGATATGCTGGATTCACTATGGTTTTAGAAGTAGTATTTACCAGGTAGGCAGGGTTGACCAAGTAAGCCGGATTTACCAAATAGGCTGGATTTACCAAATAAGCCGGGTTAACAAGTGTTGAAGTGGCTGGGTTAACCTGATAATCAAAAACCGTTTGTGGTGAGATATCGATAATAGTTGTTTTACCTGCTACACCGTTTACTAAGTAAGCGGGGTTTACTAATTCGCGGGCATATTGTAAGGCCGGCGGTGATACCAAAAAACTTAGATTGTTAAGGTCCTGATCGGTAAGGGTGCGATCGCTGTTCACCAGATAGGCCGGGTTGACCAGCACTACTGCGTTATTTACAATATTGCCCTGGTGTAAGGAGGTTAATGTTTGGCGGAAACTAGCCGTGTCTGCAATAGAAGTACCTGTGTTATAGCTATAATTAAATTGAAAATCAGAAATGTTTTCACCATACTGAATGGTTTTTTCTACGGGCGTTATAGTGATTGGCAGTTTTACAATATTGAGTAAGCTATTTGTAAATGAATAGCTGAATGATTCTAATAAACCAGCATCTGTTGCATTGTTGGGATCAAATACACGTCGGGGTTCAATAGAATAAAAGCCAACCTGGCTGGTGTCTTTAGCTTCTGTAATGAATTTCAGCGAGTCAAGGCCCAACTGTTTTAGCGTATAGTTGGTGCTGTCTAAGCGTACGCCATCTACACGAATTGTTGCTGTGAAGGTTGGCAGGCTTTCGAAGTACTTTTTAGTAAGTGTGTCAGCTTTAACAGTGACCAATTTTTTAACTGTATTGAAGAAGAACAGGCTATTGGAAATACCGCCATCAAGTCCCGATGATGATTTGGCGGGTGTAGTCACATCAATGGATGGGTTGCCTGTAAATGTTGGTATTTCAGCTGTTAATGCTGTTCCATTTACGAAGGTTGTTTCTAAAGGTGTGCCCCTTAGACGTATCTCTGAATTAGGGCTTAAATAATTGCCCGTAACTGTCAGTGTGAATGATTGTTCACCCGGTGTTGTATTAGAAGGATAGGATAAAGAGATGATCTCTGGTCTTGGGGCCGCAAAGGTTTGCATGGATTTGTACGGTTGAATAAAACCATAGCCTGTACTATCATCATAACCTGAAGCACCCATGTTTAATGCCTCCACTTTTAATAAGCCGCGCAGAGAGTCTGGTGTTAAATGGTAGTGGCTAAAAGAATCCATACCCTCTATCAACAAAGCCGCTACACCAGCTGCATGTGGAGCTGCAGCGGAGGTGCCAAAAAAGTTGGGGAACAGGTCGCCATCAATATTCGGTGTTCCAAAATCTACTGTAGTGTTTCCTCCATTGGGTGCTACAAAATCGGGTTTCAACCTGTCAACTCCACTTATTTTCAATCCTCCTCTGGAAGAGAAAGAAGCAATAGTTGGTGTAGCCACGCCAAATGGCGGTGTATTCAAGTATAAAGCAGCGCCAATGGTCAAGGCTTTCGGATGGTTGGCTTGCCCTATAATGGTTGACAGTCCGGATTGGTATTCATTAATGGTTGCTTGGCCGCGGAATATGATGTATTTGAAGCGAACATTGCCAGTACCTGCTGCGCGAACGATGAGGATATTCGTTTCTGTTCTGGAGGTTACGGTAATAGGGAGAAACTCAAAAGGATCGGCGTTCAGATTATTACGATTAAAGCCATAACGGGGAGTGCCGTCGTTATTATCCAGGTAAATATCAAAGTCATTTTGTGTGCCGGGAAACTCGCCGTTAGAATAGAAGGCATCGTCCCATTGAAGCACTATGGTATAGGTGCCGGGATCTAATGTGATCTTTTGATAGATGTCACCATTTTGAAAGTTATGTGCTTGCCCCGTAAGACCGGCAGGAGCAGGTACCGGGTTGAAAACACCTTCATGGCCACGCGTTCCAAAGTTGCCGGCAGATGTAAAATAGGCTGTACCTTGGTTTACAACATTATTTACAGCGTTTGCAATCTGACCGTCTTTAAAGAAAGGCTCCGTTACCATAGTGATATCATCAACAATAATGTTGCAGCCTGCATTGTGTAATTCCTGAATTCCTGCAGCCATATCGCCAGCTGTAATAAAACCGGTACGAAATGCCAGTTGGGCTTTAGGAGCAATATCATGAATAATTTGGAGCATGGCTCTTCCTTCATCGGGCCGTCTACCCAACGGATATTCTTTTAAAACCTGTACTGGAGTTGAGTTCACTGGATTATTTGGCCGGCCAGGAAGGTCGCCGTTTGCTACATCTATTGCTGCATTGCCAAGTGTATTATAGCTATCAGAAATAACGCCTACTTTAACCCCTTTGCCCGTTAAGCCATATCCATTACGTACAAAGTTGGATTGCATGGCACTATCACCTGCTGTTTGTGTAACACCGCTATTGCTGATGGAGGGATATAGGGGACGTGCATAATCAATCAGGTTGGGAAGTGCATTTAACTTAAATAGATTTTTTATTGGGAAAACACCTGTTAAAATCAATGGGTTACTTCCATTTGAAATCAGGCGTGTAAGTCCGTAAGATGGTTTTACAAGTGTATCTCTTAATTCATTTTGTTTGCCGTTTAAGGCAATAACATCGACATATACGCTATCGCTTGATAAAATAAAAATAGATTCCGCTTTATCGCTAACGCTGCCAAAATTTTGATATAAGGAAGAAAGTTCAGAACCAATCAGGTCGTTAACTTTTCCGGGTGTTGATGGTGGATAATAGGGGAGCATTGATGCTTGGAAAGCGGCAAACTCCAGGAGAATTCCACTATTTATAACGATCTGCTTGGTAGTCCAAACGGCTCCGATCAATTTTTGGGAAGTGGAGCCAGCGCCTAAGGTGACACTTCCAAAAGGAGCCCAGATCGTTCCCTGCCATGCAGTAGTAGCTGTACCAACATTACCATTGTTAATGGTCCATGCATATCCAGTGGTAGTTCCTTGGCCGTGTGTTTCAGCAAAAACTCTTGATGGGCTTCCACCATTAATAATATCAGTAGCGAATTTACCCATCATGGCATCACCATGAATATAAATTTTAATGGTTCCGGTAGTATTACCACCAAAGTCAAAAATGAATTTGTTGACAGTTCCAGAATTTTTGATAGAACGGAAGGTATATATACCTGTGCCCTTAAGTTTCAAACTTTGATTACCCGTTAAAATAACATCTCGGTACTCTCCGGGGCCAACACTATCTGTTTTGACAATATCTCTTTGTCCTGGATTGGGAAAGGTGGTAATGGCAGGTAGCTCAGGCATAGTTGGTATAGCTGGTGTTCCCAATATTTCGCTACCGCTTGGTTTGGGGCCTCTATACTTTGTACCATTGGGGTGGGTGATGTTTCCTTGTACAGTACCTGCTCCAATGGTAATGTTGCCGGCAGCATCTATATTTCCAATGATGCTAGTACTGGATCCGCTCAAAAAGGCAGGGTTAGTGGAAGTAGTGTTTGCAACAGTAATATTTCCAGTAATGGTATTTCCATTTCCTAGTACAATAGCCCCATTGCTATTTAGGTTACCTGTAACTATTACTCCATTGCTGGTTTGTATCAGGGAATTGGTACCTATAGCACCGCCTTTTATTATTGTACCTGATGCTATCGTTATACCACAAGTAGAGGAGGTACTGCAATTTCCACCAAAGAGAACGAAATCATTGATTTTTAATGATTGAGCAAACAGCGATGAAATTGTAGAACTAAGAACGAGTAACAGTAATGTGCTATAAAAATAGACAAGGTTCCTAAACAGTTTCATTTTTGGTTGTTAGGCGTTAGAAAAGTGGAGTCGTCATAGCACAGATAGGTGCAGCATTACTGCAATACCATAGGATTAATGTTGTGTTGTAAGGGTAGTAAAAAAGATAGGGTATTACTGTTAGTTTGAATTACTTAACAAACACTAATTCAATCATCTAGAGGAAGAAAGCAAGGGGATGGGATAAAAATGTATTCGTGAAATTACACTTTTATTTCTTTTTTCGTAACAATATTGCAATGATTAAATGACAAATGGCCCATTAGCCATAAATAGACTGTGATCGGTTGTTCATTGTTGAAATGCCATTGATAATCAATAAAAAACTTAAGTAAGTATTTTCTGTTTTATTTATGAGTTTATTAAAGAGCGTCAATGGCTGCCGGCTCTCTGTAAATAGGGGTTAATAAATAGTTTCAACATACGTATATACTTATAAAAATGATTATATTAGATGAATGAGGGAATTGATATTCAGCATATTAAATATTCGAATATCTGAATCCAAATATGTATTTGATCTACTTAAAGTGCAATTCTTTATTGGTCTTGCCAATGCGCTGATCAATATCGTTGCTTTTACCCTCTTTATACATACGTTCGCCATAACTGGTTTAGCCTATGCATTTTTAGGAATTGCTTTTTTTCTCTTACTCATTAATTTGATGTATGAAAAGCTGGAACAACGTTTTACACCTATCCAGCTATTGCGTTCCATTCTTATAGCATCTCTATTTGTTTTTCTGGCATTTTGGTCAGGCCTTGTAGTAGCCCACTCGCATGTTTTTATTTATTGCATATTGATCTGTAGCACCTTGTTCTACATGATAACGAGTTATGCTTTTTGGGGTATTGTTTCTTTATTATTCAATATTCGCGAAAGCAAAAGGGTTTTTTCAATAGTAGGTTCTGGAGACATACCTGCAAAACTCATTGGTTATGCTGCAACACCATTACTGATTCCTATTACTGGTGTTCCCAATCTTTTATTGTTGGCCGTTGTGTTTATGGGAACGGCCTTTATCTTATTAAACCGCTTAGCCCATAAAAGCACCTGGCAGTCCATTTTGCGCAGGGCTCATGCGCATACGCAACATCATACTGAAAGTCATCCCATTAAAAAGGGTAGAATAGAAGCCTTCTTTAGAAGTGAGCTCATCTTTTCCATATCACTTCTCTCTATTCTAAGTTATAATGTATTTGTACTTATTGATTATACATTTATAAGCCAGGTTAAAAGTCGTTTTTATGATCTAACGAATCTTGCTGCCTTTATAGCTCAGTTCTTTGCTTTTGGAAGGATCATTGCGCTTGTATTAAAATTGACTTTTTCTAGTCGTGCAATAGAACGGTTGGGTATAATAGCCTGTTTGTCTTTTACTCCTGTTACCTTGTTTTTATTTTCCTGTACATTCTTCTTTACTTATGACGTCACCTATACTGTATTCATTTTTGGTATCATGGCCTTACTTACAGAGGTGTTGCGGTCAACTATCCAGGAGCCCGTCTTTTTGATTCTCTTTCAGCCTTTGAGCGAACACTTACGCTTGAAGGGGCACATCATTGCTAAGGGTTATATGTTTCCAATCTCTTTGGTTGTGGTAGGTTTGTCGTTGATCTTATTTCCTGTAATGGGATTGCCCTTTACCATTATGACGACTATTAAGGTATTGCTGGTCAACCTGGTAGTTTGGGCTGTTATCATCTTTATGATCAAAAAAGCCTATGTCAAGGTGTTACACTATTCCATACAAAAAGGTGTGTATAATGGTGAGGATCTTAAGGTTTCGGATCATAAAACCATAGAATTATTACTTAAGAAGGTTGAAGAAGGTAAGGATGTAGAGATCATTTATGCATTAAAGCTTTTAGAAAGCGCTTCTTATCAAGATCTGGATGAGCTACTTAAGAAACAGCTCTATTCACCGTTGAAGGAAGTTAAGAAATATGCATTGTTTAAATTAGAAGAAAGGGAACAATTAGATGTAACTCTTTTACATGATCTATTGGCAACAGAAGAAGAAAGAGAAGTAAAAGAACGGATTGTGGATCTACTTTGCCAATTAGATGCCAGTTTCCTTAAAACCATATCGGGCTTGATTTCTCAACAAGACTATGCGACCCGTAAAATTATCATTCATCACCTGCTGAGTCAGAAAGAGTTTTCTTTCTTATATACAGCTTCGAAGGAAATTCATTCATTGATTACTTCACCATTTCCTAAGGAACGTGAGCAGGCATTGGAAATTATCAGTGAATTAAGTGATATAAAGTTTACTGATGCTATTGAGGTTTTGCTGGAAGATAATGAGCCAGCTATTCGACGTAGCGCTATTATAGCAGCCTGCAGGCTGCATATACAGAAGTTACTTCCTGTTATCCTTCAATTATTAAAAGAACAACCAACTAAATACCTTGCGCTACATGGTTTGCAAGTGTATGGCGATGTGTTGTTTAATGATATAAAGACATTGCCAACGCCACTTTTAAGCATACACAAGCAAGAGTTGATCAAGATTGCCGGAAAGAGTAAGGGCACACATTCAACTGCATATTTACTATCTCAACTATCGGATGCACCTGATAATAATGATAGGATCATTCATGCATTATGGATGAAATCATATGTGGCAGAAACACCGGAGCAGATGCACCAGTTTAAACCACTTCTTAAGTATTATATTAAAAACGGCTTTGAAAAGATTGCTTATTGTAAAGAAGTGCCACTTGTAAAAGGGTATCATCTTATCCGGCAGTCTTTACTAAGCGAAATTGAAAGTGATGTAACGACGGCACTGAAACTGTGCATAATTTTATATCACAATAAAGAAATAAACCGCTTGTTGGAACTGGTAGCTTTTAATAAAAACAATAAACTATTCAACGCGATGGAGATGTTGGAATGGACGCTTCCAAAGAAATTATCCATGCAAATAAACAGTTTAATTGACTTTGTATTGGAGCCCACTTTCAATAAGCGTACAGCTGCCAATTTTGATCCGGTAGCCTTTTTGAACAAAGTGCTGGTGGTGCAATCTCAATCTTTCAATATTTGGACGAAAGCCGTATGTATCTATTGTTCTATTGAAAACCAACAATCGGGAGTTATCAGGGAACTGAATGCGGAGAGTGATTTAAGCAATCATTATATAATCAACGAAACCAGGGCCTACGCTCTGCAAGCCATTTAATACTTATTCTATGCTTATTATTGAAAAGGTTTTACTCATGAAGAGTTCGGAGATTTTTCAGAACTGTAAAGAGACGGACTTAATTGAAATAGCTGCGGTATGTGAAGAGTGTTATTTTGATAAAGAGGTTACTATTTTTAAAAAAGGAAGCTACGGGCACTGTATGTACTTTATTTACAAAGGACAAGTATCCATTCACGATGATCAGCACCAACTGGCTGTATTAGGGGATAATGAGATTTTTGGTGAATTGTCATTGTTGGATTCAGAAACCCGATCTGCCAGTGCAACCACCATAACCGATTGCATTATGCTTAAAATTGAGCAGGACGATTTTTTTGATATCATGGCTACCAATACAGATGTATTGAAAGGGATAATGAAAACACTTTGTAAACGATTAAGAGAGCAAGATCGTGTAACTATTGAGATGAAAAAGATGGTTAGTAGCCACTCTTAATGTGTTGCCAGCATAGAATAATGCTTTTGCATTACTGGTTCTCTCCACTGTTTGGAGGTGAGGGTATGATAATGGTGATTTTTGATAAAGTTTAATTGGATATCATCCCATTCTTCTTTTGAGGATACGAATCCATAGTTTAATGATTCCTGAAATAAGTTATCAGCTATAACTGAAAAATCCTCCCGACCCAAGTAGTCCAGGTCTGCATCACAAATGATCTGTTGTAAGTGTGTTTTGGGATTTTGTGGAATGCGCGTGGCCATGATCAGGCCAAGAATAAGATCATTGTCTTCCTGACTAAATGAATAGGACCTTGTTTCTTCCAGGAAGATAGTACAGCTTTTTTCTTCATGCCCTTTGTATACTTTCAAAAAACCCGTATCGTGATAAAGGGCTGCCACTTTCAGCAGAAATAGGGTTTTCTCATTTGTAATATTCTCGGCTCTTGCAATTTTTTCCGCCATCTCTGTAACATCTAAAGTATGTGTCACATTGTGATACGTGAGACGGGAATCTAAGTTGCCCAATAAACGGATAACATTTGACTTAAGCTGAAGAAACTGGTGGCTGTACATGACAGGCGAAGAGGGGTTTAGGGGTTACGCAAGCATTCCACTACAGTAGTATTGAAGTTACAATATTAAATGGGGATTTTGCAACTAGAAACTGAATGATTCTGAATATGAGTTGAAGACCAGTTCGAAACGTACACTTTGCGCTTCTTTGCGCGTGCTTTGCTGCTCTTTGCGGTTAATTTTTACCGCAAAGCCCGCTGAGAATTCGCAGAGATGCGCAAAGAATACCTACCTATAACAGTCTTGCTTTTAATGATACTATAAGGTTTCGAACACTTGTGGTGGAAGACTGGGGATAGGCCCTGAAAGAAAAGAATAAATCCCATGGTTTGGCTTTCCTTGTGCGCTAGCCGTATTTGGGTATTTAAATTAAAGACTACAGTTTAGGCGGGAATTAATGAAATGCTGTTAGTGAAAAACACCAACTTTCATTTCCCCCAACCAATGTGTAACTTACTACCACCTTGAAGCTATTCGTATCAGCATGCAGTATTATTTAGGTGTAGATATTGGAACTACAGCTACTAAAGCAGTAGCCTTTTCTCCTAATGGAAAAGCCATCGCTATTGAAACGATTTATTATGGCATGCAGCATCCACAGCCTGGCTGGACTGAACAAGATGCTGATGGTTTACTTCATTCTGTAATTACCTGTATCAATAAAATAGTGGCGGTATTGGCACCTCAGTCGCTGGCATTTATATCGTTTAGTGCTGCTATGCATAGTATACTGGCGGTAAATGAAGCAGGAAATGCTATTACACCGGCTATTATCTGGGCTGATAATAGAGCAGCAGCCATTGCTGAAGATCTGCGAAATACCGAACGAGGCCAACACTTTTATCAGCGAACTGGTGTACCAATCCATGGCATGTCGCCCTTGTGTAAACTGCTGTGGTGGAAGCAATATGAGCCTGCACTTTTCACAGAGGCGCATAAGTTTATAAGCATTAAAGAATACATCTTCTTTAAGCTATTTGGCCAATACTTGATTGATACATCAATTGCATCGGCTATGGGATTGTTGCAACTAGAATCGTTAACCTGGGATGAAGAAATTATATCCTTTACTGGTATTCGTTTAGATCAATTATCAGAATTGGTAGGTACAAAACATGTTCTTTATCATGTTGGGCATCATCCTCAATTGGCCATTTCGTTACATACACCAATTGTTATAGGTGGAAGCGATGGGGCCTTATCGAATCTAGGAGTAGCAGGCAATATACGAAATGCTATGGTGATTACCATTGGTACCAGCGGAGCCGTACGTATGATGGTTAAAGAGCCGCAAATAGACCCCTATATGCGCTTGTTTTGTTATCATGTAAAAGACCATGAGTTTGTCTTTGGTGGGGCAACGAATAATGGTGCTGTGGTGTTGCAGTGGTTAAAGGAAACACTATTGAACACTACGGAAACCTATGAAGAACTTTTGGAGCTTGCACAACAAACGAGACCGGGTAGTGATGGTTTATTGTTCTTGCCCTACCTGCTGGGTGAGCGGGCGCCTATCTGGAATGAAAAAGCTACTGGAGTCTTTTTGGGGTTGCGAATAGATCATAGTAAAGCACACCTGGTACGCGCCTGTATGGAAGGTGTTTTGTATAGCTTGTACAGTATAGGAAAGGTGCTTCTTGAAAAACAGGAAACTGATTTAATATATGCCACTGGCGGTTTTGCTCGAAGTGAGTTGTGGTTACAGCTGTTGTCGGATGTCTTTAATAGAAAAGTAGTAGTGTCGGGTGGGATAGATAGTTCCGCATTGGGCGCTGTGGTTGTTGGTGCAGAGGCATTAGGATTAGAGTGGAAAATGGATAATACGGCAACAAGCGTTTATCATCCAAATGCAGGTCACCATGCAACTTATCAAAAAGCCTTTGATCGGTTTCTTCGACTTTATGAAGTTTTAAAAGAAGAAATGTAATTAAAGAACATTTCAATAGCCTACGAAGTACACAATAAATCTTCTATAAAACGAACAGCTTGCTTTATGACCGTATTGATCATTTTTGCCATCATCCTCTTACTGGTGCTCCTTATTGCCTGGGGCAAGATCAATGCCTTTCTGGCCTTTCTGATTGTTTCAATCATTGGTGGCTTATGGTTAGGCATCCCATTGACTAAGGTAATGGGGGCTGTGCAAAAGGGTATAGGAGATACGTTGGGCTCCTTGGCCATTATAATTATACTGGGTGCTATGTTAGGCAAGCTGGTGGCCGATAGTGGTGCGGCACAAAAGATCTGTTCTGTACTAATGAAGGCTTTTGGTTTTCGATATATTCAGTTGGCTTTGGTTTTGACCGGTTTTACTATTGGCATACCGTTGTTCTATAATGTGGGTTTTGTATTGGTGGTGCCCTTAATCTTTACTGTTGTTTATCAATATAAGTTGCCAGCTATTTATATTGGCTTGCCCATGTTAGCCGCCTTGTCGGTAACCTTTGGTTTTCTGCCACCACACCCGGCACCTACAGCTTTGGCTGTTCAGTTTAAGGCTAATATTGGTTTGACCTTGTTATATGGTATTCTCATAGCCATTCCTGCCATTGTTGTAGCCGGGCCCTTATTTTCCCAGTTCCTGAAAAATATTCCGGCAGATCCTTTAAAAACATTTCAACCAAAGGAGCTAGCGCCTGACAAACTACCCAGTACTACCAGCAGTTTTTTAGCAGCCTTGCTGCCTGTGATCTTATTAATGCTTACGGCTGTTTTGCCATTTGTGGTGGTAACGACTTCAAATAGTGCGGCTATTCTTTCCTTTTTGGGCGAGCCTGCTATTGTAATGTTACTATCGTTGGCTGTAGCCACCTGGGTATTGGGCATTAACCGTGGAATACCAATGAAGGATATTATGAATAGTTATGCCGATTCTGTAAAGGAAGTATCACTGATCCTGCTCATTATTGGCAGTGCTGGTGCCTTGAAGCAGGTGCTGATTGAGAGCGGCGTTAGTCAGCAAATTGCACAGCAATTGAATAAGGTGAACCTTCATCCGTTGGTATTAGCCTGGCTGATTGCTGCCGCCATCCGCATTTGTGTAGGATCGGCAACCGTAGCAGGATTAACTACGGGTGGCATATTTGCACCAATGGTATTGCAATCGCAGATTCATCCCAGCTTGATGGTGTTGTCAATAGGTGCAGGGAGTCTGGCCTTTTCGCACGTCAACGATTCCGGCTTCTGGATGTTCAAAGAATACTTCAACCTGTCTATAAAAGATACCTTACGCACATGGACCGTTATGGAAACACTGGTAGCGATTGTGGGTTTAGTGGGTGTGTTGGTCATTCACTTGTTTGTGTAATTTAGACAAGTATTACTACTGCTAATAAGTAGGAGCGGTATATGTAACGTGTACACATTGTGCTGTGTGTTGTATTGCCAAAAAGGTGATGGAAGAAAGATCACTTAATTGTGATTTTTAATTTATAAGAGCGATCTATCTCCTAAATTCCTGAATAATAATCTCAGTTTCGGATCTGCTGCAGATGTTGACAAGATCAAGGCCTTTATCACAAACCGTCCAGAACGCTTTGTGTTGGATGCGTATAGAACGGCATTAAGCAGAGATGCTGCTTATTATGATGCTAATGAAAACATTACTGCAGGATACGTGATGAACAAGATCCAATTCAACAAAACAATGTTGCTCTTTGGCGCACGGGTTGAAAATACACACGTAGATTACAAGGCCTTTAGAATTTTCAGCTATGACAAAGATGCCAACCCGAATGTAAATGGCGGTCAGAAGCCTGGAACAACTACGCCAGTATTTAATACCTATACTGCAACACCTGCTGATTCATCGCTTAATTATGTAATGGTATTACCAAACTTGCAGTTCAAGTTTGACCTGGCTAAAAACACGATCTTACGTACGGCCTATACAACAGGATATTCTCGTCCTAACTACGTGGATCTGATGCCAACCTTAAATATTAATACAGACTTATTGAAGATTGAAAAAGGCAACCCTGAATTAAAAGCGGCTTATTCAAACAACATGGATGTTCTTTTTGAACAATACATGAAAAATGTAGGTCTATTATCAGGCGGTGTTTTTTATAAGCATATAAACAAGTTCCAGTACCTGAGCGAAGGGCCTATTACTGATGCTAGCAACCCTTATTATAGCAGCGGTGCTACGGAGCAGTATGTGATGAGACAACCACGTAATGGTAAAGCAGCCAATGTGTATGGCGTAGAGTTGACTTATAACAGTACATTGACCTTTATGCCAGGTGTTTTGAAAAACCTGATATTTACAGGTAACTATACTACACCCATTCTAATGCTGTAACCGATCAAAAAATAGGAGAGTTGCGCCTGCCAGGTCAAGCTGATAATACAGCCAATCTTGCATTAGGTTACTCTTCTAAAAAGCTAACGATCCAGGGTTCATCTAACTACAATGGTAAATTCATCTATGCACTAGGATCAAATAAAGAAGAAGATCTTTGGGTAGATGCACGTTGGCAGTTGGATGTTAATGCCTCTTATAAGATCACTGATAAGTTTATGGTATACGTTGAAGGTGTTAACATGTTAAACAGCCCTGCTTATACGTATATGGGTAATTCTACCCGTGTATATGAAATTCAGTATACAGGAGCCTTTACCAGAATTGGAGCGAATATTAGATTTTAATCTAGGGTAGATCTCTATTTTTATAATCAGCAAAGCGGTTGTTTATGACTGCTTTGCTGATTTTTTTATAGACCTATGGGGATTATTAAACCAGCATAAGATTGGCAATATGCTGTATATCGTTTTTATTCCAGTCATTTCGTTATTCTCGATATAGGTATAGATTGCCTTTCGCATAATTGGCACTACTAGCCGATGATCCCAAGTGTTTGAAAGAAATCACAGCATTCTTTGCCTTCTTTTGGTATAAGCTTAAGTCCTGTTATAGAGCAACTCTTAGTAATTACTAGAACACTCTAACACTTGGGGCAGCCAACGGTTAAAGGAAAGAAAACAAGGGAGGAGGTGGTATAACAGTGTGGTTTATGCGTAAGTTGTACGAATGGTTCGTGGGGATAAGTACCGAGGTGTCTACTTGTAAGAATGCCAACAGCGGCATATAATGTAAAAAAATATTGATCACTATTATTGTTGTGCTTGCGATTCGGCTAGATAGTGAGTAAATTGTATTTCTACCAAAACCTAAAACAGTTAATCATGAAAAAGATCTTACTGGCTGCTTGCCTGCTAACCGCTACGCTCACTGTTACTTCTGCCTCTATTGGACAACAGGCTATAGTACAAGCTGGGAAAAAACTACCACCGAAAGTGCAGGACGCATACGATACTTGGCTTGGGGTGCTTCAAATGGCGCTTATTAGTGATACCTACACTAAGGAGCGTAATGTCTATAAAATTGATTTTATAGGAGAAGCTGAATACGATCCAACAGGTGAAACTGGTTTTATAACCTACCGTGGTTCTGTTTGGATTGACAACAAAGGAACATTTCTCTTCTTTTCACCATTGGTTCCGATTGATTAAACAGCAAACATTTAAGTTCAAGTCTCGATTAATTTTCATAGCCTATAGCATAGGTGTCGGGTAAATTGTGAAGCAAAATGCCTACCAAAACTGGGCTGTTTTATTGGCATGTAATTGTAGCAAAAGATCCACTATTAAAATAGGTGAGATTTAAAGAATGTTATCAAATTCTAGTTTTCCTGTTTCTTCTTTTTCCAGTGTCAGTAACGGTGTACAATAACCACCAAATTTAATGAGCGCACCCAGGTAATATTTTTGCCCGAAGCGGATATTAATTTCCAAGTTATCATCCTTTAAACCGCCCTTTGCTTTCAGCTTAAGTGGTCCTTCTTTATATATTTTAAGTATATACCGAGAATTGTTTTTAGATACAAACATAGGCATGTCGTTTCCATAGACCGTATAATCTGCTAAAAAGCAAATGTTTCTCTTAGGCCGGTATATATAAAGCAAGGCGTAAGTGGATGTGTCGCTAAAGCGGGCTTTTCGTACGGCATTAGGGTCGGTTGGCGCGAATAGCAATGTATTAGGTGTAACCGCTTTTTCTTTCAGCCACATGGTGTCTGATTGTAACAAAGCTCCTTTTTTGTTTTCCAAATAGCCATTAAATAAGTAGTAATCGGGCGTGTTCTCCGTGATCTCATAAAAAAAGGTATGCTGCTTTAAAACTGCCAGTTCTTCACGTTTTAGCTTACTGCCTGATATATATTTTAATGAGTAGGAACAATCACTATTCCAATCCAACTTCCAGATAATGGAATCACCGGTAACAGCGTTGATTTCCTTTTGTGTAGCACCATCCCTGTGCAATATATAATGATCGGCAGAATTAATTGGATAGGAGTGAAAGCAACCATTTTTGAAGTTTGAACAGTCTTTTGATTTCTGTCCCAAAGCTAAACCTGGACTCATTATACAAATGGAAAGTAGAAACAGAAAGCAATTGCGTTTACCAAGTGACAGCATTGATAGTTTTGGATTAAGGTGTACAAGATAATAAAAAGTAGAAAGCCTTTCTACAAACTACAACTAATGCTCTTAAGACTTTATACGATTGCCAAAGGTTTGCTACTTCTTATTATCAAACTATCCATAGTTTTCATTATAATTCATGAATACTTTGATTGCATGAAGGCTGGTTCTCTTAATTAAAAGAATCTATCATTTAATAACACTTATTCTCGTTGAGGGACAAAATAGCTGTTAAGTTTAGCCGCACTTGCAAAAGAGGTTCCGGTATCATTGGAAAGGATTTTTAGTGGCATAGGACCAATCAACTTTCCTTTAGGTGTTACTTTCCAAGCCGAATTTCGTTCTGGCTTGGGAGAGGGTTCATTGGCCTGAGATTTAAGAGTCGTATGAGTAATCGGGTGCTGGTCATGTATTAGAAAGTGTTGGATAACCTCTTCTCTTGTTTTTCCTTTTTTTAGCAGCTCGCCGACCTGGGCGGTGAGCCTATTGACGACACCTTTGCCCCGCTGATTTTTGGGTAATTGCCAGTAGATGGCGGAGGCCAACTGGGAAGCTTCGCCAAAGGCTTCAGCACTTTTTCGGGAGCGGGCAAAGCGGGGATCGGTGCGGAATTGGCGGCGATTCAGCGAGCTTTTCTTTCTAGCCAAATACACTCCTTCCATTTTGTAAAAGGTGATGTCATCGATGGTGCCGGTGAAGAAGAGCGGGCCTGCTTGTCGTGCCATAAGTTAGGGTTGATTACTTATTACTAATTATTTTAGTAAATTTACACTGACAATTTCAACTACACAAGCTTTCTGGTGGCTTTAGTTATACACATGTAAGCAGGTTTTAATACCAGTTGTTTGCCTATCTGTTCTGACTTGTTACTACATCTTATTAGCCTTTGATACGGAGTAAAGGAGACTACTATACGGAGTAACCCACAATTCTATACGGAGTAACTATGAAGGGACAGAGCAGGAGTAATGAAGGAACAGAGGAGTAGCAGGCAAGGAAGCATGAAGGATTATTGGGGTTTTAGAGAAACAATTAGCAAGTTTTCCAATATGAACTTTGATCATTTTTCCACACTGTATTCATTTGATATATCTTCAGGAAATCTTGGCATCTCCTTGATAATCATATTCCTTGTTGCTTGCAAATCTTAAAATCTTTAAGTATTTTGACTCCCAATAAACGGCGTTGTAGCACTTGGTATGACGCTTGTATCTTTATAATTATCATACCCTTTCGAAACTACTCATCCACTCCATCTTTATTGAAGAGCTTCCCATTTAAGTAATTGAAATTGTACTAAAGCAGTCGTTTTATTTCTATTTAAGATTTTAGTATGGAGACACTAAAAAGGAGAGTACGGATCTGTGGAATCCCTGTTGATGCTCTAACCATGGAACAAACACTAGCTTTAATTAATAAAGCTATACAAGACAAAAGTCCTGTACACCATGTTGTAGTTAATGCAGCAAAAATGGTCAACGCTCAGAAAGATGAAGAACTTAAAAAATCTATCGTTGACTGTGATATCATTAATGCAGATGGTAAATCTATTGTTTGGGCATCAAAGTTTTTAAACTGTGCATTGCCTGAGCGAGTTGCAGGAATTGATCTCATGCACAACCTGGTAGACATGGCAGCAAGTAAAGGGTATAAAATATTCTTACTAGGTGCGGAGCAGGAAGTTTTGGAAAAAGTAGTAGAAGTTTATCGTACAAAATATGGCGATCAATTGATAGCTGGCTATCGCAATGGTTATTTTAAAAAAGAAGAAGAGCCAGAATTGGCCAAACAGATTGAAACGAGCAGAGCCGATATGCTATTTGTGGCTGTAACATCACCCAAAAAAGAAATCTTTCTTAATACCTATAAACACCTCTTGAATGTACCATTTATAATGGGAGTGGGAGGCTCCTTTGATGTAATTGCCGGTAAAACAAAACGGGCTCCCTTATGGATGCAAAACTTAGGCATGGAGTGGTTTTACCGTGTACTGCAGGAGCCAAAACGAATGTGGAAGCGTTACCTATTTGGCAACTCTGAGTTTATCTATTTAGTAGCAAAAGAAAAAATAAAGCAAGTGTTTCAATCGGCCAACTAACCCAGTTGATCTGCACTTCATTACTATTTCGCATTCAATAATATCTATCATTCTCTTATTTATTAACCTATCTGACCTTTTAAAAAAGGAAACTGTTACACCTTAATCAATAAACAAGATTGCAATGATTATAACTATCGTAGCTGGCGCCCGGCCTAACTTTATGAAAGTAGCACCCATCATCAAATCTATACAAGAAGCTCAAACAAATGGTTATGATATTAAGTATCGCTTGGTACATACGGGTCAACACTATGATAAGAAAATGAGTAGCGATTTTTTTGAGCAACTATGCATTCCTGAGCCAGATGCCAATCTTGGTGCTGGGGGAGGAAGCCAGGCAGAGCAAACAGCTGCCATTATGGTAAAATTTGAAAAAGAATTACAGGAGAACAAATCAGATCTAGTACTGGTAGTAGGAGATGTTACATCTACCATGGCCTGTACAATAGTAGCTAAAAAGCTATGCATAGATGTAGCACATGTAGAAGCGGGCATTCGCTCAGGAGATCGAACAATGCCAGAAGAAATAAACCGCTTGGTTACCGATGTTATTTGTGATCATTTCTTTACCACTAGCGAAGAAGCCAATCATCACTTATATCATTCCGGCGTGCCTAAAGAAAAAGTACACTTTGTTGGCAATACCATGATTGATACTTTGTATCAAAATATAAACCGATTAATACAACCCGAACTTTGGAAGCAAGTAGATTTAAGGCAAGGGAACTATTTCTTAATAACACTTCACCGACCATCTAATGTAGATGATCCCCACAACCTAACTCATTTGCTGGAAGTTATACTAAAGAGTACCGGGAAGCTTCCCATCGTTTTTCCTGTTCATCCAAGAACGCGTAAAATGCTTGATTCAGCAGGTTTTATGCACCCAAGGCTGATTCAGACCGACCCTATGAGTTATCTTGAATTTATTTACCTGGTAAAAAATGCTAAAGCTGTTATTACTGACTCCGGAGGTATAACTGAAGAAACTACTGTTCTCGGCATCCCTTGTCTTACCCTAAGAAATTCAACAGAACGGCCTGAAACAGTAACTATTGGTACAAACGAGCTCATCGGTACAGATCCAAACAACCTGTTGCCTTACTTAGAAAAAATAATGCAGGGAATCTGGAAGCCCTATAGTGTTCCGCCACTTTGGGATGGTGATACGGCTCAAAGAATTATTGCCACCATAATAAGAGTTTATAATATTCCCAATATACCTAAAGTGGAATATGCACTTCAGGCTTCTTAATAAATAAATGCTGAATATCAACATGTTACACAATGTTGACTAATAAATAAATCAAGATATTTTACAACTCGATTCATTTTGATTTTTTATATTGACTACAGGCTAAATGGTTGACATTTAGCCTGTTTTATTTTTAATTGTTTGTTATAAAATAGTCTGTATATAATATTATCCTTACACCTACATTACTACTCAAAATTGATCTTTCTCAACTTCCAACTTTTCTCCTTCTAGTTTGCAGATTTCCTTTTTTTGCTTGTTACTCTAATATAATAACCCCAATACTAATTAAACATCCATACTCAGGATAGCTATATAATTAGAATACCCTGTTCTTGTAATTCATGTATTCCCAATTCGAATTGTGGGTAGCTAGTCTTTAATAAACCATACAACAAAGTGTATTCACTTATTTATATAAACTAATTCAATAGATAACACTAAGTGTTTATACTAAATACTATTCATTACACTATTAAGTTTCTAAGTATTTACACTCACGTATATACGAAATAGAAAATTCTTCTTTCGTTTTAAGATGTCTTCTTACACTATTCTTATGTCTTCTAGAATTCAACAGCACGCGTAAGCGTAGATAGTTTTGCCCTCGTAAAAATTAATCAATGAAAATATAACGGACCAATTGTCTAATCAGCCTAAATAAAAAGTATCCGACTAAAGACAATTGCCACGTTGATTCAACAAGTTCACTTTTAATAATCGGTTAGTCCTCAAGCTAACTGTAATCAAATCAATCACCCCAAAAAGCTAAAATCCATGAAAAACAAGAGTATTAAATTATCACTGATGATCCCGTACTTGTCGGTGATCCTTTTAGCTACTGCTTGTCAGAAATCTGATTATTTCGATGAAAGCAATACAGTAACGAGTTCGACACCTACAGAAACAATAGCATTGGATGCCCCAACAGAAACAGTTACAGCAACGGCTACGGCGACAACTACTCGTATAGAAGCAGAAAGCTACACCAGCATGAAAGGTATTACGTTAGATGCCTGTAGTGAGGGCGGCAAAAACATAGGAAGCGTGCAAGCTGGTGACTACATGAACTATAGTGTAAATGCTCCTTCAGCAGGTAGTTACAAAATGAATTTCCGCGTGGCGGGTCCAGGTGGACAATTCCAGGTTAAAAATGCAGCCGGTACTGTACTGGCAACTGTAACAGCAACTAAAACAGGTAGCTATCAGACCTATACAACAGTGAGCGTAAACGCCAATCTTGCTTCTGGTTCTCAAACCATTCAATTGTATGCCGTAACCGGTGGTTACAACATCAATTGGTTTGAAATAGTGGGCGGTACAACTTCTGATGCAGGTAGTTCTACTGCACCAACTTCACCTACTACTACCCGTGTTGAAGCAGAGAGTTTTACAAGCATGAGTGGTGTTATTTTAGATGCTTGCAGCGAAGGTGGAAAGAACGTAGGTTCTATTCAAGCCGGCGACTGGATGAAATACACAGTCACAACTCCAGCGGCAGGATCCTATAAAATGAATTTCCGCGTGGCGGGTCCAGGTGGACAGTTCCAGGTGCGTAATGCAGCCGGTACTGTACTGGCAACCGTTACGGCTCCCAAAACTGCAGCCTACCAAACGTATACAACCGTGAGCGTAAATGTAAACCTAGCAGCTGGTTCACAAACTATACAACTCTATGCCGTAACCGGTGGTTACAACATCAATTGGTTTGAAGTAGTAGGCAGTTCAACTTCTGACGGCTCAGGCAGTTCTACTGCACCAACTGAACCGACAGCACCAACTGAGCCAACTACACCTCCTAGTGTCTCAACTGGTAGCGGTACCATCAGTTCTAATATCATGTTCCGTGAAACTTTTGAAGGTTCAGCACCGTGGACAGGCTTTGGACAGGAGTGGTATACTTCATATGCTTTTACCACATCATCCAGCCCTGTAAACCAAGGATCAAAATCCGGTCGTTTTGAATTGCGAGATACTGATCCCAACTACCGTTCTGAAGTACGTTTCCCGTCTTCTTACAATGGTACTGACCGCTGGGTTTCCTTCTCTGTATACTGGCCATCAAATGGAATGAAGGACGATTCTAAACCGGAGTTGTTCCACCAGGCACACCAGACGTCCCAGACTTCACCTCCCGTGAGCCTGATCGTAAAAAATGGCCACATCTGGGCCGAGGTTAATGGACAGGTATTCTCTGGCACTTTAGGCACCGGAACTTCTAAAACAATGGACATTGGTGCGGTGCCAAAAGACCAGTGGGTACGTTTTGTCATTCACTATAAGTTTTCTTACAACACGGATGGTGCCTGGCAGATCTGGAAAAATGGTTCCCAGGTGCTGAACTATGCGGGTAAAACCATTTATCCACCAGCCATTACTTCTAGCTTACCAACCTTTAAACTGGGTATCTACAAGTGGGTATGGAGTGGAACGGCAACAAGTGATGCAACGCTTCGCGTGATGTATGTAGACGATGTACGTGTAGGTAACGAAAAATGTACACTAAGTAACATGTAATCTTATAATATCGTGGATTGGGTGTTTGATAAAAGTGAGCTTAAGTGAACAGCCAATCTCACAAAGCCAGGAGCAATCCTGGCTTTTTTGTTTGATTAAAATCAATTGAATAATAGCAGTGCAAAACTTAGAAAGACCCTTATTTAATAATTTACTTTCTAATCAATTCACACGGGCTTCTTACTTCCTATAGTATATAAACACCTATTTGACAGTGCCAAAAATCAAAAGAATGCGTATTTGCCTACCAGATACATTAATAAGGGGATGCCGAATGGTATAACCTGGGAAATAGGCATTCCATCAGATTGGAAAACAATTAAGCATCCTTCAATAATTGCCAAAAACCAACTCAATAAGCTCGTTAACAACTTTTAACAATTAAAAGATATTCTACAAATAGCACCTTTCGAACAACACTCTTTCATAACACACTCATTTTCAGCATATAACAATTGGCTCGATAAAATTTAAAATGCCATAAACCTTTAAAGAAGGAATTATATATAGCTCAAAATGGATTGTTTAGAGAGTTATTAATTACTAAATGAAGCAGCTTTAAATGTTTACCCTTTTTAATTCTTTATAATACTATTATATATATGAACACGTTTTTGGCATCTTGATTTAAAATAATTGCAATTGAGCTTGTCATTGACCATGCCAGAAATAGCATTTAAATGTATAAAATTGGATTTTGGCATATAATGCAGGTACCTAATGAATTCCTTGCGTGCCAATTTATAACTCTCTAGATCATTAAGAATCCCACTAAGTATAATCAATTGTCATATTCTCAGTTTCCTACTTACCGATAATGTATCCTTTCATTTAAAAATGCCAAGAAGCTAATTATCATAGCATTTACGCTTAAATAATAAGCAGGAATAAAGAGTATAAAGCGGTTTTGATTGATCTAAAATAACGTTGTAGCCTATATACAAATAGGAAATCTGCATTTTCAAATAAGGCGTGCCAAACCCTTGCCACTAAAGGATTTGATTGAAATCTATTTATCTGAAAGCGCTTACGGATTATAGGTATATCCACTTAGCAAGCTCTACCATTAACCTACTAAGTCCACAACTCTGTGCAAAAAACGCCTCAATATGGAATAGTATTCGTATCAATTGGTGCGTTATTTCAACAAGTTCACTTAAAACAAAAAGCGGTTAGCCCTCAAGTTGATCGCAATCATTCACCAAAAATCAAAATCCATGAAAAACAAGGGAATTAAGTTATCTCTAATGATCCCGTACCTTTCGGTAATTCTATTAGCCACTGCTTGTAAGAAAGATGATCTGTCTGCAGAAAACAACACAGTTGCAACAGCATCAACTCCAACAGAAACATTAGCATTGGATGCTCCAACTGCTACTACTACATCATCAACAACTACATCTACTACACGTATAGAAGCAGAAAACTATACCAGCATGAGCGGAGTAGGACTGGATGCATGTAGCGAAGGTGGAAAGAACGTAGGTTCTATCCAAGCCGGCGACTGGATGAAATACACAGTCACAACTCCAGCGGCAGGATCCTATAAAATGAATTTCCGCGTGGCGGGTCCTGGTGGTCAGTTCCAGGTGCGTAATGCAGCCGGTACTGTACTGGCAACCGTTACAGCTCCAAAGACTGCAGCCTATCAGACTTATACTACAGTAAGCGTAAACGCTAATCTTGCTTCCGGTTCTCAAACCATTCAATTGTATGCAGTAAGTGCTGGATACAATATCAATTGGTTTGAAGTAGTGGGTGGTACAACAACCAGTGGTTCTACTGATGCTTCTACTTCTACAGGTACATCGGGTAGTACTTCTGGCAGCACAACAACAACTACTTCCAGTGCACTGGGTAGTACAACAATTGGCTCTAACACCCTGTTCCGTGAGACTTTTGAAGGTACTTCTCCATGGAGTGGCTTTGGTCAGGAGTGGTATACTTCGTACGCCTTCACTACAGCTACTACACCGGCCCTGCAGGGTTCCAAGGTAGGTCGTTTTGAACTGCGTGATACCGATCCCAATTACCGTTCTGAAGTACGTTTCCCTTCAACTTATAACGGAAAAGACCGTTGGGTTTCTTTCTCTGTATACTGGCCATCCAGTGGCATGAAGGACGATTCTAAACCAGAATTGTTCCACCAGGCACACCAGACGTCCCAGACTTCTCCTCCCGTGAGCCTGATCGTAAAAAATGGTCACATCTGGGCAGAAGTGAACGGCCAGGTATTCTCTGGTACCTTAGGCACCGGAACTTCTAAAACCATGGACATTGGTGCAGTTCCAAAAGACCAGTGGGTGCGCTTTGTGATTCACTACAAATTTTCTTACAACACCGATGGTGCGTGGCAGATCTGGAAAAATGGTTCACAGGTGTTGAACTACGCGGGTAAAACCATTTATCCACCAGCCATTACTTCTAGCTTACCAACCTTTAAACTGGGTATCTACAAGTGGGTATGGAGTGGAACAGCAACCAGTGATGCAACGCTTCGCGTGATGTACGTAGACGATGTACGTGTAGGTAACGAAAGTAGCTCTCTGAGCACTATGTAATCTTATATAAGATTAAACACGAGAGTTGTTTGCTACAACTCATTAAAAACATCAAAAGCATATAAAAAAAGCCAGGATTTATTCCTGGCTTTTTTGTTTTTCCAATACCAAAAGTTTTATATCTTATCAATCAATATCACCTTAACTATTAAGTAATCTTTTAAGATGGGGTTACTAAAATCATGAAATCACTTGCACCATATCTATTTTCTGCATTTTGTTTCCTAGTCTATTTCTCACAAAATTCTTATTGTCAAAAAAACAATAGGCTAATGGAATCAATACTACTTGAATCAAAGTTTGAAAATGAAAATGCCTTCTCTCAATGGTCTTTAGAAGTGTGTCGAAAAGATGCGATCACCGTAAGTAAAGTGGTTTCAAGAAAAGGTAAATACTCTTTACGATTTGAGTTTTCCAAATCTGATCCCCTTCAATATAATGGATATGTGCGAGCGGAGCTCAAACAGGATTTTAAAACAGACGAGACGGGAGAAAACTGGTATGGGTTTAGTCATTATTTGCCAAAAGATTTCGTTGCTGACCCTGTACCTGAAGTAATAGCACAATGGCATGAAATTCCAGACAAACAATTAGGAGAAGATTGGCGATCGCCCCCCATTTCACTAGAAATTAAAAATGACCATTATTTTATAAAAGTTCTTTGGGCTTCAAATCCAGTAAATACTAATCGTACGAAAGACGGGGAATTGTTTTATGACTTAGGTCCTGTGGATAAAAGTAAATGGACCGATTGGGTATTCCACATCAAATTCCGGTATGACAGTACTGGTATTTTAGAAGTCTGGAAGAATAAAGAGAAAGTTTTATTCCGTGAAGGACCTAATTCATATAATGATCAACGATTTCCATACTTTAAAGTTGGCATTTATAAATGGGGATGGGCCGGTGGTGGCAAGCGATCTCCTGAAAGTACAAGGATATTATATTTTGATGAAATAAGAGTGGGAGATAGAAATGCAAATCTTCAGACTGTGTCACCTTTTTAAGTCATTACATCAGCTTTTATACTTTCGCTACTACTTAAAAAACGAAGAACTGCTTCCTTATCCACCTGCTGATTACCATCTAATACTAAATGATTTAAACCTTGATAATAGTTTCCATACTTCATGAAACTATTCCATACATGATTGGCGTACCACTCGTTATTTCTTTTAAAATCGTTCATTCGCCGTTTCATAAATTCATCCTTTGTTAATTTTATATGGATGTATTTGTCAAGCAAGCCTCTTATACGATGATCATAGGTTATTAAAAAACCTTCTGCAATGACGATTTCATTTTGCTGACTATGTAAAAGAATATCATTGTACAAACGTGTGAAATCAATCGTTTCCGGATGCTCCATATCAAACTTCCGATAAAGCATGCTCAAGTAAAATGCAGGAAATTTGGCAAAGAAATCCCAGTGACTTGATTCTTTAATGTAATGATCTAAATGAATCTCATACGTTTTCTTACGAAGCTTCTTTTTAATAAAACTAGAGAGGGTTGTTTTACCAGCCCTGCTCACACCGCCAATACCAATGATCATTTTAAAGTTTATTTAAGTATAAAGAATGAAAATAGCCAAGCATTTTAGAGTGTAATTTTTATGCTGTATACTGGTCAATCATATCAAGCACTTTTTGATCTTTTTCAAAATCAAACTTCCTAGCAAATATTTCTTTTCGTTGTTTAAGTTCTTCAAAATGATCTGTAGTAATTGTTGTGGGAGAGGAGGAAACATCAATACCTGACCATGATGAGAACATAATTGAGTTCTTAACCTTTGTGCAATAATTATGAACTAAGGTTTGAAAGAAAATTTCATCACTAAAAAGAGTAAAAGCGTGATACTTTGAATAAGCAGGGTTTTCATCTACATATTTGATAATGAACTTTATCGTTTCAATGGGCAACGCCCACCATTGCATGCCTCCATATGGTTTTAGTTCTTTTGGAAATCTGCGTTTACTAAACAGAACTTTTGTTTTTAAGGGGGCGTTGAGGAATATTTTCAAATACTTTTTGATGGTGCCAACTGACAATATCTTTTGAACCGAAAGATCGAAAAAAGAAGGAGTGGTAATAAAATCTCCTTTCTCACTCGATAGAAAAAAAGTATAAAACTGCATGCGGATTGAAGAGTTTGGCCATCGATAGTCCGGCAATTCAAAGCCTTCTATAAAATTGCACCCATTGTGTTTTTCTAAAAATTCAGCTATGTTTTGATTGCTTTTTATAGGATAACATTGGCCGCTTAATAATATCACATACCCGCTACGGTTATCTTTTATGATATCACGCATAGCCTGTAAAGTAGCCTTAACAAGGCCTGGACTTCCCCAAGTAGACGCAATCCTATTCTTTTTTGATAAGAAAAAAACATTGGATTTATCCTTCAACACATCTTTAAACGGAGTTATGTCCTGGGATCGGTCTACGTGTATATAGAAGAAAGTATTTTCTGTACTCAATTTTTCTACCAGCCGGCATAGTTGACCGGGCTCTTTATGAGCTAGTATAATATAATTGATATTCATATTATCATCAACTTAGCCGGCTCGGTAAAAAATATTATTCTACTTATTAATTCTAGCCAGTTTCAGATTCAACTGACCAGATTTACTATTGATCTTTAAATAATACACGCCTTCCCTTTGCGTTTGTTGTGAAAAATTGAAGTCGAGTACTGATGTTGCTTTTAAAAGATTCTGCTTGCCTTTTGCCAACTCAGAGCCTGTAGAAGAAACCAGGCTATAGGTTAATTCTCCCTCAAGAGCTTTTGGAAGAACAACTTTATAGCGTCCGTCGAATGAAGGGTTAGGATAGGCTATGATAGTGCTGCTTTGTGTATTATCAGTACGAAGTGCTTCATTACTCAAACTTGCGACAGGTGGAGTAGAAACAGGACTAATCTCAACTGCTGACACTTTTGGTCTATCCACACCACCATCGGCAGCAAGAGCACTGAAGTAAATATCAAGTACACCATCAGCAACAGTAGTAGTAAAGGTTTCCGTTGTAGCTGTAAAGCCCCCCACTTTCTTGAAGATGTCGTAATTGTCTAACACCTTGACATTTTCAATACTTACATCAAACAAGCGTCTGTTTATGGCGGTCTGATAAATTTCTGCAAAGTGCAGTATTACAGTATACGTGCCATTATTAATCGGGAATGCATAACTGAATGTACCATTACCAGCTGTTGCACTTCTCTCTGTCTGATAAAGGGCATCATCAGCAGTTCCATTTATAGGCTGAGTTGTACTAAAGGTAAAGCCTGGGCTAGGGCTGAAGAAATTATCAGCAGTGAATGATCCAAATGATGTAGTTAAATCTGGACCGCCAGTATTTATCTTATAGTTTGTAACTGTTGTAGGAGTACCGTTTACGGTAATGGTTACATCATCAAATCCTGTTGCTGCCGGGTTGCCATTATCGGTAACTGTTAAACGGAAGACATAGGTACCCTGAACCAAACCCGTTACATTGGTAGATGCACTGCCTGGGGAGGCAATGGTGCCTTGGGCAGGGCCACTTAACTTCTGCCAGCTATAAGCGGTTATTGCGCCACCGGGATCATTACCACTACCATTTAAGGTAACACTATTACTTGGCAGGGTGATGGTTTGATCATTACCCGCATTTGCAGTAGGCGGCTGATTAGTTGTAGCCCCTGAAGTTAGTATTTCGATACCGGTTACTTCAGGACGGTTAACACCACCATCGGCTGCCAGCGCGCTGAACAGCATATTCAATGTGCCGTCATTCACCGTTACCGTAAAGGTTTCGGTAGTAGCGACGTTTTTACCCACTTTCTTGAAGATGTCGTAATTATCCAGCACCTTGACATTTTCCATACTTACATCAAACACGCGTGCACCCACAACTGTTTGATACATTTCTACAAAGTGCAACACCACGGTATAGGTACCATTGCTGACCGGGAAGGCATAACTAAAGGTACCGAGCTTCTGATCGGAGCCTCTTTCGTTTTGATACAGGGCATCGTCATTTGTTCCGGCGATGGCTGACGTTGTAGTATATACAAAGCCAGGTGTTGGGCTGAAGAAATTGTCGGCCGCAAACGTTCCGATCGAAGTGGTGATCTCCGGACCACCTGAATTAATGCGGTAAACAACATTGGTTGTAGGAGTACCGTTTACGGTAATGGTTACATCATCAAATCCTGTTGCTGCCGGGTTGCCATTATCGGTAACTGTTAAACGGAAGACATAGGTACCCTGAACCAAACCCGTTACATTGGTAGATGCACTGCCTGGGGAGGCAATGGTGCCTTGGGCAGGGCCACTTAACTTCTGCCAGCTATAAGCGGTTATTGCGCCACCGGGATCATTACCACTACCATTTAAGGTAACACTATTACTTGGCAGGGTGATGGTTTGATCATTACCCGCATTTGCAGTAGGCGGCTGATTAGTTGTAGCCCCTGAAGTTAGTATTTCGATACCGGTTACTTCAGGACGGTTAACACCACCATCGGCTGCCAGCGCGCTGAACAGCATATTCAATGTGCCGTCATTCACCGTTACCGTAAAGGTTTCGGTAGTAGCGACGTTTTTACCCACTTTCTTGAAGATGTCGTAATTATCCAGCACCTTGACATTTTCCATACTTACATCAAACACGCGTGCACCCACAACTGTTTGATACATTTCTACAAAGTGCAACACCACGGTATAGGTACCATTGCTGACCGGGAAGGCATAACTAAAGGTACCGAGCTTCTGATCGGAGCCTCTTTCGTTTTGATACAGGGCATCGTCATTTGTTCCGGCGATGGCTGACGTTGTAGTATATACAAAGCCAGGTGTTGGGCTGAAGAAATTGTCGGCCGCAAACGTTCCGATCGAAGTGGTGATCTCCGGACCACCTGAATTAATGCGGTAAACAACATTGGAAGGCGGTGGAGTAGTTGGGTCGTTATCAACACCAGAAACCCATAAGAACAGTCGCTGTGCAAAAACCTTATTATCCACTTCGTTAATATTTGTTCCAGCTCCTCCGTTCCAGAAAGCATTCCGATCAAAGAATCCAGCCACACGTCCTTGGCCTATTTTTGCCACTGCAAGAGCAGCATCTGCAGCTGTAACTGGACCATCCATGCTATTCAAACTCATACCCGCTGGCAAACCACCAACTATAGTAGCTGAACCGCTGGTTCGTATGGGGCTGACACCTTCTGCCTTAATGGTGACACCTGCATTTTTATTGAACTTGTTAATATAATGATCAATAGCCCACTGATTATATGTAAAGGACTGCTGGCCATTATCATGCAAGAACTGCAAACCAAATTGTTGTGTGATGTCATTATCACTTAGTGAACCTTCGGAACTATTCAACTGTCCATTCGACCAGCCGAAAGCTGCATCAGACCAAGCTACTAAGCCACCACCTGCATTCACCCATGTAGCTACAGCAGCACTTTCTGCAGCAGTAAAGCGACGGTTATTTGAACCCAATATCAATATTTTATACTGGTTTAAGGTTGCGGCATTTAGTGTGATGTTTGCATCAAGAGCTTCTGTTGGGTTAAAACCAACATCTATCAATGCTTGCTTGAATTGTGACATACCGGTAGCGCCCGTATAAGACATCTTCATATCATCTTGTGCCGGAGGTATGCTACCATATACATACAACACATTCTTATTGCTAGATGTAACTGTCAATGAAACATTCAATACAGCATCCGGATAACCAGTAGCCTTAGCAATTACAGTGGCAGAATAGCTGCCAACTGCCAGTGATGCTGCATTAGCTGTTACATTTATTTCTGTACCACCTAATAAGTCGATAGTCCCTGAAGTTGGAGTGACACTTAACCAAGATGGGAAACCGCTGGTATTGATCGTATAAGTAGGCGTTCCGCTCAAAGTCCAAAGAATGACTTCTTTAGTTGTTGAACCACCTGCACCTACAGACATATTTAAAGTACCGGGTACAAATCCAATCTTGAAATTAGGTGTTCTAGTAATCCCTCTTTTTCGGGTTGTAGTTTGCGGATCACAACATTGATTAAAGCTACCATTTGAAACGATCAGTTCACTTCCAATTGCTTCAGCCGCTGGTCCGAATAAATTAACAGGTAATGGAGTGTCTTCGGTCCATGAATCTGTAGCAGGATCATAGAATGTGACATTAGGAAGAACATTGCTAAATGTGGTATTAGCCCTACCGCCTACCAAGTATACTTTGCCGTCAATTACAAAAGTTGCTGATTCACTGTGAGAACGACTATAAGGCATATCCTTCAAGCGCGTCCAAGTATCTGTTGAAGGATCATAAACCTGTACATATTTCACGTCAGCGATCGTGCCGTCATGGCCTGTTTGACCTCCCAATGCATAGATTTTACCCCCAACGAAAGCACTTGCGAAGTGACAGCGGGATAGAGGCATATCAGCCTTCCTAACCCAGCCTTGGTTAATGTTATCTAGATCCAATACATAATGCGCTGGGTTGCCTGTTTGCCTATCTGTCATTACGCCACCAAAAGAGTGAAGCTTACGACCAACACGTACAAGAGCATTACCACCACATAACTCAGGAAGGCTAGGTCCAAAGCTCCATGTGTTAGTATTTGCATCATAAATCTGTAACTTATCAGTATTTGGACCTCCATCAGAGCCTAACAAGAAGCCTCCAGATACATATACTTTACTACCATCGACAGTAATACCAGCATGCGTTACAGGGAATGGCATATCTGCAGCATATGTCCAAGTATTTGTTGCAGGATCATATATTTCACACTTAGGTGTAATGTGCACCTGGGGATTATCAAAACCAGAGAAAACATACATTTTATTATTTACAACTACACTTACACCTACCCATTTACCAACACCTGAAGAAGCCACTGTGGTCCAAGAAGTATTTACTGCATCTGCTGTTACTTTAATATTATCCCAAGTGGCAGTAAAAGTTGGGCCATTTATAGAGGTTGAAATAATACCAACAGCTATAACACCACCTGACTGCAGTGCACTTAAGAGCGCTCCACTTACTTGAATGGGTGAACCAGCATTTATCAACGCTCCATCGTTGGAAGAGTATTTAGGCTGGATAACACCTGTTGTAGGATTCACAGAAAGGAAAAATTCGAGCGATGAATTTGGAATGCCTCCACTTATAGAAAATTGTGAACTAACAGGGACGTCATTATTTTCTACTACTACCTGAATACCACCAACACCACCATTGGCATTTAGGGTAATTTTTAAATAATTACTTTGATCGCCCGTACCGATAAATATACCTTGCGATTGATTTCCTGACGGTGTTTTGTTATTAAAGAACGGCCCTAACATTTTAGAGGATATAGTGAAAGGAGCATTTCCAGCTTTAACACCAAATTGGAAACCATTTTCCTGGTTATTTAATGTACCCAGCGCATCTTTTGGTGAAACATCAACAATTGTAAATGCACCTATAGCACCACCAGCTACAAGATTATCAGGGTTGTATGTATTTAGATAATTATTACCAGTTTGTTTGTTGCTCATCAAGCCGGTGAATCCCAGTCCAAAAAATCCTGTACCAGGACTATTATTCAGCAATTCATAGTTAATCGGCATGCTAGTAGTTCCGCCATTGTTTGCATCGATTGGGAATAAATCGACATTATCATTAATTCCATCATTATCGTCATCGGGGTCATTCAAGTCAGAAACTTTATCGTTATCAAAGTCAGCAGGTTTACTTGAAGCAGAACAAGGATTCGTATTGTTATCGATTTCATCAGCGTTTGTATAACCATCTAAATCATCGTCCTGATTATTATCTAACCCCGTACAGGTAGCCATGTCCGTAGGCTCAAATACAGTAACAGCATTAGAGCCATAAGTGGCTGCCCATACAGTTCCTGGAAATATATCATTGTCTCCTTGAGCTGTAATATCCAACGGAGTAGACCCAAAGCCACTAGCGAATGGGGCATCCTGGTTTAATTTATTTGTTGAAGACTTTGAGTTCGTAACGTTTTTACCATCAGTAGTTAATCCAATTTTATAAATAGCACCGTCGTAACTAGCAGCTAGAATGGCACCTTTTAAAGCATTATTGAAATTTGAAGCCGTATACTCTGTTATTCCATTTGTTGAGTTTGAAAAAGTTAGTAAGGCCGTTGAAGCGCTAGTTCCAGGTTGTTGGAAGTCGCCCTCGATTGAATTGGCTGTTGCAACAGGGGGCCAGTCAACTGGTAATGGGTTAGAACCTGAAGTTTGCGTTCTGAAAACACCAGTAGTTCCACTTCTGGTATATAAACCTGCACCATTGGGATTTGCTCTAGTAGGATTTGGGTGTCCTCCATAATAACTACCTGGAACATAAGTTCCTAAGGTTCCAATATAGTGTAAACCATCCAGGTTATTGACCTTATCTTCAGTTGCGGTTCCTGTTGTGGAACCGGGCTCATTACTGTTATAATTATTTGTAACGTTTGCAGTGCCTTCACCTTCAGGATAACCGCCCCAGCCAGGATTAGCACCATTATCGATAGTATAAATTCTTCCAGCTTTTCCGACCGTTTTAGTAATCAATAAATCATAAGGATTTCTATAGCCCGGTGAAAATATCTCTACTGGTCCGCCGGCAACTATCTTCGCCTGATTTAACCCGTCATTTCCACCAAATGGATCATTCACGTCTTTCCCACTCACATTGCTTCTAGTAGGATCATCAAGCGTTGGAATATCATATTTAAAAGCTGTGTTACCGCTACCTTGTGTTGGCAATGCATTAATTGCAGTCAGATCGACTGATATAATTGCAGCAGAAAGTGCATATTCACAAGTAAAGCCAAAATTATTAGAGGGTGCTCCAGCGTTAGTGATACCTCCCATTGACACATAAAGTTTATTTCCAGAAGGATCTATCTGTATTCCATTTGGAGAGTGGTTTTCTTCAGATCTTGGTAATCCTCTAACTAAATCAATTTTTGTCCAAGAACTTCCATTCCATGTTAAAAGTGAAATGATACCTGAATTAGTATCCAAGTTTACATCTGACCCACTTGTACCACCACCAATGCGACTGTCACTCGACGTTACATATATCTTAGGTTGGGAAGCTGTTCCGGTTACCAGTATACCAGTAACCTGACGTGTAGTAACTGAAGTATTTACGGTACCATCATCATTATGATTAGGAATCTGATTGATCAAGCTAATTGTTTCTGTTGCAGTTACGGCATAACTATTTGCTCCATTTCTAACAACAGTAAATGCTTTAATTAATCCGTTTTGCTGCGATACATAAAGTCTTCCATCCGGCCCAAATTGCAAAGAAGTAGGGTTTGTTAGACTTGCTCCAGATAAGCCACTAGATGTAAAATTGACTTGTGCGTTAGCTTGGAATGTTAGTGCTATTGATAATAATGCCACCAACAATGCATAAATGCAAATACCAGGGTAATAGATACGTGAAGAATTCATTGTAATCATTTGTAAGAAATAAGTAATAGAAAAGGGCAGTCTTCACTTAGGCACATAGATAGAATAAGAAACGAGAAATACGTTTTTGTAAGGAAATTGGAGCTCTTAATGCAAAGCCTAGTCGGAAATCTAGTTTTTCTTGGCTGTTGCTGTAATCACTAATTGATAATGTGGGTCCGTATAGTTTAATTGATGATTTGTTAATTCTATAACTCCCATGCCATATAAAAAAGATGTGGCACTTAATACGTTGCCATGTGTCTGAACATTTATAGCGTCAGGAGAAAAACACTCTAACAATATCCTCTCAACTGACTTTGAAGTAAATGACCACAGCCAAAAATCTTTCCATTCGTCATGATCAATATTGCTAATTCCAGGAACAGTCAATAGGAGTAAACCACCTGGTTTCAATATACGATAGCAAGTTTCTATTGCCTTTTTATAGTCATAAATAAATTGAAGTGTTTGCGTAAGTATAATACAGTCAAAAGCGTTGTTTGGAAGTTGATGAGCATCACTTAAGTCGGCAACTATTGTAGCCAATGGGGTTTCGTAGATGTTTAAAACATCACTTTTTTGAACGTATGTTCCACCATACTTTGTTGTATAAAAATTATCACCAATTTCTAAAACTCTTCCTTTTATTGCAAAGGCATTATGTAATAAAAACTTTTCAATATAATATCTATCGATAGGTCCCCCTCTATCATATCCAAACTCTTCGCTTAAGGGAGACACTCTATTAAAGTCACCTTTTTTAACTTTACCTACAGCAGGTAGTTGATTTGTATTACTGGCAATATTTAGTTTGTGTAAAACGAATTTGGGTAAGAATTTGAGACCAAACCTTTTTCCTAGCTTAAGATTTTGACGTGCCAGAAATTTAAACAACAAATATTTGTCATATTTCCAAAGCATATTTAATTCGGCCTTTGAATAACTATTAGAAAATACTGGCAGTGGATAAAGCTTTTTATATAATTCATTACAATACCACGACTTCCAACCTTTAATTCCTTTTAGAATCGCCGATTTTTCATTATCACTTCTTAAATATGGCATCTGTCGCTTAACCACTTTCAATGTATACTCAAGCATCATTGGAATATTTCCCGACATGTTATTGCCGTGAATCCGATAAGCAGCCATAGGCCTGGTGTGATGAAATACCGGGAACTTTCTAGCAAGATGCAAAAACATATCATAGTCTTCGCTAGCCTTTAAGGTTGTATCGAACTGATAAAAATCAAAGGCCCATCTTCTATACATTACAGCACCATGCATCCCTATATAATTACTTCTCAAAAACTGCTCATAATGATTGCCTTTGACATCACGAATTATATCAAAAACCTGATTTGTTTTTTCAAAAGCATATTGATATGTACCTGATACAAAAGCATAATGTTGGTCTTCTTTCAAGTACTTCAGGTTTGTAGCCAGAGATTCATCTAACAACCAATCGTCAGCATCTAAAAATAAAAGATAGGTGCCAGTACTATTCTTTATTCCAGTATTTCTGGCAGCAGATAGTCCTTTATTCTCCTGATAAACATACTTAACATGGGGGAAACTTTCAGCTATGGCTTTTGTATTATCAGTAGAACCATCATCAACCACTACAATCTCGACATTCACATTATGTTGTTTATCAATACTGCGAATTGCTTCAGTCAAATATTTGCCATGGTTGTAGCAAGTAATTACAACTGAAATAAGATCTAAACTGTGTGTATTATTTGGTTGGTCCGTCATCAATACCCGTATATAGAATCTTGAAATATGAACTTAGTAGGTTGCCATTTATTTTTTAAGCCAGCACTTAATATGTTGTTCCAATTCGCCTTCAGACCAATTTTTTACCTGAAACCGTCCTATACATAAAGGATCGGTTCTTTTCGTTACAAACTGCTCATTTGTTGTAAAGCCACCCATAAGTTGTTCTTTTTTAGCAATAGCTAACGTTTGATCATTAAATTCTCCAAATGGATAGGAAATTGTAGGAATCGTATGCGTTTTGAAGTCTTGCAAATAGTTCTTGCAATCAACAATTTCATTGTTCTGCGTATCATTGTCACAAAGAGCCAAAGAAGGATGTGTATGTGTATGTATTCCCAAACTTATTAAGGGATTCTTACTAACTTCTTTTAATTGCTCATTAGTCATTGGAAAAAAGTCCGTTCCAAAAAATGGTGGAAGATTTGCCCACGTCTTTAACTTCTTTAACACACAACGTTGCTCTTCATGCGGCAAAGGTTTAAGCTTTGCCCAAATATTCTTAAAAAGGCTACACCTTTGAGTGGGAGGGATATCTTCAAAAAGCCAACTTCTACTTCTGAACCAGTCACTTGCAAGCAAAACTCCATTGTTTTGTAAATCTTCCTCAATAAGTTCACCATTTATATCAATTTCTAATTTTTTAGGCAGAATTGGGGTATGCAAAAAGATGTATTGCAATTCATCCCACCAATATAATTGTGGTTTCCCCACAAGTCCTGTAGTAATATAAAAAGTTGCCTGACATTTATATTTTTCTAATACTGGTAATGCATTTATATAATTATCCGAATAGCCATCATCAAATGTGAGGCAGACAGCATTAGGCGTAACCTTTCCTTTTTTAAGATTATAAACAATTTCTTCGGTGCTTAAAACATTATAGTTTTTCTTTAAAAGGTATACTTGCTTTTCAAAATTTGCTGTACTAACAGACAGTTCAAATGGATCAATTAAAAGATCAGCAACCCGATGGTACATGAGTACAATCGCTTTGTTTTCTATCCGCTTCCGCATCTTTCTATACCATACTCTTACATTCATATAGCTTTAGATTGGTTTACAGAATCGGTGATAACTCTTTGTTTTCCTTTATAATGACTTATTTGTTTTTTGCAATATTTCTTATAAAAACGAATTCCAGCAAACCAACCCATTATTTCACTTAATAATGTTCTATTTCTATTATTATAAAAAGGAAAGCCTTTGATTAGGCGACGCAAGTAAAACTTAGGGTAACCAATATATACGCGTTTTTTATAGCCTGCATCTTTAATCAATAGTTCTTGGATAAGTGCAGCTGCCATATGCCCCCTTGCATAGTAATAAAGTTGCTTTCGGAGTGACTTCATATCACTACGATGATTATGATAAGTTATAGCCCTAGGATTATAATGTATTCGATGACCATTAAGCAAAACCCGAAACCACAGTTCCGAATCTTCACTACAGCCCGATGCTCCTGCACCTAGTCTTTCATCAAACAACCCTATACTTTCAAAAACATTCTTTCGAAAGGCCATATTTGCTCCAGCACCGATAGACCAAACCTCTGGCGCTTTTTTCAATCCCCTTTCAATAAAACTATATGTAAACTCTCTATCACAATAGTTTTTAGTAAATCCCCAGAATTTTTCAAATAACTGTTGACTTTCTGTATCTAATGAAATAGGAATAACAAGTCCCGTCATAGCTTTTACTTCTGGAGTAAGGAACGTTTCCCATACTCTATGCAACCATAGTGGGTGAACTTTTACATCATCATCTGTAAATGCTATAATTGACGAAGTGGCTAATTTTACACCTGTATTTCGAGCGTAGCTCAATCCTTTCCTTTCTTCTTTAAAATAGACTATACCAGGGAATTGCTCGGTGACCTTTTTTGTAGAATCATCAATTGGAGCATTATCAACAACAATGACTTCCTGTGGAACACATTGCTGTTCATATAAAGAAGTCAAGCAATTAAACAAATCTTTACTTCTATTGTGGGTACAGATAATAACAGATACATCAATTACTTGTTGAGTAATCTTCGTTTCATAGGAAACAAAAATCTCGTTCATTATTGATAAAAATGTCTGCTGATCATTATTTAAAAATGAGCTTATGTAATTTTTCTCAGAAGCATTACTGTTTGACTGATAGTAATCTACACAAAGCTTAATAGCACGTATGATTTTCAATTGTAAATCATACCTATCTAGTTTGTCGTCCTCCTCAATATATAAAAACCCTAGTGGTATCTGTCGCCACCAAATTTGAATATAATAACGACCATGTTCTTTTAACTGGTCATAAATATCCATTTGCTGCTCTAGATTGAGTTGATATATATAATATGGAGCCATATTGGTGTAATCAAAATATTCTTCACAAAATTTTGTCCGATGCCTATGCCTTTTTACTTGACAAGAACAGTTTCTAATTCTTTGCAAGCTTTTAATTCAAATGGAAAATGGGGCCTTACATATCCCTGCCATTTGTCATAGCGATTAATATTTTCACGGTAATCGGCTACATCAAAATGAAGACACTCTTCATATTCAAAAATAGAGCGAGATGCATCTTTAATGAAGTACAATGAAATATAGTATGAACCGTCATTTAGAAACCAACCAGGTATAGTACATTCTCCTTTTATAACACCTTCTTCATGTATTGAAGATTTTGAAGGAATGTTGAAAACACAATCACCACCTAACGTAAATAGTCCAAGAGAAGCTGAAAGGTTCAAATTCTGACTATAGTTTATAAAACTAAACCTTAGCGTTAGAGGTGTACGAATATCAATAGGGGCTAACGGGTCTTCCAAATGTGGAACTATTTCAATAGACTTTATTTTAATTAAGTTATTACCCGGCGCCTCGTCTAAAGATGTCCATTCTTGTTTCCAGAGTTTCTTTTGATAAGCACTTAAGTATTTATTTACTACAGTTAGCGTTTCACCATTTGCACAAATACTTCCTTTTTGCATCCAAATTGTGCGTGAGCATAAATTGTTTATAGCTTGCATATTGTGGCTCACAAAGATTATTGTTCGGCCTTTTTTAGCAGAAACATCCTTCATCTTTCCCAAGCACTTCTTTTGAAATTCGGCATCACCAACAGCTAATACTTCATCGACAATAAGAATATCAGGATCCAGGTGAGCAGCTACTCCAAATGCCAATCTAACATACATACCAGATGAATATCTCTTAACTGGTGTATCTATAAATTGGCTAATACCAGAGAATTCAACAATTTCATCAAATTGCGATTGGATTTCGCTTTTCTTCATACCCAACATCGAACCGCTGATATAAATATTTTCTCTCCCTGTAAGTTCAGGATGAAAGCCTGTTCCAACCTCTAATAAACTACTTATTTTACCAATTCCTCTTACCTGTCCAAATGTAGGGCGGGTAATACGAGATAAGACTTTTAGAAGTGTTGACTTGCCAGCTCCGTTTCGACCAATGATACCACATACTTCACCTTCCTTTATATCAAAACTGACATTTTTTAATGCCCATAAATAATCCTTATTATCAGCAATATATTGTCCATCAGATTGGTGGAAAAATGGATCTTTCTTCTTTAAAATATTATTATTCCACCATAACGTAACATCTTGCTTAAGTCTTCCTGTACTTATAGTGCCTAAACGATAGCGTTTGGATATATTATCAACTTCTATTACAGACTTACTCATGTGATTTAATTTACTTTAAACAACTTCCATTTATTTAAACAACATCAATTAACTTATCACTCATTCTATTGAATAGCAGCATGCTTCCACTCAACAATACAATAGAACCAACTACACTATAAATAATTTGATTTGGCGTAAAAGTTCCTGTTCCCAAAAAAGCATATCTGTATAGTTCAAATTGAGTAGTAAGTGGATTTAAATTCATAAGCCATTTATGTTTTTCAGGTACAATTGACAAAGGGTAAAATACAGGGCAGACAAACATTAATAGGCGTATTAGCAATTGCAACAAGTGAGTAAGATCTCTATACTTGGCTGTAATTACAGAAAAAAACATACCAGCCCCGAATCCCATCATAATGGTTAATAAAATCATCGGGAAGGCAATTATCCAAGTACTTATATGTAGTTCAACCTGGCCAGTTAGGTAATAATATATTATTGTAATTATCAGAAATACCAGTTGTATACTAAACCGAAATAAGTTTAATAAAACGATGGATAACGGAGAAATAATTCGTGGAAAATATACTTTACTAAATACTTTTTCATTTTGTATAAACGTAAGTGAAGTATTTGTAAAAATATCTGAAAACAACCCCCAAAGCGTAATACCAGTTAAATAATATAATACAGGAGGAACTCCATCTGTAGATATACCAATTACCTTATTAAAAATAAGGATTGATGTGGCAACAGTTAGTAATGGTTGTACCAATACCCAAAGCGGACCAAGTAATGTTTGTTGATATGAAGTAAGAAACTCCTTTCGAACTAGTCTTAATAATAAATCTTTGTAAGAAATCAACTCTGCTAAGCTGGCACCTAACCAAGGCGTTTGAGGCTTAATTACCCAACTTAATTGTGCTTTTGCATTTGCCATGAAAAGTAAATTTTAATTTATAGGGTCAATTGTTTCACTATCATTTCCTAATTACACCTCTGCAATTAGGTTTTTAGGGTTATGAATTTTAGGCTTGTGTAGCATTAATTTCTAACTGGTGATTCTTAATGGATTTTCCCATAACTAAATGACGAAAATGTTTAAGGTAAAGTCGCATTACCCAATAAACAGTTCTACTATTTTGGTGCATTTTCAGTGCACATAAGGCTTGCTTAAATGCCACCTTACTACTATAGTCATAAATATTATTAGAAGCTTTGGCTATATGCATAGAGTATCGCTTTTTCGCCATATTCTTTATAAACCTTCTCTTTTCCACAGGCAAATACTGTTGGCTAAGCTCAATTGCTTTATACATATTCTTGAAATTCTCGCCCTTGACCATTGAGGTACTAGTAATGCTTGCAGCATTATTTTGACCACCTCTGTATAACGCAAGACAGTTAGGAGTATAGGCAACTGGATAATGTGCCGCAATTCGAATCCACATTTCCCAATCCTCACAATAATTGACAGCATAGAATCCACCTAAGTCTTCATACACTTTCCGCTTTACCACCATAGCAACAACTTGCAACATTTGCCCTTGAGCAATATCAAATAAGAAATCCTCCAATATTCCAGCTCTATTCCGTAAACTTTTTTCAGGGATTGACATGTTATTCCATACGTCTAAATAGCCATTCTTTGTAAAAGCAGCCCCAGCGTTCGGATGTTTTTCAAATAGCGTTTCAATTTCTTTATAAAAACCATTCAATACACAATCATCGCCATGAAGAAGATGAACATATTCTCCTTTAGAACGATTTAAACATGTTTCAAAATTTCTATGATGACCCACATTTTGTGCTTGCCTATAAAATCCAATTCGTCCTTTACCCACTTCCAGTACTAGAGCTTCAACGTCGCCGTCACTGCTACAATCATCAATGACTTCAATTTGCATCATTTCGGGACCGGGATCTTGCAACAAAACACTCTCAAGCGTTTGCCTGATATGTTGGTAGCAATTATATGTTGGTATCATAACCGACCATATAGGTCGTTTTTCATCAGCATTTACAGGAGAAATGCGTGGTGGTGTCTTGAGTATTCTTTCCATTTTGAAAAGTTTGTTTATCGCAACTTTATAATTGCCACTAAATCAATATCAGATACAATGAACTTGGTTAATTAAAAAGCATTCCTTTCACCTCTGAACATATTTATAATAGTGAGGAAAATTATTTTTATATCAAGTAGCAAGCTCCAATTTTCCATATACCAGATATCGTGCTGCACTCGCCCTTGCATTTGCTCAAGAATCTTTGTCTCTCCTCTAAACCCATTAATTTGCGCCCAACCAGTTATACCAGGTTTTAGAAATTGCCGAACCATATACTGATCAATAAGTTTTGAATAATCGTCTGTATGTTTTAGCATATGTGGTCTGGGACCCACAACACTCATATTACCCCAAAGAACATTCAGAAATTGTGGAAACTCATCAATACTAGTCCTCCGCAAAAACTTTCCAATACGTGTAATTCTTACATCAAACTTTTGTGCTTGCTTTGTATTAGCTTCTGAATTGAGACGCATACTGCGAAACTTTATACAATAAAACGGCTTCTTGTCTTTGCCTGTTCGCAGTTGCTTAAAAAATATGGGACCTGGAGATTCTAAATAAATGAGTAATCCAATAATAGGTATAAGCCAGGATAGGATTAGTGTAATTACCAAAAAACTGAAAACAATATCGAATACCCGTTTCTTAATTCTATTATCAACATCACTTAATGGTTCTTCCCGTAAAGAAAGTACTGGAATGTCTTTAAAGTAATTGATATACACTACTTTCTTTATAATAAAGCTTAGATCTGGTATAATACGGAAGTGAATACATGCATTATCTGCCTGCTTCATAAGCTTATAAATAACTGTATTATGTTCCGGCGCAATAGTAGAATACACTTCATTTACATCATAAAATCGAGCAGCTGTAATTGTATTATCAATTGAATCAATAATTGGATAATTTGATAACTCACGAACATTATTCTTTTCCTCACAAAAGCCTATAATTTGGGTATTCGGATCGTCATCTTCTAAATATGAAGCTAGCTTCTTAGCTGTGTTATTATAGCCAACGATCATTATTTTTCGTGCCAAAAGCTTATGTCTTTTAAAATAATAACGTAGGTATAAAAGCAACAGTCTATTAAACAGTAAAACAATGAAATGATTTAAAAAGACTGCTCCGATGAAATAACCGGAAATAATATATTGGTCTAAGAAAAACAGATAAGATACAACTAAGATTAGCCAGTATAAAAAAGTGTTTAATGTACGTTGTGAAAAGGCTTCGAATGATAATATAATTTTTTTGCTATATAAATTAGTTAGCCATGCTGTACCCAGCCAACTGATGTTCATCCATACCAAAAGATTCATGTATTCCAACTCATGACTTGCTATGGAAGGAAATTGAAACCAGATCTTACAAATGACGTTACTAAAATTTAGACTGATTACATCTAAACAAAAAACACAAACCTGAATAAATCTTAAAAAGTAATTATTCATAGTGATGCTTTACAATAATGTTAGAGTATTTCTCTTCTTATAATTTTAAATTACCAAGTGGTTCTTTATAAGAAAAGATAATTGGAGCTTTTCTATATGATATTAAGTGCGGGAACGAAAGGTTAAACTATCAACCTTGTATATATTTCTTCTAGTTCTCTAGTTACAGATTCAGGGAAGTACTCTTTTATCTTTTGAAGAGATTGCTTTCCATGATCTTCTACTTTTCCAAAATTGTTAATGTAGTACAACAAAGCCTGCAAAATCGCTTTTCTGTCGCCTGGTGCTATAAGTAGCCCGTTAACGCCGTTTTCTACAACTTCTGGTATACCGCCTACATTGGTTGAAATAATAGGCATACCGCAACTCATAGCCTCCAAAATAGAAATAGGAACACCTTCAAAATAGGAGGGTAAAACATAAACATCTGAAACCTGTAATAAACACTTCTTCTCCTCACCAGTAACCCAGCCCCTGTAATCTATGCAATTTTCAAGCCCACCTATTTTAATTAGATCTAGTAAGTCGTCAGTGTCACCACTTCCACATATAATCAACTTTGCCTTATTTTCTAAAATTTCTTTATTTTCTGCAATTGTATCTACCAAATCAAAGATTCCTTTCTTCTTTGTTATCACGCCTAAGAATAAAAAATTTAAAATCTTTTCTTCCTTAATTGAATTATCCTGCTTTGCAATGGATACGATATTATTTACTTTGAAAACATTATTTAAGCTAAACGATTCAATAAAATAGCCCTTCCAGAAATCTGATACTGTAATTGTAGCATCATTCAAACTCAAGAAGTAACGAATGCTTTTTTTTGAAATCCAATTACTCTCATCATAAAAGTGCTTGAAGTGTCCTGTATGGATATGATTAATAACTTTTTTTCTAAAGAATTTTTTTGCCAAAAAGGCAATTATCAACTTTCTATACAAGCTACCATCTTTAGCTGAATGGATGTGAAGCACCTGAATCTCTTTGTTCTTTCTTAAGAAAGCTATTATTCTAACAAGTTGCTTTATAAAAAAAACCAGCTTTTGTGACTTACTTGGCAAATTCTTAAAAGATGGTATAAAATTAAATACCTCATAATGATCTTTATAAATATCAAGCAATGCACCAATGCCCCCACGGTGACCAATGTAGTCTGGCCCGATTAGTAACACTTTTCTAGATACCAGTGACGAGATCATACTATAAATTAATGAGGTCTATTTCCTTTTAGACAACTATAGGTTTATGCAACGGCCAAATTCGACGGCAATAATGGGTAGCTATTTAAATAATTGCTTACCGTTTGGTTAATTCCATATTTTTGGCACACCATGTTTCGTGACAATTCGCAAGAATCTTGAAACTCATTATTCTTTGTCAGTTCTATGACTTTTAGAATGCAAGAGACCAAATCTCCTTCTATATTAATATCAAATAAAAATCCAGCAGGGATATCCTTTAAGATTTCAGCCGGGCCGTCAACATTGGATGCAATAACCGGAAGCCTTGCAGCCAAGCCTTCAACTATTGTTAGCCCAAATCCCTCATATATCGAAGGCTGCAATAGAAGATCAAACTGATTAAGGTTCTCATAAATCCAGTTGCGATCTTTTTCACCCAGAAAAAACACACTGTTTTCCAAATTATACTCTTTTGTCAATTCGCTTAAATATTGCAAAGAAGGGCCTCTGCCTATAAAATACAATTGTACGTCTAGATTAAGTGTAGTTCTCAATTTATGTATAGCTTCAATTGCTAGATGTTGGCCCTTTACTTCATGTATAAGCCTACTTACTTGCACGATTTTAAACGAAGCTGCGCTATTAACGGTACTTAACTGTTTTGGCTTTATATTGGGCGTTTCTATACCATTATAAACCACGGTTGCATTTATACCTCCGCGTTTAAGGAGATCATTCCTTACAGCATCAGAAATAGCATAAACCTTTTTATATTTTCTTAGATTTTTCACTTCCACACCAACTGTATGAATGGTAACAACCATTTTATTTTTCCAAAATGGCAAATAGTTAATCAAATTGTGTTGATGACAATGAATAACGTCAGCCTTTAAATTGAAAAGCCAAAACCAGATCTTAAAGAGAACAAAGGGATTTCGCGACTGTTCATTTCTTTCGGCATAATAAACTTTTACAGCAGGAGATAGACGGTCAATTAATATTTGGTCAATCTTACTGTTCACCACAATTATAGAAACATTAGCTGTTTTGACTTGTTCATTTACCAGGTCAGTCAACATATTCTCAGCGCCACCAACCCGCATTACAAAAATTACATGCACTATATTGATCTTGGTCATTTTATTTATGAAGGGATATAGGGTTTATTTAAAAGAACTCTATAAAGTTTACTAGTACTACGGGATAAAAATGTAAGGAAAAAGGAAAAAGGCATTTGGATAAAATGAAGTACATCCATTTCATTAATTTTCCTGACATGTGGAACAACATCTGAAACTTTATACCATACACCAAAATTCAAAAAGTAATAAGGCCGATATTTAGATAGAAAGGGGAGTGTATGCATCAATATCTTTTCATAAATCTTATACCTTATTTCAACTACAGTTCGTTCTTTATTCTGTAAAAAACCATTACTACTTAATTTGTGGCCAACAAACTCTAAGTAATAACCCAGTATTTTGTCAGCTTTTACAAACTTGTAATTGGGTAAGAGCCGCAATTGAAACTCAAAGTCGCTTACTAGCCTAAATTGTTCATCAAAATATCCAACCTTTTCATGAACCGATTTTCGCCACATAGGAAAGCATCCAATGATGTGTCTTCTTAATTTACTTTTCTTCATTTCGCTGAATTCAGCATACTGAAGCTTTCGATGTTTAAAGGTTCCATATTCACGAGTGCCATAGAAGTCGCCATAACATAATACAGCGTCATTGTTATCTAATGCTATCTTTTGCGAAAGCAAGGAATCTGGTGTTCTGATATCATCGACATTCCAAATAGCCAAATATTCACCTTTGGCTATTTTAATGGCCCTGTTCCATGAATTATACAAACCTTCACGCCCAATTTGAATATGTGTTAAATGAATGCCTGTCCAATCAAACTTTTTAATGATCTGCAATTCATTACTAGTGGGATCATTATGTACAAGTATTAACTCACATTCATCTTTATTAACGATATTAAAAAAGTGATGGATAAAGGTCTCTAAAAAAGCTTCACACCGATAAAGAGAAGTAATGATTGAAATCCTGATCATTCAAATACGATTTAGCTCTTTTATTTAAATAAAGTTGATAATAGTAAGCACCAAATAATACTAATAAAGAGGTTGTATATGGCAGAGAAATGGTATTACTGAAAAAGGAAGTAATAAAAAGTGCAATAATATACAGGGCACCAACCTGCATAATTCCATCTTCTCTTTCTTTAAAAAAATCTTTAAGGAATGAAATATGAAATAAAATGAAAACTAAAGTACCTGCTACGCCCATTTGTAAAATCATTGAGGACCAAGCAATATCACTACTAGCTACTTGTGAAACATTTCCATATCCGTCATCCATCCCGATATTGAAATTCAAAGAGGCTGCCTTTCTGGAATCATCAGTAATTAGTCCAGCTCCCAATAGTGTTTTGCCATTTTCTTTTAATATATAGTTCAGTCGTTCCTGAAAAAGATATTGCCGGAACTCAGTAGTAGTTATGTTTGTTAAATCTATTTCATAGAAGGCTGCAGGAGTTATTGCAAATGAAGTCTGTGAAATATCCTCCAAACCTTTAGAGAAGCGATTATTCCATAAAGAATCAGCAAAGTAGAGAAACCCAGCACTTAAAATGCTAAACCCTAAAATTGCAATTATTGAAACACGATTGCTAAATAGGAAGTGTAAGAAATAACAGACAACTATTGCTAAAAGCAGGTTTCTGTGTTGTGATAACAAAACTGCTGAACAGCACATTAATAAAAGAATATACCTAAAACGTATTTGTAAAAAGTTGTCTTTAAAAAACAGGAAAAAGATAACAGGATAGACATAAACAGGCAAATTATAGTAACGGTCTTTCTCTCCGCTAACACCCATAAAATCGGATGTTATACCATTCAGCAATGTTTTGTGAAACACCTGTTGCAAGCAATAAACAAGGCTAACGAATGCTGTAATAAAAATTAGGATTTTAAAAACCTTGGCAATTTCTTCCTGAGGAAGTTGTACAAACAATACGATCGGTAAAAAATAAAGTAAGTTTCGAAAAACCCGTACACTTACTGCAGGTTCGACGTTCTGAACAAAAATGCTGTATACTAATAGTATTATTAAAATGACACCATAGATGGACATCATTTTAAAACTTTTCCATACCAGCGTATTTAAAAATACCTGAGGTTGCAGCAACAACATTGCACCAACAAATAATAATACCCAATCATAGCATTTAGTAACGCCAATTGAAGATATTACCATATAATTAAGTGGCACCAATTGAAAACCACCGGTTAACAACGCAAATAACAGCACAATAGAAATAAACCTATTAGGCCCAGAGAATAAAGCAAATGAGACAATGAATAATATTGCGCCTATCATTTTATAGCTTAATTATGAGCTTCATATTTACAGAATGGATGAGAAGTAGTGTTCTTGTAAATTAATAGGTAGTAACTTGGGATTTATCTTTTTTCAACTAGTGGCTCTAATGACTCAAGTAATTGTTTACCAATAACGTTCCAGTTTAACTCGTTACAAAAACGATAATATGCGTTTACGCTAATCCTCTCATATAATCGTTGATCATTTATCAAATTCTCAATGATTTCAACAGCATTCTCCTTAAATGTTTCAGGTTGAAAACAATAACCAGAAATTTTATCTAATACAACAGCAGGACATCCTCCGGTATTTGTTGTAATAACGGGTAGGCCATAAGACGCTGCTTCAGAAAACACAATTGGTGTACAATCGGCTTCAGTAGGTAGTATAAAAAAGCTGGCTTGTTGAAAGAGCTTATCCAGTATTTGACGGCCTTCGATAGTTTCTTTTGAAATAAAGGGGTAGTATTTAACAAAGGAGGGCAAAACTTCGCCTTCGGGTATTTTACAACCAACCAATGTAAGTGTTACATTATGGCCTTTTTCAATTAAGGCAGCTACTGTCTCTATAGCCTTCCTTGCACCTTTGCGCCGCCATTCTACGCCCACGAACAATAAGTTCTTTACTTTATTGTCTGCACGCTCACCTACCAATTCTCGGATTTTCTTTTCCGAAAAACCATTCGAAAGATTAGGTCCAAAACTGCTTTTCCGAACCTTTGATTTATCTATATTATACTTATTTACTGCATTTTCAATAGCCCATTCAGAAGTATAAAAGGCCAAAGAAGCTTTTTGCAAAGCAATGGCTTCTGCCTTATTTCCATTTATAATAGATTGTTTTGTCAAGGATTGATCCTGCATATAGAGATTTATCAAACCATCATAAGTGGAATCTGTCATAAAAGCAATGGGCTTATCCGTTTTTAAGTACGTTATGGGTAATGACCCTGGGGAGAAAACAATATCGTACTCCTGATTAAAAAGCAATTGATTAGCTTTTTTAGCCAATGACTTTAAATATGACGGCTCTCTTTCTAATAAAAGCACTTTATTAAATAAAATTTTATTAAGCTTTCTTTTTAATCGCTGAATAAAAGAGTGTTTGACAATACAATGTATTCTTAACAGCTCTATACCCTGGTTTTTTAAAGCTTCAGCAATATAAAATCCGCTTCCAGACCAATGTTTTACTTCTTCTGAATTGTATGAAGTAATATACGCTACCCGCATAGATTATTAATTGGAACTGTAAAAAGAGGGGCTTAAATCACTCTTAAAATGGAGCTAGGAGAATTTAAGCTAATTTTTGCAATATGGGACTTTGGAACTTTAGCTACCATTGAATAGCCAATTGATGGCAGCATTACTTTTACATAATTAAACTGTACTTCTATCACTTTACCTTTCATTGAGAAAAGGGGACCATGAATAATTTTGACTTCTTCATTGACATTTACATCGATTTTTTCTAACTCAACATCGGTATAGTCGCTCAGAAAGGACTTTATTGATTCTATCTCTGCATTTTTTATAACAGCAGGCTTACCCAGCCAATAAACGAAGTTTATTATACCATCCGTCTTTCTTATTGACAGATATTCATCAATGTTGGTATTGACAAAAACATAGGATGTAAACAGTGGTTCCAGTACAATCTTTTTTCTATCCGACCATTGCCTTACCACCTTATTTAAGGGGCAATAATTTTCAATGTTCTTATTCGATAATAATTGAGATACTTTTTTTTCCCACCTTGCCCTGGTGTAAACGGCAATCCAATGTTTGTTTATGTTCATAACTTCTCCTTTCAAATTTCACGGGATCAGGCATGGTCTAAATCTTTTTTTCTGACATTATAGACATAACCATAACCGTACCCATATCCATAATGGTGTTTTCCAAATCCTCTAGGTCTTATTCCATTAAATACAATGGAAATATTATTCAATTTATTTGTTGCATTATTTTGATCAAGACGCTCTAAATAAATCTTAGGCGTATAGTTATGTCTTACCACATATAGTGTCATATGGCAAGAGTGAGAAAGAATGAAAGCATCTGTAATAGCTCCAACTGGAGCAGTATCAATAATTATATAATCAAATAATTCACTTAAGTAATTGATGAATTCCTGAACCTTTCCATTTTCAAGCAGTTCTGAAGGGTGCCATTCCGGACATTTGCCTGCTGGAACAATAAATAAGTTTTCCTGCAGGTTTGTCCGTTTAATTATTTCTTCTTTTTCGGCTTTGCCTTGCAGGTATTCTGAAATGCCTGGTGAATTGGAAATGCTTGCCGGTTCATAAACCGTAGGGTTGTTTAAGTCTAGTTCAAGCAGAACTGTTTTTTTATTGTTTATGGCAAACGAGGTTGCCAGATTAACTGCAATATAACTTTTACCCTCTCCTGAAATAGTTGAAGTAACAAGAATGCGATTGCATTTGTTTTTATTACTGTTTAAACTGATTGCAACACGCAATTGCCGGAATTGTTCGGAAATAAAGGTTCTTGCATTTGCATTAACAGCTATTGGGCTTTTGGTTTTGTCGCTTGCAATTTCACCAATAATAGGGTAGACGGTAAGATCTTCAATTTCTTGCCTAAACAAAACCTTGCTATTGAGTGTTTCTTTTATAGTAATGGTGCCAATTCCTATGATAAATGGTGCTATAAAGGCAATCATATATATTTTCATAGGTTTGGGGCTAACTGGTGAATAAGAAGCTTTTGCCCGATCCACTACAATAGAGCTTGGGATTGTTGAGGCTTTTGATAAAACAGCTTCTTCTTTTTTCTGCAATAAAAAACTATAGATAGAAGTGATAGTGCTTTGTTCGCGATTTATATTCACCAATTCTTTTTCCTGATTGGGAATATTTACCAGCGAAGAATTGTATTGGTTATTGGTTCTTACCAAATTATTTTTACTGGTTTCAAGGCTTATACGTTGACTTCTGATATTCTCGATTATACTAGGTCGTATTTTATCGATTTGCATGTTAATGGCCGTTAAAGCCGGAGAGTTTTCTCCCTCCGTTTTCCGATACTTCTCATATTCAAGTTCTGCATCATACAGATTGCCCAATAACTTACCCAACATTGGATCATCTACACCAAGGGTGGATGGAACTATTCCATCCTTTGCATCTTTTGAAACAACATATTCTTCCACTTTATCTAGCACAGCCAACTTCATATTTATTTCACTTAACTTTTGGTCGTTTGAACTTACATTTTGTAAGAAAAGTTGGCTTTGGGTTCCTATGTCAACTGCTCCACTACTAGATTTATATTGTTTAATTTTATTTTCAACTGCATCTAAGTTTTTACCTACCTGATCTAAGCGTTCCTGTACAAACTTCAATGTATTTGTTGCCAGGATGTTCTTATCGTTTAAGCTTGTTTTATTGTATGCCTCAATCAGTTCATTTAAAATATCTTCAGCTCTTTGTGGAACGTCATCAGCACAATAGATATCAAGTATAGTTGAAGCTTTACTGCTAGGCTCAATAAAAACGCTATTTTTTACCATTTCAGCAACCGCATCTGGATCTACTAACTGGAAATCATATTTACTAGCAGTTGAATAAGAGAAATCCGGATTTTTGACAAAGCGAATTGTATCCACACGATTGAGAACTATCCATTGGTTCAATGCAAACACTTTTTGATTAAACTGAACTGTATTATCGTTTGCATTATATGTGAAACTATATGTTTCAGGACTACCTATTACTGTCTGGTTTTGGGCCTCTATTCTTACAGGAGAGGAGGTGTAAGCTGAAACATCCCGAAACTTACCCTTTTCATAAATAGGTGCATACAGACCAAGGTTCTTGACAACTTCTACCAGAATCCTTTTTGACAAAAACACCTCTTTCTCATTTTCCAAAAGCTTTTTGGTACTTACCATGGTCAGAAATTCTACAGATCTATCATCCGCGCCTTTATTTTCATCTTTAATCAATACCCTAGCATTGGCTTGATATTGTGGAGGTGTATACAATAAATAAAGCCAAGCTGCACCCACTGACAAGAGCAGCAAAATCAAAAAGTATGGCCAATAAACGCTGTGCCGCAACCACAGTTGCGTAAAGTTTAAGGCATGCTTATTTTCAAGCTTTTTGTTTGATAACGCTTGCATAGTTGTTTAATTTCTAAAAGCAATCCGATCAAGAATTATGACTGCTAAACCCATTGCACTAAATATTATAGGTAACACTTGACGTGATTTACTTGTGCTTGATATTTTGGCGCTATTTGGCTCAACATAAATAACATCGTTCGACTTCAGATAATAATAAGGAGAAGTAAGCATGGAAGCAGAATTCAAATCCAGTCTTTTCGTTATTTTCTTACCATCCTCTTCCCGTATAAGTAAGACTTTATCTCGTATTGCGTACATTGTTAAGTCGCCAGCCATACCAATAGCTTCGAGAATTGATATTTTTTCGTTTGGTACATTAATCACCATAGGATGACCGACCTCACCTAAGACTGTTACTTTAAAATTCAACAGGCGAACATTAACGATAGGATCTATCATTAACTTTCTAGAAAGTATGCCGTTTGTAATGGTATCAGCCAGTTCGTTACTGCTTAAACCATCCGCTTTTAACTTTCCTAGATAAGGTAATTTTATGTAGCCATCTGGATCTACTAAGTATCCAGCCGGTTGAGAGCTGTAAAGACCAGGGAAACTTGAGCTAGTGTTGGAGTTGGTGGATACGTTTGAAATATTAAAAAGATTGGTAGGTTGGGTGCTCATGCTTGTAACATTAATATTGAGCACGTCGTTGCTATGTATTAAGACTTTTGCAGACTGATTGGAAGTTTTAATTTCAGCATCCTTCTGATCGATAAAATAAGTTGCTGACTTTGGATTTACACATGCAGAAACACAAACGACAACTATCACAAAAATAGTCAGCTTCCATATTGTATTGTTCATAGCGGGGGGTGGTTTACAATGTAGTAGAGATAGTTCAGTTTAGAAAAAAGCTTCGCTAATCTCAATTACATTCGTTGTTTTGAGGCAAATAGATTAACATTCATTTTTTAAAGCTGCTGTTCTAAGATCAAAGGTGATCTTGCTGCTTTAATTGAAACTGCCTGGAAAAAACAGTTTTTATGAAGTTGGTTATAACTAGAATATGAGTATCTATCTGGCCATTCGCATATAGCAACCAAGCCTTATGAAGTAATTGAACTACTAATACATTGATTAGAAGGATCTTTATAGGAGTTGACAAGAAATCAGAGAGTTGGGATCGGGGGGGACGAATAAAAAGTGCGTAGAATTAATAGGGAGCGGAATTGCTTATAAAGATAACATGAAGTCAGTTGAATTTCAAAACTCTATTCGACTTTTTTTATCCTTTTTTTTTATTTTCTATTTATCCTGTTTTATACAACGGGAATGTATAACTTATTACAATTCAATACACTCTGCTGTAAAAAGCCAAACTTTTTAGTTAACTAAATGAAAGCAACACATATATACATTACCCATTTTCAGTATACTTTTATCTATAACACTCATTCCATTTTCGCCTATTCCTTGTCGAATAGTCCTCACAAAAATGTAGTATACTGATTACATAATGATACAAATTATACGAACTAATAAAGTGCACACATTAAATCATAGATAGTTTGTTTATAACAAACTGAAAAACTAGTAAACATAAACGTATATCGACAACTAGTTCAATTTTCATTACGTACCCTAAAGAATTTATTCATCTATGAATATGCGATGCCGTTAGTATACCCTAATTCTATCTGTATTCAAATCTTATACCACTCCATTAATGTAGTTGTAATTATGAGCAGTAAAAGAATTACTCTTATGAAGCATTCATTGATGAGTATACATTGATTAAACGGGATGTCTTTAAAGATTAATAGCACGTTGTGTTTTCAAAAAGTTCTCTGGGTATATCAACCCCAAATTTTGCATTACCACTTTATTGTTTAGTATCCTTAAGTTGAGCTATTACCATATTACATCATTTAACAATTATTGTTTAAATGTGCGTTATGGGAAAATTATCTTAAGCTAGTTAGTTTATTAATTTTGATATAGCGCTCTTAACCTATTTATAAACGAGCTATAAAGTTTTCAAGTTTAATCCACCTATGCTTTTAAAAGTAATTTTAATAGCATGACTCATGCGAAATGCAATTAAAATAAGTAGTGTTTTTGTAGTTATCCTATTCATTTCTGCTGTTGTACTATTATTAAGCCATAGCATTAGTAATACAAATGAAAAAGATCTTCAGCTACACGCAGCCCTATTAAAGGATAGCGCTTGGGAAGCGCCGAGCTTGTATACCGACTTAGTTACATCGGGAAAAGAAAGGGCACAAGTAATTTATGGTGAAGACTTAATTGCCAATACTGCTAAATATTTAGGGCCTAAAGGAAGTATTGCTCAGATCTCGAATGGAATGAATTGCCAAAACTGTCATTTGGATGCCGGCAAAAGAGCCTGGGGAAATAATTTTGGAGCCGTTTATTCTACTTATCCAAAATACAGAGAGCGAAGTGGTAGCATTGAAGACATTCATAAGCGTATTAATGACTGCTTTGTACGGAGTTTGAATGGTCAGCCATTAGATACGAACACTAAAGAAATGGAGGCCATGTATGCCTATATAAAATGGGTGGGAAAAGGTGTAGCCAAAGGTGTAAAACCTTATGGTTCTGCACTAGGTAAGCTCAACTATTTAGACAGAGCAGCGAGCCCTGATAAGGGCAAAAATGTATATACCCAATTGTGCCAACGTTGTCATGGTGAGAGGGGAGAAGGACAATTAAATCTTGATAGCGCATCTTTTGCCACACCTCCTCTTTGGGGAATAAATAGCTACAACGATGGAGCCGGCCTTTATCGGTTATCCAGTTTTGCTGTTTTTGTAAAGTATAATATGCCTTTTAACATTGCTTCACGTAAGAGCCCCGCACTTACAGATGAAGAAGCCTGGGATGTAGCGGCGTTTGTGAATTCACAACCGCGACCTCATATGGATCAACGGGCTGACTGGCCAGATATGACAAAAAAACCTATTGATTTTCCTTTTGGTCCTTATGCAGATCCCTTTACACAGCATCAACATCAATTTGGACCATTTAAGCCAATAGAAGAATGGAAAAAACTGATACATAAAGAATTGGCGTTACGAAATTGAGCTTTGAGAGGTGGGGCTACGAGAGGAGTCTACAGTCGAAAGTCCACAGAAGGGAAAAGTCAATACTCAGTAAGTCAGTGGTGAATGGTGAGTGGTGAGTTAGGGAGTCCGTAGTGAATGTGTATAGGAGGATGGTAGGAGGAGTAGTGAATGTGGAAGGCAGGTAGAAGGCTTTATCTGTGCAGTTGGTACGGACTTACCTACAGAAGAGGTACAGAAGAGGTACAGACTAGGTACAGGAGACCCACAGACTAGGTACAGATAAGGTACAAGAAACCCACAGACTAGGCACACCCCCAGCCCCTAAAGGGAAGCACCCACGCATAAGTGTCCTGCAGATGGCGCCAATTGGTGCGGAATGGGAACTACAGTGGCACTGAGACAGGGAGGGGCACAGGGAAAATGGATTAGAGGAGGAAGGCGGATGGCCGATTTTGGTTGACAGGTTAATAAGTTGACAAGGGAAAGAATATGAACAAGGAAGGAGAAATAATGAGTAATTAGGAAGGAATTGTTCAATCCTCAAGGCAAAAGGAAGGGAATTGTGATTTGAGAAGAGAAGGAATTTGGAATTAGTGATTGGGAGTTAGCGGGACTGGAAGTTTTTTGATTTTTTAGATACTCTTCTATGGCATTTTCTTTTGCAAGTCTCAACTGCGGGCTTAAACAGTCTAAAGCCTATTAATGAATCATTCTTAGTGTTGGTTTAAATATTTTATCACATAAGATAGTGTCTAATGCGGTAAAATGAGTAGAGAAATAAAGTAATTATTTCTCTACTCATAATTGATCATTTAACTCTCTTTGCTTTGTAATAAGCGATTTTCTATTACTTCCTTAAATGCGTTTTTGGGAATAGCTCCTTTTTGTAACATTGGTGCGCCTGAAAGCGGTATAAACAAAAGTGTGGGAATACTTTGAATCCCAAATATGGACGACAACTCTTCTTCGGCTTCTGTATCTACTTTATAAATATTCAATTTTCCATCGTATTCTTTTGCTAATTCGTCAAGGATAGGGGCTACTGTTTTACAAGGCCCGCACCAGTCTGCATAAAAATCAATAATAGCAGGAACATCACCTTTAAATTTCCATTCCTGGTCCTTGTCGTAGTTAAATACCAAATCTTTGAAACCTTGTGTTGTTAATTGCTTTGTAGACATATCAACTATTTAAATTAAGAATAGCTCAACATTATTGCTCGAACTTACTATTCTTACTCAAAAATGAGACCTATACTACTTCCCTTCAGTCTTAATTGTTGTAAAATATAATATCTGGTGTTTTATAGTTGTAGTTCTCCCATTAAAACCCTTAAAAGTCTACAATTTAGCTACAGGCTTATAAGGTTAAACTGATGATCTTTTTCAATTTTCATTAAAATATTTCAATACTTAATTATCGTATTTCGATAATTAATATATCTTTGACTTAAATATGGGGGATATGAGATCTGTACGACTATTGGCTGGCATTTTATATTACTTATCGCGTATTTTTTCAGTAATGGTCCTGTCAATAACTGTGTATGCGACAGCTACTATATTGCTTTATGAAATGAACTCTTCATTTTCTTTGCCTTTTCGTGTATTAGAAGATGGATCCTTTAAGCTGTTTCTTCCATTTACACAGACGACCTTTTTGCTAGGCGATTATACAAGTTCCTATTTAGTCAGCTATTTAATGATGTTGGCTTTTTATGGCTTATTTCTATGGTTACTAGCCGACGTTTTTCATGCATTTAAACAGCCTAGACTATTTACGCCTAAGGGTGTTGTGCGCTTGACACGTTTTTATTTAACCAACATCATTGTTCCGTTTGTTTTTATTTTTTTGTTGATCGTTTTTGGCAATGAATTACTAGACATTGTTCGTATTACACTTTTACACTTTGTGATCGGCGTTTTTGCCTACTTTATAGCTGCTATTTTTAAACAGGGATTGGTTTTACAAGAAGAACAGGATCTAACCTTATAATATGTCAATTGTTATCAACCTAGATGTAATGTTGGCCAAGCGCAAAATGAAGAGCAATGAATTGGCAGAAAGAATTGGCCTTACACCCGTGAACTTATCTATTTTAAAAACTGGCAAAGTAAAAGCTATACGCTTATCTACATTGGAGGCTATCTGCAAAGAATTAGACTGTCAGCCAGGCGATATTCTGGAATATAGAAAAGAAGGATAGTACATTATTCAATTTACAAGCTTGTTTATAAACACTTTAGGGCGTTTAAAATTCTTATTGCCCTGTAGGAAATACTGCGCAGTGCTTTATAAAATCCTTTGTGCTATAAATAGCAAAACAAAGCTTACTTAACCTATACTACAGGAAAGCGTTGCTATCCTGACAACTATGTATTTGCCCTAACCTTTGATGGTTGGCTATTATTCTAATTACACATTTACTTAAACGAGTTCATATGATTCCTCAAAAAACTAAACGTCGAAAGATTCAAGTAATCCTATCATTGGCATTTATTACTATAGCAAGCATCCTTATTTTCTTATCCTCTTCATCTCCAGTAAAACAAATAACCGGAAGTGTTGCCAGCTTAAATCGAAAATTTGAAGAACATACAGAAAGTATATGGAAAGTGGAATTTAGTCCAGATGATAAACTTTTAGCCAGCTGCAGTATTGATAGCACAGTGATCATTCGTGAAAGAGAAACAGGTAGGATTCGAGTGATCTTAAAGCATCCGATTGGTGTAACCAATCTTGAGTTTAGTCGTGATGGCAACTATTTGGTCACCTCTGCCTATGACGAAAAAGTACGACTATGGAAAATAGCTGATGGGAAATTAATAAAAGAGTTTACCGGGCATAAAGGCACAGTGTGGACAGTGAGCATTAGTCCCGACCAAAAACTTATTGCCAGCGGGGGAGAAGATAAATGCATCCGGTTATGGAGCCCAGAATCAGGGGCCTTATTAAAAACAATAAAAGCACATGACCGTAATATATGGAGTGTTCAATTTAGTCCGGACGGTAAAACACTAGCCAGTAGTAGCTTTGATAGCGATATTAAGCTGTGGAGTATACCTGATGGTAACCTATTACGCACTTTGTCAGGTCATTCAGAAGCTGTTGTTTCCATTGCCTTTAGTAATAGTGGCCAGCTTTTAGCCAGTGCCGCTGACGATGCTACTCTTAAAGTCTGGAATGTACAAGACGGCCGATTGCTCCAAACTCTTTCTACTGGCGATGAACATCAACACACCGTTGCATTTAGTCCGGATGACAAAAGATTAGTAGGAGGGGGAAGTGATAAAACAACCATAGGCGAGTTCTTTCAGCACCTCTTTGGCGATTCTCACCGTAATAAAGGTATATCGATGCGCCTCTGGGATATAAAAACCGGACACTTATTACAAACTTTCATGCAACATGCCAACGATGTAAATGGTGTTGACTATAGTGCTGATGGGCACTGGATAGCAAGTGGCAGTGCGGATAATACAGTTTGCCTCTGGAAGGTAAATCAATAGAAAAAGATAAACGCAATTTTTACTAAGAAGATAATTTCAACCGGCAGTTACATTTAGCAACTACCGGTTGAAATGCTATTCGTTTATTTTAAGAAGCGGTAGGTCCATTTTATTAAAAAACTGTTTCGAGCACTGTTATTAAATGCATTATTAAATAAACTCTGTGTTAGAGGGGATGTCAGATCAGAAGCCACATCTGGTGTTGTGCCCTGTGCCCAAACTAAGTAAAGCTCTGAACCTGCTTTGTACTCCCAACGTATGATTAAGTTGGAGCGCATCTGTACAAAATTAAAATCTGGCTTACTAAAACTGTAATCAGGGGTACCATCTCCATTTTCATCTACCGAATACTGTTCATTATTAAAGCTAATCTGATTGGATTTATACTGGTGAAACCGATCGTTGTACTTTTTAGCTAATGGGTCTGATACGTAGGCGAAGTTACTATAGATGGGCCTGGTTATAAATGGCTGCCCGTAATACTGTAGCGTTAAATCGGGGGTAATGTTATAGGTAAGCCGACCCGTAAAACGAATTGTTTTTTGTTTTACCTCACCTACAATGGAGCGGATACCATTATTAAAATTTACATTACTTACGAACTGATCTTGTTTTCGATAGTTATAAGCGTAACTACCTGCTAAGCTAACGCGTAATGCATTGATAGGCTGAAATGTAAGGGAAAGGTTTAGCTCGGTTATTTTAAGCTCTTTATTAAAACCCCAGAAGTTAAAAATATCCGGACTTACATATACTTTTTTACGTGTGTCGCTTACAACGTACAAACTGTGACCAATACCTGCAGGCCTGCGCATAGCAACAGTTCCCCGCAGTGCATTATTGGAAACATCGTAAGGGTTCCAGGTTACGCCAGTTCCCGTTTGCCAGTTGTTTTTAAAAGTAGCGTGAGTGTTCATGTTAAATGCCTGGTAGAGAAACTTTCCACCGTAGTCCCAGCGAGACCAATGGTTATAGTTTATCCGTGCATTGCGGAATATGGAGAAGGCCCTTTGGAACTGGACACCCGCCCAGGTAAAATGATTAATCTCATTGGTGGTTAGCATAAAGCCAATGTCATTTAGCTCCAAGCTGGGAGAACGGAAGGTAATGCCTGTTTCAAAACGAAATACCTGACCTATCTTACCAGACTTGCCACCACTTTTTCCAAAGCGAATAGTACCACCAACACCGGTTAAAGAGGTTTTACTGCTATCCAGAGTTACTTCGCTTGCACCTTCGCGTTGGAAGAGGTGCTCAAATGCTGTTTGTGTTTGTAATATTGCTTCTTTAGTTCCTTGCACATTGCTAAACACCATGTTTCCACGGATATACCAGGTGCGGTTTTTCCAGTAATGCAGGAAATCGACGCCACCTGAAGTAGCACTATTATGTAAATACTGTTCTAGCCCATTCTCCCGCTTAACATTGGTAATAATACCACCGACAATGGTATTACCGCCATTATAATCTTTCTGTAGCCGACCTACAAAATAATTAGTAAGTGGCTCTACCAATTCTTTCCTCTTTTCACCAGAATCGTCTATAGTAGCGAACTCTCGTTGGGTAACACTTTCCAATATGCCAATACTGAGGCCTTTTTTTGTTTTACCACTGAACTTAGCAGCACCCAGGATAGATGTATACTGCGGCATGTCCACATATTCGCCATTTGCTACATTTGGATAGCCATGAGGGGAACTTCCAATACGACGGGAGTAGAATAATAAGTCGGCATCATAATCACCCCCTGCTTCAGACCCAGTCAATTGGTAATCAAATATGTTCCTGCTTTCGATGAAAAATGGCCTACGTTCTTCAAAGAAGTTTTGGAAGCCATCTATGCGCACTTGAGATGGATCGGCTTCTACCTGTCCAAAGTCGGGGTTAATGGTAAAGTCCATGATCAGATTGTTTGTAACTGCTACTTTGCCATCAACCCCAGCTGACAGGCGAGTATCTGTACCATCTGCAAAAGGATTACCCGGTACACTTTTATATTTATCAAGCTGAGCAGTTACATAAGGAGCAATTTCTACCTGCCGGTGAAAGGGAATATTTTTTAAGCCATGCAGTTCTCCAAAGCGGCTTACCCATTGCCCCGAGCTTTGAGGGATAGGCTGCCAGATGGAACGTTCTTCTTTTCGGAACAACCGCCTGGTTATTTGAAAGCCCCAAACCTTTTCAGGTTCATTTCCATAACGCAATTGGCTGAGCGGTATTTTTAATTCACCGGTCCAACCCTTATCATCTATGTGTGTTTTTGCATACCAGATAGGATTCCAATTGGCATCCCAGTTATTACCATCGTTTGAAACAAATTCATCGCCACGAACACCTGAAACAGAAAGGGTAAATGAGAATGCAGTACGCAGGTCATGGTAGCTGTCTATATTAATCTCCACCCAATCGCCAGGAAATTCATCACGGCGGCTTAAGCGCCTAATGATTGAATCGGGGGCCTGATCAAAACAGCGATAGGCTATATAGAGAAATTTATCGTCGTAGAGGATTTTGAAGTTGGTTTGCTGGGAGGGCGCATCGCCTTCATGCGGTTGGTTTTGAATAAAATCGCCACCCCATTCTACCGCATTCCATGCTTCTTCAGAGGGTATACCATCGAGTGTAATTGATCCGGTTAGCGATTTGGTAAAATATTTTTTCCTGCTTATTACTGAATCCTTGGTCTGTGCAAAAGTAGATACAGTAAGCAATAGCGACATCATCAACAGTAAACAAATCCTATTCATTTGTCAATTATAAGAAATGTGCAAGTTGCTATATCCTAAAAATGTAACAATGGTTTATTATCAAAATATGCGGTGAAAAATTCGTTCAAGCTCAGCAATCTTTATAACACCAAGAGGCTTTTAGTTCTTGCTGGTCCTTCTTACCTCTATCTTTTCAACTTTTTTCCTTGATGAAACCCTTCGACTACGCTCAGGGGGTGAGCAAAAAAATCAATCCCGCACCTGCGGGACCGCCAATGCGCCTCCGGCTGCCGGGCCACCCACGCACAGCAGCACTCCGCTGCTTTGGGTATTGTTTAGGATAGGTGGGTCGTTTTACGCGTACACTTCTAAGCGTTGATTGCAAGGAACAAAGATGATATAAACAGCTGCTATGCGAAGAAACGGCAGGCGCTGTACCACTCTGCTGTTTGACTTTTAGCAAAGAAGCATTTATTGGAGAGTGAGAGCATTTGGTAATAAAATTGCATTCAATACTCCTTCAAAAGAAGTAATTATGACCAAGTATCTGATTGGCGTATTAATGACAGGGATCTTGCTTAGCTGCAAGAATAAAAATACTACAACGACAACAACGGAGTCGTCGCCAAATCTTACCAATGTTGAAAATGTAAATGGTAATATACCCGATACTACTAACAGTATTTCATTAGAAAACAGACAGACTGTGGATAGTCTGTCTTTAGCTGATAGTTTAAAAAACAGGCGTTAAACTGTAAGCTTTTTCATGTATTCGGCATTTGCCTTTACCGCTTCCATGGGTGTTGCATTTACAACTGTATCTTGCTCCACAAAGCGGTATTTAATATCATTAGCAGCTGCATTACTAAAGAGTTTTTCGAAGTCGATGCTTCCTGTTCCCAACATTACAAAAGCATTCTTTTCGTTAGCTGTAGCCTCTTTTTTACGATCTTTTACATGGGCAAGGCGGAAACGTCCCGGATATTTAGACAACCAGGAAACAGGATCTTGCCCAGCAACAACCACCCAATAAATGTCCATTTCATAGTCTACCAGACTTTTATCTGTCTGTTGCATTAATACATCCTGTGGCAACTGACCCTCCAGTGGCATAAAGCTGTAATCGTGATTGTGATAAGCAAAGCGAATTCCATTTTTCCGACACACCTCACCACGCTGATTAAACGCATCGGCATACCGCTTGAAATCATCCAGATTTTTTTGTGGTCCCAACCATGGACAGACCAAATAGGACATGCCGATCTCTGCAGCTTCCGCTGCTTTACGTTCAAAGTCTTTATTGATATCACAATGACTGGAAACGATCTTCATCCCTAAACCGTCCATTAGACTTTTGAACTCTGTATTCTTCATTCCCCAAAAAATCCCTTTATCCCCTTCAAAACTTTCTATCAGTTTATACCCATAAGAGGCCACCTGTGTTAATGTGCCCTTAGGATCGGCATGCAATTGATCACGCAATGTGTATAGGCCAAGGCCAAAATCTTTGTATTTAGCATTCGTCTTTGAAACAGCTCCGCAGGCAGGCAATAAGCTGCTTAGTGCAACGCCTGCGCCTGTGATTCCCATTGTTTTAATAAACGATCTTCTATTGTACGTCATAGGTCAATTTTTTATGCCCAAGCTTTATCGCCTTTTTTATAATCCACGCAACCTTCGAATTTACCAGGAACCGGATTGTAACGGAGGGCTTGTGTACAGCCAATTTCTGATGTGAAATAGCCTAATAACGTGAGCTGCTTCATCATAGTAAAATAATGAGGTGACATTTTTTGTCGCTCGTACTTCTTACCTGAATTGCGTGCCTCGACCTCTTTCGCGTTTTCTTTATCATTAAAGGCTTTTACTTTTTCCTGGTAGGCTTTGGCTTCTTTATCTAAGGTGATCAAAAACTCTTTTCTTTCGGCAGGTGAGAGTTGTATAAATTCCTTGCTATACTTTTCCTTACTTGCTTTATTCAGCATTTGCATGCCCTCTTTAAACACTTTTTGATCTCCGGCTTCATAACAATCATTCACCATTATTGTCATGAACTGACCAACTTTAGCGGCCTTGGCGCCGGGGGAACTGGTTGTTGGAATTATTGTGTCAGCAATTTCATCGAGGTAAGCAATCTGATCTGGAGAGAACTCCATTTCCTTTCCTGTATTTGATTTGCAACCTAATAGAAAGGAATCCCCACCTATAAGGGCGCCACCCAGAAGTATGCTTATATATTTTACCGCTTCTCTGCGTTCCATAGTGTGTTGTTTAAAATTTATAAAGTCAGACTGTAGCCTTGACGATATTCTCTTTTAATATATTGGTTAACGTCGTCGAGATTCGTCACTTTCATAGCGTCTTTATCCCAAAGCAGCTTGATATTACGACCAGGATAATTAAAACCTTTACCATCTGTTTTTGGACGTTTTACATCATAAGCCCTTATAGCCAGATTGGCCATTAGTAAAGCTTCGGTTAAAGGCCCCCCAGTTTCAAAAGGAGCACTTACTTGCTTATTACCATAACCCGCCAGACAAGCTTCCACCCATTGCGCATAATGTCCTTCAGCGCCTCCGGGTACGCGCTCATAGCGTTGTTTCACTTTTACCTGAGCTGTTTTGCTGGTAGGTAATAATTGTGGATTTGCCCCATAAGTACTGCACATCATTTTACCTTTTGTTCCAATAAACAAGGTACCATTACCACCATCTCCAAACAATTCATTCGCGCCCAATTCTTCGGGGCGTTCAGGCTGTATACCACCGTCCATCCAGTGCAGTGTAACACGATCCTTTGTTTTGGGTGTTTTTGGAAAATTCATAGTAATGTGACTGGAAGGAGGGAAGCTTTCTGGAAATTCGCCACGCTTAAACTCATCAACATATACGGCACCGACACTGGCTTGTACATCATTGATATATTGAAGGCCTAACACTCTAAAGGCAGGTTCTACTATATGACAGCCCATATCGCCCAAAGCTCCTGTGCCATAATCCCACCAGCCACGCCAATTAAAAGGAACCAGTTTTTCTACGTAATCCTTATAAGGGGCTGTTCCAAGCCATAAGTCCCAGTTCAGACCCTGAGGCACTGGTGCTTTTGCTGAAGGCCAGGGAATGCCTTGTGGCCACACAGGGCGGTTTGTCCAACAATAAACCGTGTGTACATTACCAATAACTCCCGCATCGTACCATTCCATTAATTGGCGTACGCCATCGCCAGAGGCACCTTGATTTCCCATTTGGGTAACCACTTTATAGCGTTTAGCAGCTTCCGTTAGTATGCGGGCCTCGTATATATCGTGTGTTAATGGCTTTTGTACATAAACATGCTTACCCAATTGCATAGCGGCAAGGGTAGGAGCTGCGTGGTTATGATCTGGTGTGGAGACAGAGACGGCATCGAAATTTTTAGCTTCCTTATCCAATAGCTCACGCCAATCCTGGTAATACTTGGCTTTAGGAAATGCCTTAACAGAATTTGCAGCCCGGCGGTCATCTACATCGCAGAGGAAGGCAATATCGGCCTTGCCACTTTTAGAAAAGCTCATGATGTCGCTTTCTCCTTTGCCACCAACACCAATACCAGCAATCAACAATCTATCACTTGGTGCAATAAAACCTTTACCGAGTACATGGCGGGGCACGATAAAGAAACCGGCAGCGGTTATAGCTGTGTTGCGTATAAAACTACGCCTTGATGCATTATGGTCTGCTGTAAGGGCTTTTTCCTCCATATTAAAGGTTTTGTTTTTTTAGTTCTTTTACTGCGAAATCACAAGCACGCGCTGTTAATGCCATATAGGTCAAAGAAGGGTTCACACAAGCAGCTGAAGTCATGCATGCACCATCAGTTACAAAAACATTCTTGGCATCCCATACCTGGTTCCACTCGTTTAGAACAGAAGATTTAGGATCGCGCCCCATGCGTGCAGTTCCCATCTCATGGATACCGCGTCCCATGGTGCCGTCGCCATTACGTTCATAAACCCCTTTTACACCTGCTTTGGTTAGCATTTCAACGGCGTCTGCTATCATATCCTTACGCATTTTGAGTTCATTCTCTTTTAACTCGCAGTCGATAGCCAAGACGGGTAAACCCCATTTGTCCTTCTTTGTTTTATCTAGGGAAACTTTATTATCATGATAAGGCAGAATCTCTCCAAAGCCACCAATACCAAATGTCCAGCGACCAGGTTCAGTTATTGCTTCTTTGAATTCGGCACCAATGCTGAATTCTGCAACTTCGCGTCCCCAACCTTCACGGTTTGCACCACCCTGATAACCAAAACCGCGTAGATAGTCGCGTTTATCTCCAAACAGGTTTTGATAGCGGGGGATATAAATTCCATTCGGTCGTTTACCGTAATAATATTTGTCTTCATAACCTTCAACCCAGCCGCCGGCGCCAACTCCCAGGTGGTGATCCATAAGGTTATGGCCCAATGAACCACTAGAGCTTCCTAAACCTCCCGGCCAGATATCTGTAGCTGAGTTCATTAAGATCCAAGTGGTATTTAATGTAGAAGCATTTAAAAAAACGATCTTAGAAAAGTAATCGTAGGTCTTATTGGTCTCGGCATCTAATACACGAACTCCTTTTGCTTTCTTCGTGTTTTTGTCATAGAGCACTTCTGTAACAATAGAAAAAGGGCGAAGCGTAAGGTTGCCCGTTTTCAATGCGGCGGGCAGTGTAGCCGATTGTGTACTAAAGTATCCGCCGAATGGACAACCATTCCAGCATTTATTTCTGTATTGGCAATTGGTACGATTTTGCTCAGGACGCGGTTGCGTAATATTAGCTGTACGGCCAATGATCATTGATCTTTTACCACTATACTGTTGCTTAATACGAGCAGCAACATCCTTCTCCACGCAATTCATCTCCATGGCAGGTAAGAAATTCCCGTCTGGCAATTGGGGCAACCCTTCCATAGAACCACTAATACCGGCGAAACCTTCTGCGTAGGTGTACCAAGGGTCAATGTCTTTATAACGAATGGGCCAGTCTGTAGCAATTCCATCTTTGGCATTGGCTTCAAAATCGATATCGCTCCAACGGTAACTTTGGCGCCCCCAAAGTAAAGAGCGTCCACCTACCTGGTAACCTCTAAACCAATCAAAACGTTTGACCTCTGTATAGGGGCAATCCTTATCGGAAGCCCACCAGTCGAGATTCACTTCGTTCAGTGGATAATCGCGTTTCAAAACAGGATAATCCTTAATCATCTGCTGCGTACGACCACCGCGGTGTGGATACTCCCAAGGATTTTTATTGGTGTTTACATAATCCTTTACATGTTCAATATTTTTTCCTCTTTCCAAGAGTAAAACTTTTAGTCCTTTCTCAGTCAGTTCTTTAGCAGCCCAACCTCCACTAATTCCGGATCCTACTACAATGGCGTCGAAAGTGTTTTCAGGCATACGTGTACGTTTTTATTTTATGAGTTCTGTATATTTAAACTAATTCTAAATAACCTCAGTAAAAGGTAAATCTTCTAGACACTACAAATTTGGATGGCCTTTTTAAGTGCGGCGATTTTAGCAGTAGCATCTGCTCCAGTAGGACTGAACTCCTGCGCTACATAACCTTTAAAACCTGTGTCTGCAATTGCTTTCATGATAGCAGGATAGTATAACTCCTGGCTTTCATCAATTTCATGTCGACCAGGTACCCCTGCCGTATGATAGTGCCCTATGCAATCATGATTATTCTGAATGGTTCGAATAACATCGCCTTCATTGATCTGCATATGATAGATATCGTAGAGCAATTTGAAGTTAGGTGAGCCAATTTGTTTACAGAGTTCAACGCCCCAGGGTGAATGATCGCACATGTAGTCTTTATGGTCCACCTTGCTATTCAATAATTCCATGTGGATGATCACACCGCGCTTCTCGGCCTGGCTCATAAGTTTTTTTAATCCCTCTGCGCAGTTCTGTAAGCCTGTTTCATCATCCATGCCTTTGCGGTTGCCACTAAAGCAAATCAAGTTGGTGTAACCGGCATCTGCAACCAGATCGATATGCGTTTGATAGTTCTTTAAAAGCGTAGAATGGTTTTGTTTATTATTCCAGCCTTCTGTAAGACTAATTTCTGCCCCATTGCACATGGAGGAGTGTATACCGTATTTCTTTAGTGTGGGCCAGTCTTTGGGGCCAACAAGATCGATTGCCGAAAAGCTAAGGGTATTAACCGTTTTACAGAGCTCTTCAAGTGAAAGGAAGCCGTATGTCCAGCGACAAACAGAATGCTTGATGCGGCCACTTGAATTAGCCGGTGAGGTGCTGTTACGTGGTGCACAAAAAGCATTGAATGAAGTAAAAGCCAAACCGCTAAGGGAAAGGTTACGTATCAGGTTTCGTCTATTCACAGGAGGAAGTTTTATGCGGTTTTTAGAATTTCTTTCTTATGCATTTTAACACGATTGCGCATGTATAGATTCAAAACAGTAAAGGCCAGAATGAGGACAATAGGGATTATTAATGTGACATTAATAATTTCAGGACCTGCTACTTTGCGTGCTTCACTATAGGTGTTGGCCATATCCGTGCCCGCAGCTGCATTGGCATATGCACTCATTTCAGCACCTGCAGGAAGCTTTGAAGCGATGAGGCGGTCATAATAGCCACCCATGAACGACATATAAATGGATACCGCAAACATGCCGGCCCCCCCCATAAGGTTTAAACCAACAGCACCCGTTTTAGGGAGGTTTTCAGCTACAAAACCCAACATAGTAGGCCAGAAATAACAAACGCCCATACCAAAAATGATGGCCCCAACAAACAGCATTCCCCCAGCTGAATGACCTAAAATATATAAACCAAGGGCTGAAAGGATGGCTGAAATAAGCAACACCCCCTGTGGTGAAAAGCGATGAACAACTGGTTCTGCCAAGCCGCGACCGAGCACCATGATACCTGTTTCTATTGTTAATAAAAGCAAGGCATTGTCGGTAACGTTTTTCAGTAGCACGTCTATCCATTGCCCGGTAAACAACTCTGTAATAGCAGTACCGAACATTAAAACAATCATGAAAATAAATAGCGGATTTAACAGCGATGCATACATTTCTTTGGTAGAAACACCTGCTGCAACGCGTTCTGTTACAGGAAAATGAAGCTTAGAGAAAAGATAGCCATAAATCAATGCTGGTATAAGCATAACACCTACTTGCAATTGCCATAAATTGATGGGTCCTGTGAGTGTGAATGCTTTATTGGTCAAATAAACAATTAAAGAGCCTATGACTATACCACCGGGAAACCAAAGGTGAAAGTGATTCAGTTTAGTGGTTTTGTTTTCGGGATATAATGCCGTTACCAATGGATTACAAGCCGCTTCTACTGTACCATTTGCTAAGCCTATGCATAAGGTTGAAATAAATAGACTTGAATAGCCCTTAGCAAAAACTGTAAGTATAATACCAGCTAGATGTAATAGAAAGGCCAGTACTAATAGACGTTTCATTCCTATTATATCTACTAAGAAGCCGCCAATAATAACAGCCAGTGGAAAACCCCAAAAGGCCGTGCCGGCAATACTAGCCAATTGAGAGGCTGTAAGATTAAACTCTGATCCAAGTGTGTTGAGAATGCCTGCTCTAATACCAAAGGATAGAGAGGTGACCAAGAGGGCCATGCAACTGGCAACAAATAACTGGTTACGGTTAATAGGATTCATATTTCAAACAATAAAATAGATTGACGCTGGTTTTCTCAGGAACTATTGGATTATTTAAAATACTTGCTAATGATACGTAAACGCTCAAGCAGATCGTTTACTATACTATAAAGCTTCCATTGCACGATTTCCTGTCTACGGGTATTATACTATCAGCAAGCATCGACAAGAGCTCTTAAATATAGTATCTTTTTTGGATAACAATCCACACTCTGCAGTTTAGAAAACTAAGAAATGAAAAAATCTTTCTATAACTTTCTTGCTCGATTTATACACTCAGGTGTTTACGCTTAAACCTTAACGTAACTCATGCAAACGATCAATCTTATATTATCTGCAAGTAAGTATTCCATTAATTCTAAACTTTGTGCTTACCACTATTAATACGTTTCTGCTCAAAAGCAGGTAACAATACCAGATCAAAACAGCGTTACATTTAAAAGTAAAAAGGATAGATGAATATGAAGCGAAAACTTAGGATGGGTATGATTGGTGGTGGACCAGGCGCATTTATTGGTGCCGTACACCGAACAGCAGCAACAATGGATGGTTTAATTGAATTGGTAGCTGGCGCTTTTAGTTCTGACCCCAATAAATCAAAACAAATGGGTGAGGAGCTACAATTAGCTCCGGAGCGGGTATATGGTTCATTTGAGGAATTGGTACGTAAAGAAAAGGAGTTACCTGCAGAACAGCGCATTGACTTTGTAAGCATTGTAACTCCCAATCACCTGCATTTTGAACCAGCAAAACAAGCTTTGCTAAATGGTTTTGATGTGGTGATGGATAAGCCGATGACCTTTGATCTTAGCGAAGCCAAAGAGTTACAAAAGATCGTAGCTCAGACAGGAAGATCTTTATGTCTTACACATACATACTCGGGTTACCCGATGATAAAAGAAGCACGTTATTTAGTAAATAATGGAACGATAGGTAACATCCGCAAAATATACGTTACCTACCCACAAGGCTGGCTTGCTACTTTTTTAGAAGGTTCAGAACAAAAGCAAGCTGCGTGGCGTACTGATCCATCAAAAAGCGGAATAGCTGGTGCTATGGGTGATATAGGCACTCATGCTTTTAACCTGGCAGAATATATCAGCGGCTTACGTGTAAGTGAGGTCTGTGCGGATATAAATATAGTTGTGGAAGGTAGAAGACTAGATGATGATGGAACGGTGTTGTTACGTTTTAATAATGGTGCCACCGGGGTATTAGTAGCCTCGCAGGTATTGAGCGGAGAGGAAAATAACCTGACCATAAAAGTATATGGAGATAAAGGCGGGCTGGAATGGCAACATACAGATCCTAATTCTTTAGTATTAAAATTGCCTGATGCACCTATTCAGGTATTACGTACAGGCACACCTTATGTAAGTGATATAGCAAAGCATAATACACGAACTCCATCTGGACACCCGGAAGGTTTTATTGAAGCCTTCGCCAATCATTACCGCAACTTTGCATTGAGTCTGTTAGCAATCCAGGATGGCAATAAGCCGGATACAGCATGGCTTGATTACCCAGGTGTAGAAGAAGGGGTAAGAGGAATGGCATTTATTGAAAGTGTGATAGCATCAGGAAAGTCGGAAATCAAGTGGACACCTTTTCATCTTTAATAGAAAACCCTCTATTTTCCAATTATAGTAACTTGTTTGAGCGATAATAAATTCACTATGCAAACGATCAAAGGACCCGGTATCTTTCTGGCTCAGTTCATGGATAACAAGCCTCCCTTTAATGAGTTATCCTCTATATGCAAATGGGCGAAAAGCCTTGGATTTGTAGGTGTACAGATACCCACCAATGATCCCCGATGTATTGACTTGAAAAAGGCTGCTGAAAGTAAAACCTATGCAGATGAATTTAAGGGGATTGTAAATGAAGCGGGCTTGGTCGTAACCGAGTTAGCCACCCATTTACAAGGTCAGTTAGTGGCGGTTCACCCCGCCTACGATGTTTTATTTGATGGCTTTGCCCCTGAAGAAGTAAGAGGAAATGCCAAAGCCCGCACTGAGTGGGCAGTGCAACAATTAAAATATGCAGCCAAGGCTTCAGAAAATCTAGGATTGAATGCTTGTCCAACATTTAGTGGATCCCTGTTATGGCACACGGCTTTTCCCTGGCCACAGCGCCCAGCTGGTTTAGTAGAAGAAGGATTTACAGAACTGGCCCGCCGATGGCAACCTATATTAGATGAATTTGATAAACATGGGGTAGACCTTTGTTATGAGATACATCCTGGGGAAGACCTGTTTGATGGCGTTACTTATGAGATGTTCCTGGAAAAAGTAAATCATCACTCGCGTGCTTGCCTGTTATATGATCCTTCTCATTTTGTATTGCAGCAGTTAGATTACCTGACCTATATTGATTATTACCATGAGCGCATTAAAGCCTTTCATGTAAAAGATGCGGAGTTTAATCCTACAGGCAAGCAAGGAGTATTTGGAGGCTACCAAAGCTGGCTAAACCGGGCAGGAAGGTATCGATCGCCGGGTGATGGGCAAGTAGACTTTAAAGGCGTCTTTAGCAAGCTAACGCAATATGGTTATAAAGGTTGGGCTGTGATGGAGTGGGAGTGCTGCATTAAACACCCTGAAGTAGGCGCAAAAGAAGGTGCCGAATTTATTAAAAAGCATATCATACCTGTAACCGAAAAGGCATTTGATGACTTTGCAGCGGTGAGTAAAGATGAAGTGCTTAATAAAAAGATCTTAGGAATCATTTAAAATTGTAAAGCAAAACCAATAGAAAGATGAAAAAGACATTGATCATTTTTTCGTTTGTAGGTCTCATTGCCAGTTGTGGAAGTAATGAAAACAAAACGACGGATAAGTCGACCAGTTCAGAGTCGACTTCAACGGAAGCGCCTGCTGATCCGGAGGTGGAAAAGGGCTTGGCTCTTGTAGGGAAAAGCGACTGCCTTACCTGCCATAAGATTCTAGACAATGCCACGGGCCCTGCGTATCAGGCTATTGCTGAGCGTTATAAAGACAAGCCTGGATCTGTAGATAGTCTGGCGCATAAAGTAATCAAAGGGGGCTCGGGTAATTGGGGAACTATTCCCATGACTCCACATCCTGCTATTTCAGAGGAGGATGCTAAGGCTATGGTCAAATATGTATTGTCACTTAAAAAATAAACCATGTACAAACTGCTCTTAATCATAATGGCGAGCTCAATAATGGCTTGTCATTCGTCTAAAAAAGCCACTATGGATTCAACTTCTTCACCATCTGAAAACTCTGGATGGATTACACTCTTTGACGGACGTGACCTAAATGGTTGGCACTCCTATGGTAAGAGTACACCTGGGGCTGCCTGGAAAATATCAGACAATGCTATTTACCTTGATAAATCCAATAAAGAGGCGGGTGGGGACCTGGTAACCAATGAAGAATTTGAAAACTTTGACTTAAAGCTGGAGTGGAAAATTTCTCCGAAAGGTAATAGCGGTATTATCTTTTATATAAATGAAGATACGAAGTATACTAGCACTTGGAATACGGGTCCAGAGATGCAAGTGTTGGATAATGGCACAGAAAGCCAGGATGGTCACCCCGATGCCAAGATTACAAAACACAGAGCTGGCGATCTTTATGATCTTATCACCTCCAAAGAAGCTATAAAGCCGGTAGGTGAGTGGAATGAAGTAGAAGTTATTGCCAATAAAGGCAAGCTTGACTTCTATATGAATGGTCAGCATACACTATCGACTACCATGTGGGATGACCAATGGAGAAGTATGATTGCAGGAAGCAAGTTTAAGGATATGCCTGCCTTTGGCACCTTTAAAAAGGGAAAGATTGCCTTACAGGATCATGGCGATAATGTTTGGTACCGGAATATTCGGATCAAGCGTTTGTAGTGTCTTATTCCAAAAAGAAAGTTTCAAAAAATACGAGGGGATAACCAATAATGGTAATGATACATTATTTGTTATCCCTTCATATTATTATTCAGTTTACTATAGACGTAAATGAGTCAATAGTCAGGAGTGAATGGTCAATAGTGAGTGGTGAGTAATGAGTGATGAATAATGAGTCAGTAGAGAACCTTTACTGAATGTATATAGGAGGATGGTAGGAGGAGTAGAGAAGGATATCCTCTATAACTCCTCTGTAAGTGTCTACGGATTAGCAGGATTTGTAATGGATGAGTGGAAAGTTGACTTTAAAATATAAGTTGTCTTATTTATTTTACGTTTTAACCTCAACAACCGGGAGAGATATTTATACTTTTTCCAGTATACCCATAACTGAGGAATAACGAAAGCTTTATAAATCTAAAAACATGTATTACATTAAGGCTACTAAAATACTTACCCTAATAGTAGGTTGCTTATGAGTAAAATAAAAGTTGCCATCACCCTTTTGTTTAATGCCTGGGTTGTTATGTCTTGCAACAACAATACAAATTATTCAAATAACAGTGCTACTAAGAATATGGAGAATAATGTAAATCAAACAAGTACTCTTGTTCCAGACAGAAAAGGATTTATAGACACAATAGATGGAAAGCCAACAGATTTGTTTATCCTTAAAAACAATCAAGGACTAACACTCGCCATTACGAATTACGGCGGGCGTTTTGTTAGTTTATTGGTGCATGATAAAGATGGAAAGTTGCGCGATGTAGTGGTTGGATTCAACAGCGTTGCCGACTATGTCAACTCAACAGAAGCCTATTTTGGTGCTACTATTGGACGTTTTGGCAATCGTATTGCTAATAGCCAATTTTCGTTGGATGGGAAAGAATATAAGCTGTTTACAAACAATGGCCCCAACACCTTGCATGGTGGCAAAAAAGGGTATCAGGCAGTGGTATGGGACGCGCATCAACTCAATGATTCTACTTTAGAGTTGACCTATCTTTCTAAGGATGGCGAAGAGGGGTTTCCGGGTAATTTGAATGTAAAGGTTACTTATGGCCTAACAGACAACAATGAAGTGACAATGAACTATGAAGCCACGACTGATAAAAAGACCATCGTCAACCTTACCAATCATGCCTTTTTCAATCTTAATGGAGAGGGTAGTGGTACCGTCAATAATCACCTTCTTCAAATTAATGCTGACCAATTCACTCCTGTTGATTCTACGTTGATTCCAACAGGCAAACTGGAGCCAGTTGCAGGTACGCCCTTCGATTTTACAAAACTTACAGCTATAGGCTCAAGGCTTGATACCGCAAGTAATACACAATTAAAATATGGTAATGGATACGACCACAATTTTGTATTGAAAGGTAATAACGGTTCTATTAAACACGCCGCAACGGCTATTGGTGATCAATCCGGTATCGTGATGGATGTGTATACCCAAGAGCCGGGTATACAGTTTTATGGTGGCAATTTCATGCAATCCAAAAACACGTTTAAAGGAGGAAGCAAAGATGACTTCCGTACTGCTTTTTGTTTGGAAACACAACATTTTCCGGATGCGCCCAATCAGCCTACATTCCCTAGCACAATACTTAATCCTGGACAAACTTATAAAACATCATCTATTTACAAGTTTTCAGTTAGAAACCAATAACATCTCAGTATAGAACTTCCTATGCAGTTAACAAAGATGTAGACCTCATAAACAAAGCTTATTTATGAAGCAATTGATAAACACTTTATTCCTAATAATGTTGTTTCCAATTTGCTCGTGGAGTCAACAACTTGTATTACGCGGCGATTATCCCGATCCTTCAGTTGTAAAAATTGGAGATACTTATTGGGCCACTGCTACTACTTCGAATTGGGCTCCAGCCTTTCCCATTCTCAAATCTAAAGATCTTATAAACTGGCAAGTTGTATCTAATGTTTTTACCAACTTGCCCCAATGGGCAGATTACTACTTCTGGGCACCTGAAATATCTTACGATAACAACAAAGTGTATATATATTACTCCGCACATAAAAAAGGTGGTAATCTCTGTATAGGTGTAGCCAGCGCCGATCAACCAGAAGGTCCTTATACAGATCTTGGCCCTATCATGTGCCAGGAAGTTGGTTCGATAGATGCCTTTCCCATGAGAGATAATGATGGAAAGCTTTATTTAGTTTGGAAAGAAGATGGCAACAGTGTAAAAAAGCCTACCTCTATTTGGGCAATGGAGATGAAAGAAGATCGAACTGGACTAATAGGTGAAAAGAAAGAGCTTTTCCATAATTCCGTTCCTTGGGAAGGCAATTTGGTTGAAGGTGTTTCTATGATACGTCATGGCGATTATATCTATGCCTTTTATGCTGCCAATGGTTGCTGTGGCGGTGCTTGTACCTATGCTACAGGTATTGCCCGCTCAAAGAGTCTATTAGGGCCATGGGAAAAATATTCCGGGAACCCCATTTTAGTGGGAGGGGGAGAATGGATATGCCCTGGACACGGAACTCCTGTTGCAAAAGAGGGCAAACATTATTTCCTCTTTCATGCGTACAACAAGGCTAGCAGTGTTTATACAGGTAGACAAGGATTACTAATTGAATATACCATTACACCCGATAGCTGGATAAAGTTTGTAAAACCGTCTGAACCAAAACCAAATGCCCCATTATATAAAAGCTCGTATGATTTTATAAACGAAAAAATGGCTACTCATTGGCAATGGAGTGTGTTTGAAAAGCCGCAATTTACCTTTAAGGGAAGTGCATTGTATTTATCGGCTTCACCTTCCTATCCCGGATCTTTTATTGGCCATAAAACCATTTCTGGTAATTATACTGCCACTACAACAGTGAGTGTACAGAAAGCCTCAGCGGCTACAGGCATAGGTTTAATTGGCGATGAGAAAAATGTCATTTCGCTTTATTACGATAAAGGCAAGCTGCTAATTGTACAAATTAAAGGCGGCAAAAAATCTACTTTAATAAGCCGAAGCCTTTCTAATACCCAAAGCCTTACAATGGGTGTGCAGGTTAGAGAAGGCAAGAACATTACATTCCTTTATAGTCCTTCCGGTAAAGATCTCAAAAAGCTAAATCTTACACCAATCAATGGTTCCTACCTGCCTCCTTGGGATAGAGCCGTAAGAGTAGGACTTTTTGCAAAAGGCGATAGCACACGGGTAGGCGTATTTGACAACTTTGAATTAAAGAACAAGTAATGGCTTGTTTATGTAACTTTCGGGCTAGTCCTTATTACTCCAACAAATAAACCTTATGAATCTTCAGATAATTGACTACCTCATTATTGTCATCTACTTTGTTTTTGTGATCGGCATTGGCGTCCTGTTAAAACGGCGGGTAAAAACCGGCAATGACTTCCTCATGAGCAATCGCAATATTCCCTTGTGGATTGCGTCGCTGGCTTTCATTTCTGCTAACTTGGGAGCCCAGGAAGTATTGGGTATGGCTGCCAATGGGGCCAAATATGGTATGTACACCACCCACTTTTATTGGTTGGGTGCTGCCTTTGCCATGATCTTCCTGGGAATATTTATGATGCCCTTTTATTATGGCAGTAAGGCCCGCTCAGTACCGGAATATTTAAAGCTGCGTTTTGATGAAAAGACCCGAACGTTCAATGCCGTTTCTTTTGCCGCCATGACCGTTTTTTCATCCGGCGTTTCCTTATATGCCTTGGCTCTCTTAATGGAAGTCATATTAGGGTGGGATTTTAACGTCTCCATCTGGTTGGCCGCGGGTATTGTATTAGTCTATACCTACCTGGGCGGACTTACTAGTGCCGTCTATAATGAAGTACTTCAGTTCTTCTTAATTGTACTAGGTATACTTCCAATCGTAATCATAGGTATAGATCGTGCTGGTGGCTGGGAAGGCATCATGCAAAATGTAGACAACGCTAAATTACATTTATGGAAAGGCATGGCCAGCCCCTCTACCAACCCTATGGGGGTAGATGCGTTTAGCCTAGTATTTGGCCTAGGGTTCGTTCTTGCCTTTGGCTATTGGTGTACCGACTTCCTGGTGGTACAGCGTGCTATGATCACCCGCAACTTAAATGAAGCCCAACGCACACCTATCATTGCGGCTGTCCCTAAGATCTTAATGCCAATCGTTGTGATCTTACCCGGTATCATACTATTGGCTCTACAAAAAGGTTCAGACAGTTATGCGTTACCAACCGATGCCAGCGGTAGTGTCAACTACAACATGGCCTTACCCGTAATGCTGCAAAATCTTTATCCTAGTGGTATCCTTGGAGTGGGTATAACTGCATTAATTGCTTCTTTTATGTCAGGAATGGCGGGAAATGTAACAGCCTTTAACACCGTTTGGACTTTTGACATCTACCAGTCGCACATCCGCCGCAATGCTTCGGAACGCCATTACCTCATGGTAGGTAAGGCTACCACTGTTGTGGGTATTCTAATTTCTGTTGCCACCGCCTATGTAGCCCGCGGGTTCAATAGCATTATGGATTTGCTACAATTGGTTTTCTCTTTTGTAAACGCTCCGCTCTTTGCTACTTTCTTTTTAGGTATGTTCTGGAAGCGCACTACCGCCAATGGCGCCTTCTGGGGATTGGTTTCCGGTACTGCAGCTGCAGCGCTTACGCATGGTTTGACCGTTGCTGAAGGAAAAGGCGGTTGGATCACTAATGTCCATGAGTTCTATTCCGGCACCAGCCAGGCGTTCAACATTGCAGGTATTGCTTTCCTTGTTTGTTTTATTATAACAGTACTGGTAAGCTTGTTTACCCGCCCTAAAAAGGATGATGAACTGATAGGCCTGGTTTATAGCCTTACCCCTAAACAAACCGATAAAGCCAAAGTCTGGTATAAGAACCCCCTCTGGTTAGGTATAACTGTATTAGTAATTACGACCATCCTTAATATTATTTTCTATTAAATTGAGTAACATGCAAAAACGCTTATTGGACTTACGTTTTGTTATAGGACTGTTCTTTACCATTATCGGCTTGTTACTGTTAGTATACAGTTTTTTTGCTACCACACAATTAGAAACAGGCGAAAGCATAAATCGGTATACCGGCCTTGTTTTATTAGCCTTTGGTGTTTTCATGATCATCCTTTCTCAACGTAAAGAAGGATATGATGAATTAGTAGAAGAACCGCCAAGAGATTAAGGATAATTAAGTCTAGATTTTTTTTAACAAGTATCTATTTAAATAAAAGAGCCTTTGCCATAAAGCAAAGGCTCTTTTATTATTGAAACTTTATTTCTACGATTATGAGAACAAATAAGCAATATCATCTTCACTCAAGGCTTTTACAAACCCTTCATCTTCTGAAACTAGCTCCTCAGCTAATTGTTTTTTACGATTTTGTAGTTCAATGATCTTCTCTTCAATAGTATTCTTACAGATCAACTTGTATGAAAATACATTCTTGGTTTGCCCTATGCGATAGGTACGATCTATAGCCTGCTGTTCTACAGCTGTATTCCACCATGGATCAAACAAGAACACATAATCTGCGGCCGTTAAGGTAAGGCCGGTATTACCTGCTTTTAAGCTGATAAAGAATAGACTTGGTGCATTCCCATTTTCCTGGAAGTTATTGACCATCTGCATCCGCTTTTCTGCCGGCGTTTGGCCATCCAGCAGGTAGTAGGAAATACCTTTCTTTTCACAAGCCCTGGCTAGCAATTGCAGCATGCTGCTGAACTGGGAGAATACCAATACCCGATGACGGCCTAATAAGTTCGACAGCTCCTCTAGTAACATTTCTGTTTTGGTAGATTCTGTACAGCCCTGTTGTTCATCCAATGGCAACAATTGCGGATCATTGCAGATCTGGCGCAACTTAAGCAGTCCTTGTAACACTGCTAACTTTGATTTACCCAAACCATTCGTTTGTATATCGCCCAATAAGCGAGTGCGTATCTGATCTTTCACCTCATTATATAATTCCTCTTGTCTGGGTCCCATTTTACACCAAAGAACAGACTCCGTTTTTTCAGGAAGATCTTTGGCTACTTGCTCTTTTGTTCTACGAAGAATAAAAGGAGCAGTTAATCGCTGCAAAGCCTTGATCTTGTATTCATCACCATAGCGATCAATGGCATCAGCATACTCGCGCTTAAAGAATTCACGCGTACCAAACAAACCGGGAAGGGAATAGTTTAATTGAGAATACAAATCAAATGTATTGTTTACAACAGGTGTACCGCTTAGTGCAATACGGATAGTAGCGGGTATTTCCTGTACTAGGCGAGTGATCTGCGCCGCTGGGTTTTTAATATGATGACTTTCATCCAATACAGCCACACCAAACTCCTGAGATAATAATATATCGCTATTGCTGCGCAAGGTGCCATAGCTGGTAATTAGTACTTGTGCACTGACAATTGAAGCGTTGTCGCTGCGATTTGTTCCATGAATGACTTCTACCTTCAAACTGCTGGCAAACTTCTGCAATTCTTGCTGCCAATTGTAGATCAAAGAGGTAGGACAAACAATTAAATGTTTGGTTTGCGGATATTGCTCGCAATACCAGGCCAGGAAGCAAATAGTTTGTAAGGTCTTACCCAATCCCATATCATCAGCTAAGCAGCCACCAGCACCAATATCAGCCAGCAATGCCAGCCACTCAAATCCTTTTTGCTGATAAGGGCGTAATGTAGCAGATATGCTTTGAGGAAGACTATAAACTGGTTCAGTACCTGTTTGCCAACGTTGCCATTTCTGCCACCAACTTTCATTTACTAAATTGCCTAATATTGGCTTCGCATCTTCTGTTCCAGATTCAGGTATGGCCAGGAATTTCGATACTACGATTTCACTGCCTTTAACCGTTCCATGCTTTATAATGGCCGCATGTTGACGCAACCAATCATCACTCAACATACCCAGGCTGCCATCTTTTAATACAATGGCACGTTGGCCAGCATATAAGGTCTTTTGCAGCTGCGTTAAGGATATCTTTTCTTTTCCAAAAGAAACAGCCACTTGTAAGTGTACAAAACTGCCTTGTTCCTTTTGAATGCTAACAACCGTTTCAGCCTGATGTGCCGAATATTTAAAATGCTGAAGTAAATCCATACCAGCTACTTCAATATCCATTTCCAGCAGCTTATAATACGACTTAATAAACCATTGCTTTTTCTGCGCTTCAGCAAAGGGCAGGTAGTAGTAACCGTTAAACTGATTAGTAAAGTTGGTATGCAACGCTACTAAAGCTTTCAGAAAATCTTGCTCTGTGGCTTTATGTCGTGCAATACGAATCCGCTCCCCATTTAATGTCGTTTCATAAGTATCCTTCCAGGGGCCGTCTACAGTTACGCCATCGTATAACCATTGGGGCGTGATCATCAGAAACGAATTGTTCAATTCGGAAAGCATTACCCGGCAAACAGGTATGGCTTCCACCTGCTTTTCTTCAAATAAGCCATTCCGGTTTACAGAATAATCACTCTCCAGGCGTCCTATTACATGTTCTGTAAAAGCTGCGGGGTCATTGGCATATTGCTTTGCCTCCGGCTGTTCCAACCATTGTATAGTTTGACTATCCTTATAAGCAAGTAAATAGTATGTATTGTCTTTTTCCAAAAAGAAGGTATGCCTAACAAAGTCAGCCAAATTATGCGGCTGATCATCTATCACCACCCACGCTTGTATTCCAAGTCCATTTTCATCTTTGATAACATCAAAGCGCAACCGTGCTTTTGTTAAGTGAAAGGAACAAGGTAATGTTTGATATCTTGGATTTTCAGGCTTACGTATTTTATGGTACCATTTTACATCAGTGAAGTATGGCCGCAAATCCAAAAACAACTGGTGAAAATGCCGGTGCAAGGCATTAGTTAAAAACTGCTGACCAGAAATACCAGCCTTTTGTTTGGCAAAACGCTGTTCAATGCTTTGCCTTAATTCACTAATAGCCTCAGATTGAAACTTCAATAACAATACCTTGGCATCTTGTGTAAGAGAGGGGAAATTTTTATATACTTCCTGCCGATTCAGATCGCCAGTTGTATAGTCAATTCCTTTCGTGGACTTATTGATCTGCAAAGACTGCAGCACTTGATAATTCCGATGGAATTCTTCAGGCGTAAATAATAAGACAACCTTGGTGTCTTTTTTCTCAAGCAGCGTTCCGTTCATGGGTTAATACAGGATAAGATTCAATGAGTTTTTCAAAAAAAGGGTAGCAAATGTAACGGGAAAAATAATCGCCCAATAGCTTCTTTTATAAAACGGATAGTTGTTGCCAATGTAATTCCGTAAACTCAGTAAGACTACTTAATTGCAAATCGGCTAACACATATTTAGGATTAGAGTTATTATGCGGCTCCGGTACCACTACCACCTTCATGCGAGCCGATTTGGCAGCGATCATGCCATTAATAGAATCTTCAAAGGCCAGGCAGGAGAGAGGGGAGGAACCCAAAGCTTCAGCACAGGATAAATAAACGGCCGGGTTGGGTTTACCGTAAGCTTCAAATTCAGCAGAATAAAGACCATCAAAATAGCCTTCCAACTGAAAATGTTGTAAGGAGGCCTTTATCAATCGCATAGGCGATGAAGACGCCAGACCCATTTTGACATTCTTGGCTTTAAAAAACGATAATATTTCATGCGTTCCAGGCATAATAGTAGCAGAAGCAATGATCTTTTCTATTACCAGATCTACAATATCATCGGCAATTTCATCCTGGCTTACATTCTTCCAATCAAAATAGCGGTGCCAGAAATGAACAACTTCAATGGTTCGCAGCCCGGTAGTCTTACTGGCCAGTTCTTTAGTAAGGCTTACCCCTTGCTTTTCAAATACTTCCTGCATAGCCTCAAACCAAAGTGGTTCAGAATCAATCAATAAGCCATCCATATCAAAAATCACTGTATCCAGCATCCATCTCTCTATTTAGGGCCGCAAAGATAGCCTATGAGCCGTTTTTTATCTATAAATAAAACTCACAAATTTATTTACCAGCCCTTACCACTTTAAGGGAGTTACAGTGGACACACAAAGGATTTATCAGGTAAAAACTGATGATTTCTTTTACTATTCCTTCAGCAGACATTTACTAAAGTGCCGCACATTCGCAACCAATTAATAAACATTCACCACAAACCTTTTCTTACTCCTTGTAGCACACTTATTCGAGCCTTCTTCGAGACTCCTTCGGGCCGTTTCGAAGAATTCCCGAACAATTCCCGAACAAGTCCCGAAGCAATCACCCGCTTAAGACGACGATGGGTACAATGATTTCTTAAATAAGGGTAGAAAAGCAAAAAGTAAGGTGAATACAACCTAAAATCTTCAAATTATAAATCTTTAAATAGGAAATTTTAAACTTCTGATTCCCCATTTCATCAGCTAATCTTCCCATTAGCTAATCAGCTAATTAGTTTTTCCTTCTTTTCTGTTGATAACCAATCGAACATCCTATATTATATTCCCTTATTTTTGCGACCAAATTCCGTAAAGGGTGGCAACAAAATTTACAAAAGAGACCTATCTGTACTGGTATGAACTGATGCAATTGATTCGTCAGTTCGAGTTAATGGCTGAAGAGAAATACAAAATGGAAGGAAAGATCCGTGGCTTTTTCCATGCCTACGTAGGGCAGGAAGCTATTGCGGCTGGCTGTATGACGGCTACCCGCCCAGAAGATCCTTTCATTACCGCTTACCGCGACCACGGTTTGGCTATTGCCAAGGGTATTTCGGTAAACTCTTGTATGGCTGAGCTTTATGGCAAAGCCACAGGCTGTGCTAAAGGAAAGGGTGGTAGTATGCACTTCTTTGGTAAAGAGCAGGCTTTTTATGGCGGTCATGGTATTGTAGGTGCCCAAATTGGTACCGGTGCTGGTTTAGCCTTTGCTGAAAAGTATAAAGGCACTGATAATGTGTGCTTAACCTACTTTGGCGATGGTGCTGCCCGCCAGGGTATGCTGCATGAAACATTCAACCTGGCTATGCTTTGGCAACTGCCAGTGATCTTCATCTGCGAGAACAATAACTACGCAATGGGTACCTCTATTAAGCGTACCTCTAATATTACTGATATCTTTAAGTTGGCCGATGGTTACGACATGCCATCTGATGTAGTAGATGGTATGAGCCCAGAATCAGTTCATGAAGGTGTTAGCCGTGCCGTGAAAAGAGCTCGTGAAGGTGGTGGCCCTACTTTATTAGAAATCAAAACGTATCGTTATAAAGGTCACTCTATCTCTGACCCTCAGAAATACCGTACAAAGGAAGAGGTAGAAGAGTATAAAGGAAAAGACCCTATTACCGCAATTTTAGAAACCATTAAGAAAAATAAGTTCGCAACGGACGATGAAATCGCAGAAATTAACAGAAGGGTAGACCAAGCTGTTGCAGAAAGCGTGAAATTTGCGGAAGAATCACCATGGCCTAATGACGACGAGGTACTAAAAGACGTATACGTTGATCAGAACTATCCATTCATTGTAGATTAAAACCACCAATAAACTATCCTTTCAATGGCTGAAACAAAAACAGTATCCCGCCCGGTTGAACAAAATCAGGAAACAGAGGCGGTGGATCGTGCAAAAGACTTTTGGAGTCGTTACAACCGCCCCATTACCATTGCGGCATTGGCTATTATCTTAGTAGGCGGTGGTTACCTGGCTTACAAGAACTTCGTTCAGAAGCCTAACGAGCAAAAAGCGGCTGAAGCAATTTTTAAAGCTGAAGAATACTATCGCTTAGACTCTTTCCGCTTGGCTTTAAATGGCGATGGCGTTAACCAAGGCTTTGTAAAACTGGCCGACAAATACTCTGGTACAAAAGCTGGTAACCTGGCTAAGTTCTATGCTGGTGCTTCTTATTTGCAAGTAGGCGACGCTGCTAATGCAGTAAAATTCTTAAACGACTTTAGCTCAGATGCCAAGCAAATTCAAGCCAGAGCTTACAAGTTGTTAGGTGATGCTTACGCAGAACAAGGCAAGAACAATGACGCTTTAAGTAATTACAAGAAAGCAGCTCATCATTTTGAAAAAGATGAAGCCAACTCATCTGACTACCTGTTCATGGCAGCTTACTTTGCAGCTCGCGTAGTTAATGATCAGAAACAAGCTGTTGAATTATTCAAAGAATTAAAGCAAAAATTCCCTCGTACAGAGAAAGGTTTTGAAGCTGATAAATTCTTAGCACAATTAGGAGAATATAAATAATAAGGCTCAAGGATAAAGAAACAAGGCGCAAGAAGATGTCTAAACAGTTAGAAGAGCGTTTTTCAACATACGCGATCGATGTTAGAGATTTTTGCAGAGCCTTAAAATGGGATGTAATTAATATACAGTATATACGTCAAGTTATCCGTTCAAGTGGTTCAATTGGAGCAAACTATATTGAAGCATCTGATGATTTAGGCAAGCTGGATGAAAAAATGAAAATAAAGATTTCCAGAAGGGAAGCAAAAGAAACGGTTTATTGGTTGGGCTTAGTTTTAACTTATGACAATCTGGACCTAACCGATAAACAGACTAAGTTAATTGATGAAGGTAACCAGATCAGAAAGATCTTATCTGCTATTCTGAATAAATTGAACTAAGACCTTGTACCTTGACTCTTAAATCTTGAACCTTTCTACTTTCTATGGCACAAATAGCTAATAGTACCTTATTACAAACAGAGGGCATCCCACAAATAAAGGATGCCCTCGTTGTTCTTGTGAAAACAGAATGGAATGCAGCCATTATCAACGAATTGGAAAACGGCTGCTTACGTATCCTTCACGAACAAGGCATTCATACAAAGACAATTGTAGTCCCTGGCGCTGTTGAAATTCCTTTTGCTATCCAGCACTATCACAAAGAAGCCAAAAAGAAAGAAAAGGCTGATGCCTTTATTGCTTTAGGCTGTGTGATAAAAGGCGATACGCCGCACTTTGACTACGTTTGCCAATCAATAACACAAGGCATTACTCAACTGAATGTAACCTTAGATGTTCCCTCCATTTTTGGTGTATTAACGGTCAATACGCAAGAACAAGCAGAGGAGCGCATTGGTGGTATACATGGTCATAAAGGAGAGGAAGCAGCTATTACAGCGCTGAAAATGATAGCCTTAAGCCGTTTATTGAAAAAGGATAAATAAAATGAACGTACAATTATTTGTGCCTTGTTTCGTAGACCAGCTCTATCCGGAAACGCCTTTCAATATGATAAAGGTGTTGGAAAAAGCAGGGTGCAAAATCACCTATAATCCTAACCAAACCTGCTGTGGTCAACCAGCTTTCAATGCTGGCTTTTGGGATGAATCGCGCGAGGTTTGTACTAAGTTCTTAAAGGACTTCAACCCCGATCAATACATAGTTGCTCCCAGCGCCTCATGTGTTGGCTTTGTTCGCAACTATTATAGTAAACTCTTTCAGGACTCTTCTTTACATCATGAAGTAGCTGCTCTTAGTAAAAACATTTTTGAGTTTACCGACTTCATGGTCAACATTCTAAAAGTTACAGATGTAGGCGCCTCCCTGAATGGCAAGGCCACTTATCATGATTCCTGTGCGGCTTTACGTGAATGTAAGATCAAGAATGAGCCACGCCAACTTCTGGCCAATGTAAAAGGCTTAGAGCTGACTGAAATGAATGATGTTGAAACCTGCTGTGGCTTTGGCGGCACCTTCGCCGTAAAGTTTGAGCCTATTTCCATAGCCATGGGAGAACAAAAAGTAGAAAATGCCCTGGCTACCGAAGCGCAATACCTCATATCTACTGATCTTTCCTGCCTCATGCACTTAGGTGGCTATATCAAAGGCAAAAACTATTCAATTAAGCCTCTGCATATTGCTGATGTGTTGGCAAATGGATGGTAACCCCCTGTCCCCCTAAAGGGGAGACTTAGGTTTATTATACTGCCGTTACACAATCATCCTTATAGATAAATTATAAACAATAATGCCTCCTTTGGGAGGCATTATTGTTTAACCGATATTTCTAAGTAACAGATTCAATAAAAAGGAAAGCAATAACCTAAGTCTCCCCTTTAGGGGGACAGGGGGTTATTTCGGCATTAACACATGATCAATAGAATGTATCACTCCATTGCTTTGGTAGACATCTTTAATTTCCACTTTAGCCATTCCGCCTTTTTCATCTTTCAGCCAGAGTTCATTGTCTTTAGCCATCACCCAGAGTTTACCGCCAGCAACAGTTGTTAGTTCAGTACTACCATTTCCTTTTTTTATCCATTTCATTAACTCTTTACTATCTAAACGGCCGGGTACAACATGATAAGTTAGAATTCCGGTTAGCATGGCTTTGTTCTCAGGCTTTACCAGGTTATTTACAGTTCCTTCTGGTAGTAAATTGAAGGCGGCATTAGTAGGAGCGAATACAGTATAAGGGCCTTTCCCTTGCAAGGTTTCCACTAAACCTGCGGCTTTAACGGCTGTAACCAACGTAGTATGATCAGCAGAGTTCATAGCATTCTCTACAATATTCTTTGATGGATACATAGCGGCGCCTCCCACCATAACTGTTTTTTCATTCTTCATAGAAGTTTGCGCGTGTGATGACAATACAATTCCAGTTAGCAGTAAAACTGCCAATAATAGACGTTTCATAATGATTTTGTTTTATTGATTACTGCATGATTGTAAAAGCGACATGCTGTAATAATTACGCAGACAGAAAAAACTTGGATTGGAAAAGTGAAAAAAAATTATTCTTGCAGTCGCAATTAAATTAGATAGAGCATTATGGCATATTGGCTAATAAAATCCGAACCCTTTAAATACAGCTGGGATCAATTTGTAAACGATGGTAAAACCTTTTGGGATGGTGTTCGCAACTATGCAGCGCGCAACAACTTAAGAGACATGCGTAAAGGTGACAAATTACTATTTTACCACAGTAATGAAGGGTTAGAAATAGTAGGCATAGCCGAAGTGGCAAAAGAACATTATCAGGATCCTACAACAGATGAAACAGCCTGGTTGGTTGTTGATGTTAAGCCGGTAAAGAAATTAAAACAGCCGGTTTCCCTTAAACAAATTAAAGCAGAGCCCCGCCTACAAGATATGGCTTTACTACGTTTAAGCCGTTTATCAGTTTCGCCTGTTAAAGAAGAGGAATGGAAAGTGGTGATGGAGTTAGCCGGCGAATAATTTTTTAAGAATTTATACTTTTTACAGGTTACCCTTTTAAGGTTTTGCGTATTCATTGTTGCAGGCCTGCAGTTTTAATTCATTAAAACCTGCAACAATGAAAAAGCTAACACTGGCTGCTATTTCAGCAGCATTTATTTTTTTGGTTTCTTGTAAACAGACAACCAATTCTTCTAATGCGCTTATTGGTCAATGGAAGATCGATTCTATTGCAACACCCGATAGTAATTTAATCGGTGTAATGCTCTTAGCCTCCACACTCTATGACACTGCAGTTTATGATGTCTCCTTCACAAAAGATACCATAACACTTCACCAAAAAGATTCGGTAACAAAATCAGGCTATACATTTGATAGTAAAAACAAGCAACTCCTGCTGAAAGAAGATTCTTCTGTACTTTCTTATCAACCTATCGATTCATCTTACATCAAGCTTATAGCAAAAGACAGTACAATTATTTTCTTAAGGAAACAATAAGGCTTCTTTAATTGACAGCCAGCACAATTAATTTATCCTTTTAATTATAAACTACTGTCATCATTTCTATTTCTTCTAACGATTGCCCACCTTGCCTTTATGCAAATTCTCAGTTTTTGCATCTATCTATAACCATTAAATCTTCAATCATGTTTACGAAATCAACTGCTCTAGCAGCTGTGGCGCTACTATGCTTTTTTGCAGCCTGTAATCAAGGTGGCCGACATATGTCTACTGATAATGTGGCCATAAAAGATGTGACCTTAACTACAACAGATACTACAATGGTAGCGGAATCTAACAAGCTAGATGAAGCGAAACCAGAACTCCCAATTAATACCGAAGATTATGACAATATCATTGAAAACCGATTTCTATCACCTTTAAAGAAACCTCTTTCCACATTTTCTATAGATGTAGATGAGGCATCCTATAGTAATGTTAGACGCTATTTACAAGAGGGAAGTTTACCACCTGCAGGTGCCGTGCGCATTGAAGAGATGATCAATTATTTTGACTATGATTATGAGGCTCCTAAAGGCAATGAACCATTCTCCGTATTTACAGAAATAGCCAGTTGTCCATGGAATACCAAACATCAATTAGTGCATATTGGTTTAAAAGGAAAAGAGATTCCAACAGATAACCTTCCTGCATCCAATTTTGTTTTCCTAATTGATGTTAGTGGCTCAATGGTTGAACCCAATAAGCTTCCGTTAGTACAAGAATCCCTGAAAATGTTGGTTGATCAACTAAGGGAAAAAGATAAGGTGGCAATAGTTGTCTATGCAAGCAATTCAGGCCTTGTCTTACCTTCTACAAATGGCAGTAATAAGGCCAAAATTAAGGAAGCCATTAACAACCTGCAGGCTGGTGGTTCTACCGCTGGGGAGAGGGAATTTTACTAGCGTATAAGACTGCAAAAGAGAACTTTATAAATGATGGCAACAATAGAGTAATACTGGCAACAGATGGTGATTTTAATGTTGGTGTTAGTAGCGATGACGAACTGGTACGCCTGATAGAAAAGGAGCAGGAGAGTGGTATTTACCTTAGTGTATTGGGCTTTGGTATGGGCAATTATAAAGACAATAAAATGCAGCAGTTGGCTGATAAGGGCAATGGGAATCATTCCTATATTGATAATAGTAATGAAGCCAGGAAAGTATTGGTTAATGAGTTTGGCAGTACTTTATTTACCATAGCTAAAGATGTAAAGATCCAGATAGAGTTCAATCCTTCCAAAGTACAGGCTTATCGTTTGATTGGCTATGAAAACCGCATGCTGGCTGCTGAAGATTTCAATGACGATAAAAAAGATGCCGGTGAGTTAGGTAGTGGGCATACCGTTACCGCTCTATACGAAGTAATTCCTGTAGGTATAAAGGACAAGTTTACACAGTCAGTGGATAGCCTAAAGTATCAATCCAATAAAAGGGAGATTATCGGCAGTAATTCTACAGAGATCATGACTGTGAAGCTACGCTATAAGAAGCCTGATGAAACGATAAGTCGTTTGCTTTCTATTGAAGTCAATGATAAAAAGCTAAGCGTTGAAAGCACATCCAATAATTTTCGGTTTTCAGCCGCTGTAGCTGAGTTTGGGCTCCTTTTGCGCAATTCTGAATTTAAAGAAAGCAGCAATTACAAGCAGGTGATTTCACTCGCCACATCTGCTACAGGTGCTGATCCCAACGGCTATCGAAAAGAGTTTATTGATTTGGTAAAAGCCACCAGCTCCCTGGCAAAGAACTAGTGTAAATGTTAGGTACCTAATTATCATGTAGGCACCTAACATTTATTGAAATCATTTATTTTTAGGGATGGCCAAAAAGAAACTCGTTGTACTATCAGGTGCTGGCATCAGTGCTGAAAGTGGACTGAAAACATTTAGGGATTCAGATGGCTTATGGGAGGGCTATGATATTCATGAAGTGGCCACGCCAACAGCATGGAAACGAAACCCGGCATTGGTATTGGAGTTCTATAATTTCAGACGCCGTAATGTTAAGGATGCTTTACCTAATCAAGCACATCATATTCTGGCTGATCTTCAGGAACATTTTGATGTGCAGATCGTTACTCAAAATATTGACGACCTGCATGAGCGGGCAGGCTCAAAGAATGTACTACACCTTCATGGGGAAATCTTCAAGATGCGCAGTGAAACAAATGAATCATTGGTCTATCCAATAGAAGGTGATATACAAATAGGCGATAAGGCTGATGACGGTGCCCAGTTACGGCCGCATATCGTTTGGTTTGAAGAGCCTGTTCCTATGATTGAAAATGCCATACAATTGGTGAAAAGCGCTGACATCTTTATGGTAGTAGGCACCTCATTAGTGGTTTACCCTGCCGCCGGACTGGTAGATTATGCTCCATGGCAAATACCCAAGTTTATAGTCGATAAAAAAATACCTTACACATCTCCTTTATACAATTTAACCAAGATTGAAAAAACTGCTACAGAAGGTATGCCCTTGCTTAAAGAACTATTACTTGACATTAAATGAGAAAACTATTTTTATCCATACTCTTATGTTTACCACTTCTGGGACTAACACAAATACGTCAAGAACCGGGTTGCTACAATCAGTTTATGAATGGGCAAAAGACTTTTGTGTTTGCAGATACAGCCTATATTCATGAAACCCCCATTTACAGTACCAATTATAAGAACAAGCTAATTTCCGGCTCTGAAGTAACCATATTAAGAGGGACTGATAGTTTATTGGAAGTCTCTGGTATAGCTGCTCCCTGGTATGAAATCCAATATAATGTTCAAGGTCGTGATGAAAAGGGGTATATATGGAGTGGAGACTTGTCATTTAATAAGGTAGAAGATAAGGATGTAAAATTTGTATTTGGTATAGCTGAAATTATGGAAGATCCTTATGAAAAGATGCACTTAGATGTTCGTGATGATATCAGGAAGGTATATAGCGCAGTAATAAAAGCAATTCATAATGGAAAGATTATTGATTACACCTACTTTACAATTGATAATCTGGAAAGCGCTATGAGTGCTGGTGCTACACTTCATGGCAACAAGGGCTTAAATAGGATACAAGCAATAATTGAAGTATACTTTTCAGGTGCAGCCTGTATGATTCCTAATTTTACATATCCATTTGCCTGGAATGGCACCCAAATTCTAAGCTTGCCTTCAATTATGGAAGTAGGAGACGAGGAGAGTTACTATTTAGAAAATCTAATTTTCCCATCGGATAATGGTGGCAAGCCCAATAGCATTATAAAGCAAATAAGAAAAGGATCAAGTAAGGGTAACCTTAGTCATGAAACATTTAAAAAAACTCAATTGTACAATTGGAATGGGAATAAAGCAATTCTAGTTTCGAGGAAATATAATAATACGTCTGGAACGCATTAGAATAATGCATGGATTCACTTTGGTTTATTCAAAATATCCTTAAATAATAAGTGAGTTATCTTTTCCTAAAACTACCAAGGTAGAGTAGCTTTTAATATGGCGTCAGAATTTCAGTTCCTAATATCAGTTATGAAAACAATTATCCTATTGTGTATTGCTTTAGTAGCATCTTTTTATTCGTTTGCGCAGGATAAGGATGTATATATCCCGTTATATACCCCTCTCAGCGGAGATCAATATGTTTATGCTGACACAGCTTTTGTACGTTCTTCACCGGCCCTAAACGCAACCATCAACGATACATTGTTTGTAGGAGATAATATCACCATTACCTCTAATGAAAAAGAAACCAGTACCATAAAAGGTATTTGGGCACAATGGTCAAAAGTACATTACCAGAAAGGAGGAAAGTTTAGGGATGGATATATTTGGGCTGGCTTGCTGACTTTTAACCCTATGCGTAGAGGTGAAACCCAGTTTGTCTATGGTTTAGAGCGAGTTATTGAAAGTAAACGCGACGGAGTGGAATTGAAAGATTACATCATCGGTTTAAAAGTAGTAGTGAATAAACAAAAAGTGGCTAGCTATAAGTTTAAGTTAGAAGATAGTGAATCAGCCCGTGCTACAATGGCGCGGGTTAGCACAAACAAAGGGCTACCAAACATTAAGAATATCATAGCTCTTACGTTTAGTGGGGAAGCTTGTGCCATTCCCACATTAACATACCGCTTTGGATGGACAGGAGAGAAGTTGTACCAATTACCACTGGAAACTGATATGGTTGATGCAGGAACTGTTTATTATGATGAACAGTTTATATTTCCTTCTGACAAGAGTGGCTTAGCTGATCGTATTATAATGAAAATTGAAACTGGAGAGGCTACCGATAAAATGGATAAAAAAGGAAACCCTATTTACAAGACTACTCACGAACGTAAAGTTTATAAATGGGATGGATACAAAGTAACTCCCGGTTAGGCAGAAGCTTCACCACCTTTTTTCCCATAGAAAATAACCCATGTAGCAAAGTCATTAGAGGCGTTTTTAAACCGGTGTTCCATTCTGGCTGGCACAAAAAGCACATCGCCCTTCTGACACTTAATAGTCTCGCCATTTCTGTAAAAATCGCTATAACCAGAGGAAATGATATAAAGTTCATCCTGCTCATGAGCCGTTTGCATATCTATATCTCTGGGTACAAAATATTCTACCTGTAAAGTGCCGTGTTGCAAGAGTACAGTAAATGGATGTTCTTGGTCTTGTTTAAGTTGCGATATGGCTTCGGCTAAAGAAACATGGTACTTCATTAAACCTGGGTTAATGTTTCATGAAAGATAATATTATTAGTTGCCAATTCTAGCAGAACTGGCTCATAAATTTCTTTCACTATAGGAATACGCAGGCCCTTAGCTTTAATAGTACCGTTTAGAATAAGTTTAGCAGCAATACCTAAAGGTAAACCTACCGTTTTAGCCATAGCTGTTTGTACATCATTATCACCTGTTATCAGTAAACTAGCAGTTTCTTTAAAGTTCTTTTCTTGAACCGCGTATTCAATTTCATGCACCATCACCACCAGGTCCTTATCACCAGCTTGTAACCCTAGCTTTGTTTCTAACGCAAACTGAAGTACATCTGCAGCACTACAAAGGCCTTTATTAATGACAGTTTGGTTGTCATCCATGCCTAAGAAGAACAATTGCTGTAAAGTCAGTTTAGCCTCGTGCATTTTATAAGCAACGGTAGCAGCTGCACTTGTTTTCAATTCGTCAAGATCAATCTGTTGTAGGTTCCCTTTTTCATTTACCATCATAAAGTCATCTACAGACTCGCCACCAGCTTCATCTACTTTTCCTTCCAGCTCCACAAGGTTCACCAAATCTTCCAATATCTTTTTGCTGGTTTGAAACTGTTCCTGCATTTGCTCTTGTATCCAGTTACTAAATCCATATTTTTCAAAATGTTCCTTGAAGAATGTTTTTAAAGTCACACCGTCAGTTTCATATTGCTTTTGCTCGTCTGTTAGTTTTAATTCAATGATATTTCTCCAGCCATACATAAAATCAGGATGACGTAAAGTAGTTCTAATAAATGTTTCACATTCAGTTAATCCATATACAGGAATATAGCTAAGCGAGTCACGATTGGGATACCAACAAAGCGATTCATGATTAGGGATCTCAACAAAACGTTTCTCAGCAAACAGCTTTTCATAAGGCATTTCTTTATCAGCTCCATCTTCCTTGAAAATAGCACCAGCCTTACCAGCCATCACTACGTTCCTTGGATTCCAGCTGATCTTATAATGCCAGGGATTGTTGTCATTTTCTGGTGCTACAAGACCACCACAATGAGAGTAAAAAGAGGTTATTTTACCGCCATTTGCTTCAATTGTATCAATCATCTTTTTAGCACTCATATGGTCAATTCCTGGATCCAGCCCCATTTCGCAGAGAAAGAGAATATTACTGTCTAGAATGCTTTGCTCCAGGTTGCGCATTTGCTCATCCACGTAAGACGCCGTAAGCAGGTTCTTTTTGTAGGAAATACAGTCTTTAGCCACTAAAATATGAAGGGCAGGGGGGAGTAAGGATATTACAATATCTGCTTGCTGAATATGTGTTCCTCTTTCTGCAGCATCGTTGATATCAAAGGACAATGCTTGACCAGCCAATGCATTACCAATTTTACTTTGAGCCAAAGACAAATTTGCATCTACCACAGTAACAGTCCAGTCTTCAAGCAATGCATTTTTCAATAAATAATCAATCAAAACCGTTGCAGATTTACCAGCGCCAAACAGTAAAATTTTCTTCATAATCCTCAAAATGATAAGTGAAAATAAAATTTTAAAAGGATTATCATTTTAATTCGTCCTTAGCGCCTCTAAAAAGCGGCTTTTTTTCAAAATTCTCAAGTGTTTTTTATAGGTTTATTAGGGGGAAAGAATGGATTGCAGGCTATTTTCAAAAAGATGTTTTCCTCAGGTTTTCAACATTAACACGGATTTGTCTAATATCTCTATAAACCAAACACTTATAAAGGCTATTTTATAAGGTTTTTAGCCGAATAAAAGGTAAATTTGCCAACCTTAAATTTTGTTACTACAAGCTGATTTGAATGGAAGATAAATTACAACCGCAGGAAACAAACGATTTTAACCGGATAATACCCGTCAACATTGAGGAGCAAATGAAAACGGCTTATATCGACTATTCAATGTCGGTAATTGTTGGCCGTGCCTTACCTGATGTTCGCGACGGTTTAAAACCGGTACACCGCCGTATCCTTTTCGCTATGAATGAATTGGGTATGGGCCCTACTCGTCCCTACAAAAAATCAGCTCGTCTGGTAGGGGATGTACTTGGTAAATACCACCCGCATGGTGACTCCTCCGTATATGACGCTGTAGTACGTATGGCCCAGGACTGGAGCATGCGTTATACACTGGTTGATGGCCAGGGTAACTTTGGTAGCCAAGATGGTGATGGTCCGGCGGCCATGCGTTATACCGAGGTCCGTATGCACCGTATTGCGGAAAACATCCTGCAGGATATTGAAAAAGATACGATCGATTATCAGCTCAACTTCGATGATTCATTAGAAGAACCAACAGTTCTTCCTACCCGCATACCTCAATTATTGGTAAATGGTTCTAGCGGTATTGCCGTTGGTATGGCTACCAATATGCTGCCGCATAACTTGAGTGAAGTAATTGATGGTTGTATTGCCTATATTGACAACCGTGAAATTACCATCGATGAACTAATGCACTATATCAAAGGGCCAGACTTCCCAACCGGAGGTACCATCTTTGGTATGGAAGGTGTAAAAGCGGGCTTCCATTTTGGTCGTGGTAGAGTGGTATTGCGCGGTAAACTTCACGTGGATACGAAACCAAGTGGTCGTGAGCAGATCATCATTACTGAAGTGCCTTACCAGGTAAACCGCGATTCACTTTGCGATCGCATCGGTCAGCTGGTAAATGATAAATCGATTGAAGGAATTGCCCACGTTAACAACGAATCCAATAAAAAAGAAGGTACCCGTATTGTAATCGATCTGAAAAGAGATGCGGTTGCCAACCTGGTTATCAACCAGCTTTTCAAATACACAGAACTACAAACCAGCTATGGTATCAATAACGTAGCACTGGTTAAAGGCCGTCCTCGCATATTGAACTTAAAAGAACTGATTTCTGAGTTCGTAGAGTTCCGCCATGAAGTAGTTGTACGTCGTACGAAGTTTGAGTTGAGAGAAGCCGAAAAGAAAGCTCACATCTTACAGGGTTACCTGATTGCCCTGGATCATCTGGATGAAGTAATTGCTTTGATTCGTGCTTCTGCTACTCCGGAGGTGGCTAAAGATAATTTGATTAATGCCGGTTGGGGATTGGATGAAATTCAGGCAAAAGCGATCCTTGAATTGCGTTTACAACGTCTTACAGGCATGGAACGCGATAAGATCAAAGAAGAATATGATAACCTTATGATCTTGATTGCTCACCTGCGTGAAATCCTGTCTAATGAAGGAATGCGTTACCAGATCATTAAGGATGAGTTGACTGAAGTAAAAGACAAGTTTGGTGATGCTCGTAAAACAGATATTACGTTCCTAGATAACGAGATGAGCATTAAAGACCTCATCAAAGAAGAAGATGTGGTTATTACCATTTCTCACTTAGGTTATATGAAACGTACCTCAGCTACCGAATTCCGTGCACAACGCAGAGGAGGTAGAGGGGCTATGGGCGGTCGTACGCGTGACGAAGACTTTATTGAACACATTTTTGTGGCATCAACCCACCATACCATGTTATTCTTCACTGAAAAGGGTAGATGTTATTGGTTAAATGTGTACCAGATCCCAGAAGGCGATAAGAACAGCAAGGGTAGAGCTATCCAAAATTTGTTGCAATTAGCTCAGGACGATAAAATCAGAGCAATTATCGATATCAAGGATCTTCAGGACACAGACTACGTTACCTCACACTATATTGTACTTTGTACCAAGAAGGGTATTATCAAGAAAACAGCTCTAGAAGATTTCAGCCGTCCTCGTCAAACAGGTGTAAATGCTATTACAATTGTAGAAGGCGATCAGCTTTTAGAAGCTCGTTTAACTGATGGCAATTGTGATATTATGATGGCCGTTGGAAGTGGTAGAGCTATTCGATTCCCTGAATCTAAAGTTCGTACTACAGGCCGCGGAGCTATTGGAGTAGGCGGTATAGAAGTTGATGATGCTAATGACGAAGTTGTTGGTATGATTTGTGCTAACCCAACGACGCCTGAAAGAACGGTATTGGTGGTTAGTGAAAAAGGCTATGGTAAACGTACTCAGGTTGATGAATACCGTATTACCAACCGTGGTGGAAAAGGTGTTAAAACCATTAGCGTTACAGAAAAGACAGGAAAGCTGGTAGGTATACTTGATGTTGCTGAATCAGAAGACTTGATCATAACTTGTAAGAGCGGTATTACAATTCGTATGAAGGTTGCAGATATCCGTGAATTAGGACGTGCCACACAGGGCGTTAAACTAATTCGCATTGATGACAAAGATGAAATTGCTGCCATTACACGCATAGATGTGCAAGATGAAACTGGAATGATAGAAGAAACAGAAGGCGCTGAAGCTGCAGTTGAAAATGTAGATACAACCGAAACTACAATTTCTGCATCTGAAGAAGAGAACAATGCTTAAACTATAAAAATCAAACTAAACAAAACACAAATGCGTAAACTCATTTTATCCGCATTACTAGTAGCAGCTACTAGCAGCTTGTTTGCTCAAAAGCTGGATGATATCCAGGACAAAATTGGGAAAAAGAAGTACGGCGAAGCAAAAGAAAAAGTAGATGCTGCATTGAACGACCCAAAGAATCAGTCAAACGCTGACTATTGGTTTGCTAAAGCACAAGTCTACAACAACCTCGCTCAGGAAAAACAGGATACGACGCTACAGGCTGAAGCCTTAACCGCCATCCAAAAATATTTCCAATTAGAAAGCGGAAAAGAAGAAAGCAAAAGAGCTTTAAAATCTGCCTTAGAAGGACACAAAACAGCTTTTGATATTTATTCAAATTATTTCAAATCAGGTGTAAACGCTTTCCAGGCACAGAACTGGCCGTTAGCCTATAACAATTTCACCAAAACCTTGGATGCATTTGATGTAATATCTAAGAATAAGTTGACAAATGTATCATTCGATACAACAGCTGTTTTATATGCAGGTTATTCAGCACAAAACGCTAAGTTGACAGATCAGGCAGCTAAGTATTATGCGCAATTAGCAGATATTAAAATTGCTGATACCAGCTACATGGGCATTTATGAATACCTGGTTGGTTATTACCAAGAGAAAAAAGATCCGGTAAATACGCAGAAATACATTGACCTTGGTAAATCATTATTTCCAAACAATCCTAACTGGATGGCTTACGAACTGCAAGGGCTAGAAGGCGATAAAGCTAAAAAGATGGCTAAGCTGGAAGAAATGATCAAGCAAAATCCGCAAAACACTGATTTGCAAATGGAATATGCGGTAGATCTTTTCAACTATACATATGGCAAAGACAAGCCTGCGGATTATGAAAAAAGACAAGCAGATCTGACAACCGCTCTTAAGAAATCAATTGAGCTGAGCCCAACAAATGCTTATGCTAATTATATCTTAACACAGCATTTGTCAAACCAGATCTATGATCTGCAACAAACTAGAACTGCTATCAAGGGAACAAAGCCTGAAGATGCAAAGAAGAAGCAAGACCTGAATAAACAAATCGATGGATTGATTGAAGAGCAATTCAAATATGCATCTGCCGCTTATGATTTATATGACAAAATGGGCGCCAGCATTAAGCCAGGTGAAAAAGCTAGCTTTAGAGCAGTAACCAATTTGCTGATCGACTATTATACAATGAAAAAGCAAATGGATAAAGTAAAAGTTTACGAAACTAAACTGGATACGATCAAATAATATTTGCTTTCTGATGATAATTATAAAGCCCTGCGATTGCAGGGCTTTATAATTTACCTTGAAAAACAAGGAAAGAGGTGAGTGTAATTATTCCGAAGCTGCTTGAACAACTGTTTAGAGCCGTTCTAAAATTTGATACTTTAAAAAGTATAACTCGTTTTTGAAGGTTTCGTAACCTTCGGTTTTCTGACCGTTTTGCTTGGCGGTTGCTATCAGATCATCCACTTCAGCAATACTGCCTTCTACATTATCTAAATGCTCTTGTAAATTCTGGTTGTCTAAAACATCAGCTAGAATAGCCTTATATATTTCCATTAATCGAGTAGTGTCTGCCATCTTTTAGCTTTAATTCTAATAAGGCAACAAGGTAGCAAAACCTCTACCAATTGTAGCACGGCCCAACGAGCCCGAACCTCTACTCGCTTATGAGCTAATTTTTGTAATTGCGAGTCGTTAAAAGATTGCATAATTGGGTTTTACTGGTTTATTAGAATTTCATTGTAGAGCTATGATACCTAATATTTTACCCTAAAGGGTTTAATCAGTTACTAATAAGATTGCACGTCAGGCCAATTCTATTCCAGATAGTAGGCGTTTTTATAAATAAAGCGATATAGAAAATTTTAAACGAAACAATAAAAAAATCTTGTTTATCAGCTTTTCATTGGTTAATGAAGTTGTAATTGTAAAATGCACTTATTCGTTCATCTGTTGATGCAAACACTTCTTCAAAAGGTCCATCTTTAAGGAAAATACCATCCGAAAGCATGATAACTCTATCCCCAGTTGTTTTCGCACAGGTCATATCATGAGTGATGATAATAGAACTGGTATTGTATTGTTGACGTACTTTGTTGATTAGGTGATTGATTTCTACACAGGTGATTGGATCTAGTCCTCCTGTAGGTTCGTCATACAAAATGATCTCTGGATTCAGAATCAACATACGAGCAATACCAATGCGTTTTTTCTGGCCGCCGGAAAGCTCATCCGGCATTTGATAAATGGTATGTAATAGGCCCACATCTTCTAGCACCTGTTCAATGGCCTCATTAACTTGTTGCTTGCTTAACTCTGGTTTGTTTCTTATAAGTGGAAATTCCAGGTTTTCCTGCACGGTCATACTATCATACAGGGCGCTACTTTGAAAGGAAAAGCCAATTTTCAAGCGCAAACGCTTTAACTCCTCTTCATCCAATTGATCAATATCCTCGCCCAAAACAGCAATAGTGCCCAGATCTGGCTTTAGTAGGCCTGCAATAATTTTGATCAGAACAGACTTTCCGCTTCCCGAGCGCCCTAGGACAACTACATTCTCCCCTTTATGCACAGTTAAGTCAATACCATTTAAAACGTGCAGGTCTTCAAACGACTTTCTAAGGCCATGTATTGAAACTACAGCCTCTTCCTGTTGAGTGCTTATTGATTGATTTGTCATTATTGTATTACTCTTTTTAGCGGAAGTAATTAATGATTTGAACAATAAACATTTCTTCAATAAAAACAAGAAACATCGAAATCACAACAGCCGCATTTGCCGCACGGCCAACTCCTACAGTGCCATGTGAAGCATAAAAGCCTTTAAAACATCCCGTAACCCCAATAGTTGCACCAAAAACAAAAGATTTTAGGATAGAGCCAAATAGGTCTATGAAAGAAAGACTGGAAAAGGCATGGTGCATAAATAGAATATAGCTAGTTTGTTCATTAGCATGCACATTCAGGTAAGCACCCAATAAGCCAATAAATGCAAAGTAGCCCGCTAATAAAGGCAGCATAATAGTAATGGCCATTATACGCGTTACTACTAGAAACTTGAAAGGATTGGTAGAGGATACTTCCATGGCATCAATCTGTTCGGTGACCTTCATCGAACCCAATTCTGCACCCATATTAGAGCCTACTTTACCCGCAATAATAAGAGCCGTTATTAATGGTGCGAGCGCTCGAACTATAGCAATAGCTATCAATCCAGGCAGCCAAGAACTAGCGCCAAAAGAAGCTAAAGAGGGTCGCGACTGCTTAGTAAATACAATCCCAGTTATAAAAGCTGTGAGTGAAATAATAGGAAGTGACTTGCAGCCGATTTCATAACATTGCCGCACCACTTCTTTTCCTTCAAATGGATAGGAAACGCTTTCTTTAATAAAACGAAGGATAAAGCGATAGACATTATAAATACTTATAAAGAAAAGCGGAATGCGTTGCTTTCTTTTGTGAACAATCGATGGGTAATGGGGGATATGGGAAATCGTTTCCATGATGTATCATTATTCAGCTACATAAATGTGCTTACTCATCCATCTTCTTATTAATGTGTTTATAAAACTATTCTACCTTTAAGCAGATTTCAATGATGTCCGTCAATCCAACCATTGATTTGCATTCTCTTCTAAAAATATTTTTAATAGAAACTATCACTGAATGTGCTGATATCAATCATTCACTGATAGTAGTACCCAACCAAAGTTGGAAACATCTAGTGTATTTTTATTTTAGATTACCGGAGTATTAACCTGCCAATGATAAGATTGTAGTAAAGTCTTGAAAACAGTAATTATGATTTACGATTCACATTTGATATCAAATGTGTTCATTTTTTGTAGCAACAATTAGCGAATGGTTGCTTCTCCGCCAATTGTGCATAAACTACAACTGGAATTTTTGTAATAGGTAGTATGTATCAATTTAAAGGGCTCTAGCTTTGTAGGTTGCCTTTTTAAGTAAGCCACTATACAAAAGGAGGCTAATCGGCATATGTAGCCAAAATGCCAGTAGCCTGAATAGCTAGGTTACCATAATAGCTACACTGACAGGAGCTCCAAGGCTAACACAAAAGAATAAGAGAACTCCATTTCTAGATACATGTTTAACGGGACGCACCGTACCTGCGGATTAGCCAGCTTTTCATCAGTTGCGTAAGTATGATGTAACAGAATAAAATCAAGACAAGTAATGACCAATAAAGTGGTGGTAAGGATACAAAGCCTAACGTTGTAGCAAGGGGTGATACCGTCAGCCACGCACCCACAAAAACAATGATAATAGAACTTGTAATTAACTGCCAGGAAGCACGGCTTTGAATGAAAGAAATTTTATTAGTACGAATGATATGGATGATCAGTGTTTGTGTAAACAAGGATTCAACAAACCAACCTGTATGAAATAAAGCCTCATTATTCTTTGCATGAAAGATAAACCACATAATGAAAAACGTGATGTAATCGAATATAGAGCTAATTGGACCAATAAAAAGAATAAATCGTTGCAGTTCACCGATGGCCCATTTTCGAGGCTTTATTAACCACTCCTTATCCACGTTATCGGTTGGTATAGTAGTTTGTGAAAAGTCATATAGCAGGTTATTTGTAAGGATCTGAATAGGTAACATGGGTACAAAAGGGAGAAAGGCACTGGCGCCAACTACACTGAACATATTACCAAAATTGCTACTGGCGGCCATCTCAATATATTTGATGATGTTACCAAATACTCTTCTTCCTTCAGCCACGCCCTGCTCTAAAACCAACAAACTGGTTTCCAGTAAAATAATATCCGAGGACTCTTTTGCTACATCCACTGCGCTATCAACTGAAATACCAATATCGGCAGCTTTCAGTGCAGGAGCATCGTTAATGCCATCACCCATAAATCCGATCACATGGCCACTCTTCTGTAATGCCTGAATGATTCTTTTTTTATGAGTCGGTACCAACCGTGCAAACACATTATAATTCCCCGCCGCCTCTTTCAGTTGTTCTTCGGTCATATTTTCAATAGCAGGCCCAAGCAAAACTTGCTCCGTTTTTATGCCCACTTTTTTACAGATGTAAGCAGTAATGGCCTCATTGTCGCCGGTGAGAATCTTTACCTCTATATTTAATTTCTCTAACCGCTGCAAAGCCTCAGAGGCTGTTTCTTTTGGAGGGTCAAAAAAAGAGAGATAACCAAGCAGCACGAGGTCACTTTCATCAGCTGTTTTGTAAACCTGTTCATCTGATCCACCCGGAATGTATTTATAGGCAATTGCTAACACACGAAAGCCATTGCTATTTAAGCGGTGCACCAACTGAAGGCACTCTTCCCTGTCTTCATTTTTCATTACCTTCATTTCTCTGCCTACTTCTACTTGTGTGCATAAATCAAGTAAATTCTCCACCGCTCCTTTACAAATCAACATGTTTAAACCTGTTTTGTCTTCCACTACTACCGACATTCGCTTACGCACAAAATCAAAAGGAATTTCATCAATTTTTTTGTAGGTATCCTTGATCTTTAAAGCCGTTTCCAATTCTTCGTGATCCAGAATTGCATCATCCATGATGTTTTTTAATCCGGTATGATAAAAGCTGTTCAGGTAGCCAAAGTCCAGCACCTTCTGACTTTCACCACCTTTTACGTCAAGGTGTTGTTCCAAAACAATTTTGCCTCTGGTGATAGTTCCTGTTTTATCTGTACACAAAACATCCATCGCACCAAAATTCTGTATAGAGTTTAAGCGCTTAACAATTACTTTTTTACGGGACATCGCAATGGCCCCTTTTGAAAGGTTGACCGAAATAATCATTGGAAGCATTTCCGGCGTTAGTCCCACTGCTACTGCCAAAGCGAATAGAAAAGCCTCTACCCAATTGTGCCGGCTCAGCCCATTAATTAGAAAAACAGCAGGCACCATGATAAAAATAAACCGGATCATCAGCCAGGTGAAACGATTTATACCTTTATCAAAACTTGTTGGTTGTCGCTCACCCGCCAAATTATAAGCGATGTTGCCAAAATAAGTATCATCTCCGGTATGGATCACCAGTGCCGTTGCTGAACCACTTATTACATTGGTACCTAAGAAGCAGGTATTCAAAAGCTCCAGTGGATTATTGTTTTCTGAATGGCTTTCTTTGTCATTCTTTTCCACTAGAAGAGATTCGCCGGTAAGGGCAGCTTGATTTACAAAAAGGTCTTTGGCTGAAAGTATCCGTACATCAGCAGGAACCATGTCGCCAGCACCAAGCATAATAATGTCTCCAGGCACCAACATTTTCAGGGGTATTTCTATGTCTTTGTTATCTCTTCGTACAGAGGCATGGGTGCTGACCATTGCTTTTAATTTTTCAGCAGCTTTATCGGCCCGCATTTCCTGGAAGTATCGTAAGATAATGCCGAGCAACACCATTACAAAAATGACAATGGTTGCTCTGATATCACTGGTAAGCCAGGAAACAACACCCAGAACGGAAAGCAAGATGACCAATGGGTTTTTCAGGTGGTTCCACAGTCGTTTTAAAGCAGATAAAGGTTTCTCTTTTGCAATTTCATTAAAGCCATATTGTTGCAGGCGTTTCGTGGCTTCCTGTGTAGTCAGTCCTTCTCTAAAAAAACCCATCCTTGTTTTCAGTTCGTTTAGAGGTAATCCCATCTCGTTGGATATACTTTTCATTGTCAATGATCTGCCCCTTACTATTTTCATATAATGCCTTGTTTGAGAACAGAATATCTAAAAGAGAAGAATACTTACTAAGAAAAGTACAATTTCAGTATTCTCTTATCAATGACTTTCATCAGCAATAAAGGAATTTGTTATTGGCCTGCCGGTCAAACGAAGCTTTGGCTTTAAACTGATAATGTAAGAGGAATCAGAAATGAAAACTATATGCCTTTACACATTTGTCAATCCAATGGTAAAAGTGGTGTCTTCAATTTGAAACAACATTAACTATATTTTTTATAACCAAATGTTTTTTAGCGCAGGTCTATGTCTTATTTCTTTTTACAAAAGACCGCTGAACAATAAGAAAGAAATAGTGGTTGTTAGCAAAAGGAGTGTACGGTTGTAAGATACTGATTGAACTCACCCTTTTGGCTGACAACCATCGTTGGCGCCTGTACTTGTAAGAAGTAGTTTTAATTTCTTATTACTTCACTCTAAAACCTACAATCATGGCAACTAAAGCATTAATGAGGCCTGAATCAGGTTTCTCTGGTCTTTTCGATGATTTTTTCCGGCCTTGGACTGATATGTTTGAAGGCAGCCGCTTATTGGGTAAGGGAGCCAATTTGCCAGCAGTAAATATTATTGAAAATGGAAATGAATATAAAGTTACTGTTGCTGCTCCAGGACTAAAAAGCAAAGATTTTAATATTGATGTAGAAAATAATGTTCTCACCATTAGTGCAGAAAAGGAAGATAAAATGGAAGAAAAGGATGAGCGCTATACAAGAAGAGAATATAACTACACTTCTTTCTCACGTAGTTTTACACTACCCGATGATGTAAAGCAGGATAGTATTGAGGCAAATTACAAAGATGGGGTACTGAATCTGACTCTTCCTAAAAAGGAAGAAGCACGAAAGCCAAAAGTTTCCAAACATGTTACTGTAAAGTAGTATCCTTTTCCACCTACAACAATAACCCCACTATTTATAAATAGTGGGGTTATTGTATTTTAAAGCCATATAGATGACAAAGAGTATTTTTCTTAACTGCAAATTAATTTGAAGACAAGTTTCATTAAAACAGTTTCTATCCAGCCGTGAATCCACCATCAACTGTCATGGCATGTCCTGTTACAAAGGAAGCAGCATCAGAACATAGCCATACCACGGCTTCGGCTACTTCTTTGGGATCCCCCATGCGGCTAATTGGTTCCATAACTGTGTATTGTTTTTCCACTTCATTGTCTCGGCCGGTAATCCTATCTATCATAGCCGTATGAATTACACCAGGGCAGACTGCGTTTATCCTTATACCTGCATTGGCATATTCCAACGCGGCCGTTTTTGTTAGGCCTACCAATCCATGCTTACTGACTACATAAGCAGGTAATCCCTTGAAACCGGTCAATCCGACTACCGAAGCGCAATTGACGATCACCCCTTTGCCTAATAAAAGCATATGCGTTAGTTCATACTTCATGCCAAGCCATACTCCCTTCAGATTAATAGCAATGGTTTTGTCCCAATTCTCCTCGGTGCATTCATGTGTAGGCGCAATAATGCCTTCAATACCAGCCTTGTTGAAGGTACAATCGAGTCTACCAAAAGTGGCTATAGTTTGGTCAATGAGTTTTTTTACGTCTGCATGTTTGGAAACGTCGCACTGAATAAATATTCCTTCACTACCCGCTTCATTGATCCTTTCCAAGGTTGTATTCTCTTCGTCTTTAATCCAATCTGCTACTGCAACTTTGGCACCTCGCTGTGCAAAAGCTATAGCCGCCGCCCGGCCAATACCAAAGCTGCCACCGGTTACCAAGGCTACCTGGTTTTGAAATATCAATTCCATATACACGAATTTGATCTTAAGCTAGCAGACCAGAAAAGCCAGAGCAATGATAATTGTCAACAGGAATACTGATTGCAAGTGGAATGCAAAAATAAATGCCAAATAGAAACAGGGTATTTATCGGAGACTTTACTATTACCTTTCTATTTATTGATAGGTATCAGTAATCATGCAAATAGAGGTCATTCTTTTCTGCGGGACTAATTTCCAGTTTTACTTAGTGAAAATTGCAACATGAAAAGAATATTGGTGGCAATCAATTTTACAGATGCCTCACGTGCTGCCAGTAATTATGCAGCTTCTCTGGCGCAGCTCTTCTTAGCAAAATTGTATTTAGTTCATGTATACATGGAACCAGGACCGACAGGGGAGGATCCTTCAGCCTGGATGATAATAAATGATGCGCAGCAACAGGCTAACGAAACCCAACTTCAAAAAGAGATTCATTTTTTAAAAGAAACTTATAGCATTGATGTCAGCGGATCTGTAGTAATGGGGTACAAGGGCGACTCCATCATGGAAACTGCCAGAAAAATGAGTACAGATTTAATTGTAATGGGTATGAAACGAGATCATCCTCACAGGTTTTTTGGAAGTACAGTCCTGTCAATCATACGTAAATCCAATTTGCCTGTGTTGTTGGTCCCAGAACAATCCCAGTTCAGTCCGATCAAAAATATTGTTCTGGCTACTGATTTTGAAGGAGTAGAAGACGCAACTTGCTTTAGTATACTCTTAGACATGGTTGAGAAATTTGAAGCTTCTTTGCGCTTGTTACATATACAAAAGAGTGGTGCGGTAATGTCAGGTATGGAGGTACCCGGCAGAGTACAACTTGGCCAGACTTTTTCTAAAATTCATTCATTTTCGCATGAAGAAGTTGAAGATGATGATGTGGAAAGTGGCATTCAGATTTACATGGACAATCATCCGATAAACTTGTTGGTAATGATAGCACACCGCCACAAAATTATAGAGCGGATAATAGGCAAAATATATACCCGATCGATAACATATGAGACCAAGGTCCCGCTACTAGTTTTAGAAGATAAATAACGTCCTTATCATTTTGATGGGTTATGAGATGAAGTAACCTTCAACAATGATCTTGTTTGTTAGTAAATTATATTTAATAAAGGCAGAACAAAGGATATTCCCAGAAATTTTCAAAGTCACCTGAAAGATATCCTGCAGCAACACTCTCAACTGCAACTGATAAATGTTGCTCAATCAATGCCATTGAGGGCAAATACGGTCTACATAGCGCCCTCAGCACAGGACCTCATTTTAAAAAACAGTAAACTTGAACTGGTAGCAAGACCTGTTGCCGGACAAAATTTGTGTGTTGATCGCTTTTTTGGCTCAATGGCTAAGCAGGAACTTGGAAAGCGGGCCATCGGTGTTATACTTTCTGGAAGCGGCTTTGATGGCGTTTCTGGGGCACAGGCCATTAAAAGTGCCGGCGGATTGGAGATTGCTCAAGACCCGCTTTCAAGTACATGTAAGTACTTGCCACAGCATGCCATAGAAGGTGGTTCAGTAGATCATGTGGCCGAACCTTTGCAGATCCCCCAACTAATTCAAGAATATGCCTTATCAATCTAATGCTGGTTGTTACTTTAAATTATGTATGCGCTATATGCATTTAGGTATATTAGCGCATAGCAATTGATTAAGAGGAATAAATTAGCAGGTTTCTATTGGTAAGGTAAAACGAAATTTCTTACAGAAAAAGAAATGGTTTAAGCTCTTTTTAATTGAATTATGATCCTGGAATAGTAAAAACAACCAATACAAGGTTAGCAAGATGGACAGGTTATTGACAATCGGAATGTGAAAACGATGTTTGTTCAGCCCGGCCTGTTTTCTTTGTTAGTTCTATGCGGTAAACAATGCCGGTAATATCATCAAGGTCATCTTCAGAGAATGGCCAGGTTTTTCCTAAATGTGTTGTAATACTTGAGCTTAAAGGTAATTTCCGGTTGAGTAAAGTCCTTAATGCTTTTTGCCTGTCTTCTTCTTTTTTCAGTTCTTCAAAACGCCCCCAGGCAATAACACTCTGCCAATTAGCCATATCGGTAATATCATCAACTTCAAAGCAAATTTCAGGGTTTTTACGCATCATATTTATTTTAGTGCCTTCATGTGAATGCACATAAACATATTTGCCATCATATGCATAACTAACAGGAACAAGATAAAGCAGGTTGTCAACATGACAAGCAATCCTTCCTACAATTTGCCGGGAGAGGAGTTGCTCAATCTGTTGATTTTCTAATAGTGTAATCATGACACTCTATTTATCAGTTAAATTATTTTATCACTACTTATTATTGAATGAGGTCAATCACTTTATAAAGTGATTGGTATCATGGCATTAGGTTATTATATTTTATGTTAGACTTGATAGCCTCATTCAATTTCATTCAGGTTCATTTTATATATTTCAAACCAAGCAACAGACATTATACCTACGCCGGTGCAAATAAAAATATCGACCATTCTTATAGATGTAAATCCAAATAGCAGCCGCAAATAAGGTATTGCGTGAATACATGTCAGAAAAGTCAATGAAAGAATTAGAATGGGAAATGCCAGGTTGTTCCGGTATCTCATCGTTACATAAAATGGCTCTTTAAAAGAACGGTTAACATACGTGAGACCAATATTACTTATTAGGAGAGTAGTAAATAATATGGTTCGTACTGTCTCTAGCGAGTACTGGGGTGCATAGCTTTGATAAAGAATAAAAAGTCCCGCTGTAATGATCAAGCCTTGTGTAATGCTGATCATTAACTCATCTTTCTTAAACATTTTAGAAGGGAAGGCATTTGGCTTTTGTTGCATGAGTTGAGGCTCCAAGGGCTCGCGTTCAAAAAAGATGGAGCAGGTAGGCCCCATAATTAGTTCCAAAAAGATTATATGGATAGGCGTGAACAGGTTAGGGTATTTCCAGCCAAGCAAGAGCGGAATTGATGCAGTAAGTAGTATGGGAATATGAATAGATACAATGTAGCGTATCGCTTTATTCAGATTTGAAAAGATACGGCGGCCTTGTTCTATAGCTGCTATCATTTTGCCGATCGCATCATCCGTTAATACCAGGTCGGCGGCTTGGTGAGCCACCTCAGTACCGCTCTTGCCCATAGCAATGCCAATATGCGCTGCTTTAATGGCGGGACCATCATTCACCCCATCGCCAATCATAGTTACTATCTCTCCTGACTTTTTCAGAGCTTCTACAACTCGGATCTTTGCTTCAGGAAACATGCGCGCAAAGATGTTGTTTCGCTTGATTTGAAACTCCAGTTCATTATCAGTCATTTCCATGATCTCTTCACCTGTATATATTTTTCCTTGCTTTTTAATGCCAACCTGTTGAGCAATAGTGGCCGCCGTTTCTGCCAGGTCGCCGGTAAGTAGCTTTAGATCTATGCCAGCCTTATAAAACTGCTTCATTAAAAGAGGTGCATCTTTACGCGGAGGATCATACAGGCTAATGAATCCTTCAAACTGCCATGGGAAGTCATCCTGGTGTGCTGGCATTACTTTATCTGGATAGATAGCACTGGCTACACCCAAAATGCGATAACCTTCGCGTGCCAGTTGCATTGACAGTGTATTTGTCTGTGTTTTAATTGTTTCAGGTAGCTGGCAAACTTCCATTATTCTTTCCAAGCCTCCTTTTGCGGCTACAATAAAATGTCCAGCATTTTTATACACATGCGTCATCATTGGTGGGCGCCCCTGTAAAGGGTATTCATATACAATTGGCTCACAATGTATATCGTTTGAAAGTGCTCCGTAACCACGTAGTATAGCTTTTTCCATTTCATCAAAAGGAATTGTCTCACTGGCCAACACTGCATACGTCAATACACGTAGCGCCTCGTCTTTTTTTAAGGGACGCATTTCCAACTCTGTCAGTTGACTACTATGATGATTGTATACGTGCCTGACGCTCATTTTGTTTTCGGTTATCGTGCCGGTTTTATCCATACAGATAACACTTACACGGCCCAAATGTTCCAAAGTTTGTGGCTTTCGGGTAATGATGCCTTTGCGGGAAAGTCGGTAAGCACCCAAGGCCATGAAGGAGGTGTACGCGACCGGTATCTCTTCCGGGAGAACTGCCATAGCCAGAGTAAGTGCAAAAAGTAAGCTGGCTATAATATGAACACCCGAAAAGTAGTTCATAAGAAAAATGGCAATAAAAGCAAAGATGCCAAAGCCTGAAAGAAAACGTACCAGTTGGTCTATACTATTTCGCAGGTTGGTTTTTTGTTCGCTATAGGAAGTAACAAGCTTACCCAGTTTACCAAGCTTGGTTTCATTGCCTATGGCTATAACTGATATAAAAGCGCCTCCTGTATTTACTGTAGTACCTTGAAACACCATTTGGTTGTTCTCCTTAATGGCTGGTAACGACTCTCCGGTAATAACAGCTTCATTAATAGTTAAATCATTTTGCTGCAGTATAGTAGCATCGGCTGGTACTTTATTGCCTTCCTCCAGCCGCACAATATCTCCTGGTACCAATTCTGCTGTATCTACCTGCAATTCCTTGCCATCTCTTATCACAAAAACTTTAGGTTCTGTTAAGTCGCGTAAGGCTGTCAACGCCTTATTACTTTTTCCTTCCTGGTACAACGAAATACCACTTACAATACTCATGGCGGCAATCATCATCCAACCTTCTTTGTATTCCTGCAATAAAAAATAAAGAAGGCACGCAGCCAGCAGCATCAAAAACATCGGCTCCTTAATAGTATTTACAATCGTATCCCATAGCTGATTCTTTCCCTCCATTTGAAAAGTATTCTTTCCATATTGCTGCTGTAGTTTTTCTGCATCTGCTTTGGTTAATCCTTGTAAGCCTCCCATAACGATTTATTTATTGTACTTGATCGGCCCACAGGCTGTCACTATTAAATTACAAATAGAAGTTAACCTATTTACTGACACAGCTCATGTCGCATACTAGTGGGGCCAATGATATCAATCAGCAAAGGCAGCTGAGGCCCGTCATTGTAAAAGCCTTGAAAACAAATGAACTTTAATTCAATAGAATAAATATTGTATGCAACTGTATTTGGCTCCCACTACCAAAGTAGGCGATGTTAAAGAAGCATTTCATTTAGAATTTCCTTTTTTAAAACTAGAGTTTTTCAAAAGTAAACACCAGCCAGGTAAAGGCACTCCTTTAAGCGATAAAGCAACTGATTATACCCTGTTGGTAGAAGTGCTTGGAGTAATGAGGGAAGGCGATATAGATATTATTCCATCCCAGAGTGTAAATGAGGTAGAACAATTGTTCCAGCGAAAATTCAACCTTCCGGTTCAGGTATTTCGCAAAATGGGCAATCTTTGGATTGAAACTACAGAAACGGACAATCTTTCGTTGGAACATCAAAATGAAATGGGGCGTGAAGCTTCATTGATGGCACCCCAGAATGAACAGTTTTATGATGAAGGGTAGGGGTAAAGAAATTGCTATTAACTAATGTTAAAGCTATGATATTGAAGATGCATAGCTTTAAATATTCTCCGGGTCACTTTACAGAATAAATTATTTACAATCCATCTCATAAAGATTGTTTCGTTTTGCAGTAGTGCTTATTATTAATTGGAAAAGGCGACCATTACCTTCAACCTGATCTATTCCTCTTTATGTTGCGTGATACGTCTCAGGTTTGGCGTAATTTTATGGTGTTCAATCAATGCAATGTCACTTTCCAGGAAGAACGACTATTGGCTGATCATTGGTTATATATTTTTAAGCCTGGGGCTTATCAATACATTCCTATTTCCCAGTTATCATATTAAAGTCTTCTACATTGTTGCGATTGTCTGTACACTTTTTTCTGTAAGAAGGCTCCATACTTTAATTATTAGCATTGCAGGGTTAGGAGTCATGTTTCTTGATTTTTATGTTTTACATGAAGAAAGTAATTTTTCATCACTGGCTATCTTTTTAAATTTAGCTTTCGGCATAGCCTTCACTTGTATTATCATTTTACTTAGTAAGAATTTGACCAATGAGGCCGCTATGAATTTGTTGAAACTTGAATCACTCTTTAATTATGCAACAATTGGTATAGTTGTAACTGATAAAGAAGGTATTATCCGGAATTTCAATAAATATGCAGAATCTCAATTTGGTTATACAGAGCAAGAAGTGGTGGGCAGATGTGTGGAAATACTGATTCCAACCACCTTTCAAGCGCGTCACATTAAGCATAGAGAAAATTTCTATCATCATTTGCAGCCTCGTATAATGGGGGCGGGTAGGGAGCTTTACGCTTGCAATAAAGCTGGAGAAGAGTTCCCGGTAGAAGTAAGTTTGAGTTATTACAAATTAGGTAATGAAACTTATGTCATCGCTTTTGTAGTGGATATTACACTCCGTAAAGAAAACGAACAGGTGGTGCTTCAACAAAAGGTAGAGTTGGAGCATACAGCATTTCGCATCAGACAAAATAATCAGGAATTAGAAACAAAAGTAGAGAGTCGTACGCAACTACTAAAAGATGCCTTAATTGAACTGGAAAAGTCGAAACAAGAATTAAGTGATGCTTTGGAAAAGGAAAAGGAGTTAGGTGACTTAAAGTCGAGATTCGTCACTATGGCTTCTCATGAGTTTCGAACCCCTCTTAGTACCATCCTTTCTTCTGCAGACATATTGGAGAAGTACAATACCATTGATAAGAACGAGAAAGTTGAAAAACAAATCCTACGCATTAAAGATTGCGTTATTGGCATGAAAACAATTTTGGAAGATTTTCTGTCACTGGGTAAGCTTGAAGAAGGTACTGTAAAACCAAAGATGGAATTAATAGAATTCCGTGATTATATAACGGAGATTGAAAAACTGGTTCAGGAATTACAGCAAATAGTCAAGCCTGGTCAGGTGATAGCATTTCACCATTCTGGAGAAAGTAGTGTTTATACAGATAGGGCATTGGTGCGAAATATCTTAACTAACCTACTGTCTAATGCCATAAAATTTTCCCCTGAGAATTCTTGTATAAATGTGGTGTGTGAGATAAAAGATGGCCTGTTAAACCTGGTGGTTACAGATAAAGGCATAGGAATTTCAGAAGAAGACCAGCAGCATTTGTTCGAACGCTTTTTTAGGGCACCTAATGCCGCCACTATACAAGGAACAGGGCTGGGTTTGCATATTATAGCCAAGTATGTCGAGTTAATGAGTGGACGGATTCAAATTGAAAGCAATATTGGCAAAGGCACTTCTTTTATTGTAGAATTGCCTAATCCTATATTGGAATCATAATTTAATCCTGAAAAAAATATTCTTGCTATTTGTTACCAAACGGGTATTGGCGATCAAAAAACTTTTGGTGTATAAAGCTGATAGTATGGTAGGTTGAATTACACTAAAGAATTTTCTAGCTTTACAGTACTTCATAAATAACCCTATCTCGAAAACAGTAGATCTATTCCCATTATTTAATTCAGATTAAAGAGTCGTTATGAAAAAGATTCTTGTAATTGAAGACAATGTGCCATTACTGGAAAATACGGCAGAACTGCTGGAGCTTTCTAATTATCATGTACTAAAGGCTGAGAATGGTAAGAAGGGAGTTGAAGTTGCTGTGCAGGAAAAGCCAGACCTCATCTTATGCGATATAATGATGCCAGAGGTGGATGGGTATGGGGTATTTCATATGCTAAATAAGCATTCTGATTTAAGCCATACACCATTTATTTTTCTTTCAGCCAAGTCAGAACGAAGCGACTTTAGAATGGGAATGGAGCTAGGTGCAGATGATTATATCACAAAGCCCTTTACTGCTACAGAGCTGTTGAATGCAATACAAAAACGGCTGCAAAAGTCTGATTTGGTGAAGCAGGAGATTGCTGAAGGCATAAAGGGTATCAATCAGATTCATATGCACATGTCGGGTGAACAGGCCCTTCATGAATTCATAGACGGAAGAGGAACCAGTCAGTACAAAAAAAAGCAGATCATCTACTTTTCTGGCAATCACCCCCATTACCTTTTCTATATACAAAAAGGAGGAGTAAGAACTTTTAAAATTAATGATGATGGAAAAGAATTCATTACAGGCTTGTATAAAGAAGGAGAGTTTTTTGGTTATGTACCTCTCCTTGAAGGAGTGACCTATAAAGAAACGGCGCAAGCTGTTGAAGAAACGGAACTGATCATGCTTCCCAAGTCAGAGTTTGAAGAGATAATCTATCATAATACAGAAGTGACTAAAACAATTATCAAGTTGCTTTCGCACAACATAGCTGAAAAAGAGCAGCAGTTGCTGGATATTGCTTACAACTCGCTTCGAAAAAAGGTGGCGAACGCTTTATTAGTGATGAAAGAAAAGGTGTCACAGCAACAACCCAGCGGAGTTCCTGCTATCCAGTTGAGCCGCGAAAACATGGCAGCACTCGCAGGAACGGCCACAGAATCTTTTATACGGACACTAACTGACTTCCGTAATGAGAAGCTTATTGATATTAAAGATGGAAACGTAACTATCTTAAATGAAGTAAAGTTGAAAAATATGAGGAATTAATGCTAGTAGAATAGAAGGGATAACATAGTTTTTTACTCATCTTCAATTTCATACCTACCAGTTAGTTTGTCAATTATAATTTTAAAGACTACTGTCTTTAGCTTTCCACTTCTGGGATGCATACGCTGTGGCATTATTTCAGGGGGAAGCGCTGTTTCACTGAACTTAAAATGCATCATTCGGTTAACAAAATTGTGAAGAGTATCCCATTTCTCTGTATCGTCCGTTATCTCTTTATATGTCCCCCAGGCAATTACACTTCTCCAGTTTTTTAAAGTTTTCATATCATCCGCTTCAAAGCACACCTTCGGGTTTAACCGCATCATCTCAATCTTTTTTCCTTCCTGTGAATGTGCAATGATATTGTTGCCATCAAACAAATAGTTAACTGGTACTACATATGTCTCATCATTAACACTACATCCAATACGCCCTACGATCTCTTTTTTTAAGAAGCCCTTGCATTCTGTTTCTGTAAGGTGGCCTATCATGATTCGATATTGTTTGATTGAAACTTAGTGGCTAGCTCATTTTGCAAACCATACGTAATTTGGTTTGCACAACTATTCTTTTGTTCCCAGCAGCTGATATTTTCAAAAGTGGTCATTGCCATTTTAGTCAATGCTTCTTTAGTGGCAAAGCCTTGATGGGGAGTAATAATTACATTTGGAAAGCTCATTAGTTTTAACAGGATAGGATCTTTTAGCATACTTTGTGATAAATCTTGGTAGAAAATCTCTTTTTCATTTTCATACACATCCAGCCCAGCCGCACCTATATGACCGCTCTCCAAGTACTCAATCAAGGCCATAGTGTCTAGCACAGCACCACTAGCCGTATTAATTATGATAACCCCTCTTTTCATTTTACTGAAGAAACTGCTGGTCACAAGGGGATAGGATTCATTATTTGGTGGTAAATGAATGGAGATAATATCCGACATACTACACAGTGTATGAAGCCCAACATAATAGACATTATAGTTGTTTTCCAGTTGCTGGTTACGGTCTACATCATAGGCCAGTATCGTACAACCCAAACCATGAAGGATTTTAGCCATAGCGCTTCCAATCTTTCCCGTACCTAACAGGCCTACTTTCTTCCCCATAAGATCAAAACCAATTAAGTGATCCAAGGTGAAATCCAACTGTTGTACCTGCTCATGTGCCTGAATCGTTTTTCTACTTAAGGCTAGCAATAAACAAAGAGCATGTTCAGCAACGGCATGCGGCGAATATTCCTGTACGTTTGCAACATGAATACCTTGACTGTTTGCTTCCGCTATATCCACATTTTCATAATTAGGTGAACGTATGGTAATATAGCGAACGCCTATCATCTTTAATGCACGAAGGACAGGAGCATCAGCGGTATCGGTGGCAAAAATGCTAATGCTCTCAAATCCTTTTGCCAGTCCAACTGTCTGAGTTGTAAGGCCTTCAGATGTATACAAAACAGTATGTTCTGCCTTAGCGTGCTCTAGAAAGTTGCGTTCGTAACTTTTTGTATTATAAAACAGGGTTCTCACAATGAAAGGTTTGCGGGTGATTTTAATTTATTTTCTGCTTCTACAATATTCTGTATACCCTTAAGTAGTGCATCGGGATTAAAGGAAATACTAGTAATACCTTGCTCAACCAAAAACTGGGCAAAATCAGGCATATCACTGGGGGCCTGGCCACATAACCCAATTTTAATGCCCGCTTCGTTGGCTCGGTGAATGGCCATAGAAAGCATGGTTTTGACAGCCTGGTCCTGCTCACTGAACAGCTGGCTAACAATAGCAGAATCGCGGTCAATACCCAATGTTAATTGGGTTAAATCATTTGAACCAATAGAGAAGCCATCAAATACTTGAGCAAATTCATTTAAAAGAATCACATTACTAGGAATCTCCACCATAAGATAAATTTCCAGTGATGGACTATAGTCTCTGGATAAGCCATGTCTTTCCATTTCTTCTATAACACGTTTACCTTCTTGTAGCGTACGACAAAAGGGAATCATTACTTTCACATTAGTGAATCCCATTTCATTTCGCACTTTAAGTACGGCTTTACATTCCAGTTTGAAAGCGTCTTTATACAAAGGGTGGTAATAGCGGGAGGCTCCCCGAAACCCAATCATAGGGTTTTCTTCTTTTGGCTCAAACTCTTTTCCTCCAATGAGGTTGGCATATTCATTTGTTTTAAAATCACTAAGCCTTACAATAACATCTTTGGGATAAAATGCTGCGGCAATTGTGGCGATACCCTGTGATACTTTGTCTATGAAATACTGCTGCTTATGTTTGTAGCTGTGGGTTAATTCTTCAATTTTATGTTTTGCCGCCTGGTCTTTTAATTCATCAAACTTGACTAATGCCATGGGGTGTATCTGCATATAATGGTTGACAATAAATTCCAGACGCATTAAGCCAACGCCTTCGTTAGGGTAAAAGGAAAGCTGAAATGCTTTTTCCGGTTCTCCTATTATTAATAAGGGTTTTGTATGGCGGGGCAAATACATGTTATTAAAGTCATGTTCTTCTACTTTCCATTTCAGCAGGCCTCTATAAACATTTCCCGTTTTCCCTTCAGCGCAAGAAACGGTTATTGGCATGTCATTATTAATTTCTTCAGTAGCGTTTCCACAGCCAACCACGGCAGGGATGCCCAATTCGCGTGCAATGATGGAGGCGTGGCTGGTCCGCCCGCCTTTATTTGTAACAATAGCGCTTGCTTTTTTTAAAATAGGGTCCCAATCGGGACTTGTGGTATCGGTAACAATAATGTCACCTTTTTCAATTTGACTGTCCTCATTCGGAGAGTGTACAATACGTGCTCTCCCGGAAGCTATTTTAAATCCAATGGCATTTCCAGAAGTAATTTTTTCACCTTTTTCCTGGAGAGCGTATTCCGTTACGGTATTTAGTTTTTTCTGTGAATGCACCGTTTCAGGTCGGGCTTGAATGATAAACATTTCACCTGTTATGCCGTCCTTAGCCCATTCAATGTCCATGGGTTTTTTGTAATGCTCCTCAATAATCAGGCACCACTCTGCCAATTGCTTGATTTCATGGTCAGCTAAAACAAATTGTTCTCTCTTGTTAAGCGGCGTGTCTATGTTATAGGTAGTAGAACTACTGTCTGTAGCATAGATCATTGTTTGTGCCTTATCGCCTAATCTTTTTTGGATGATGGCATTTTTATTTTGAGCCAGAGTAGGCTTGAATACCAAAAACTCATCAGGGTTGATAGTACCTTGTACAATATTTTCACCTAATCCCCAAACACCGCTGATATGAATAATATCACGAAAACCGGATTCGGGTTCTAATGTAAAACAAACACCGGCACTGCCTCTGTCTGAGCGAACCATTTTCTGGATACCAACTGATATAGCCACTTTGCTATGGTCAAAACCTTTATCCTCCCGGTATTTGATCGCCCGGTCAGTATATAAAGAGGCAAAGCATTTGTGTACCGCACGTATAACAGCTTCTCCGCCTTCAATATGAAGGAAGGAGTCATGCTGGCCGGCAAAACTGGCTTCCGGTAGATCTTCTGCTGTGGCGCTACTGCGAACGGCTACAGCAATATCTTCAGTACCGCTTAGTTCCCGGTAGGCATTTATAATCTGTGCCTGGGTTGCTGGGGGCAACTCATGACTAAGAATTAATTCTCTTGCAGCTTTACCAATTTCTTTTAAATTGACATAGTTGTTCCGGTCCAGGCGATCCATTAATTGTTGCAAGGCGGTGGTGAGATTATAACTTTCAAGAAAATTCCAAAAGCAAGAAGCAGTGGCGGCAAAACCGTCGGGCAAACGTATACCCTTGGATGAAAGCTGGTTTAGCATCTCACCCAAAGACGCGTTTTTACCACCCACTGCTGTTATGTCTGCCAAATTTACCTGGTTGAATTTCTTTATAAAGGGTTGCATTTTGCTGGTTTGTAATAGTAAAGTTGGTGTGTAAATGATACAAGTTCAATGACTGGCATCAAGGTGGCTCGTGATAGCTGTCATTAGATAAACAGTTGCTCGGCTAATACGGATAACATGGCTTATCAGGAGGAATGGGTTGAAAGATCACTAAGCTCTTTAAGGGTACAAGTGTCCGAGTTACCTGTTTGTTTCCAAGAGCCATTTTCTTTTCGGAACACCTGAATATTCAAACCAAAGACCTTCATAAACTTCCGTTCAATGTCTCCAGCTCGATCACTTGATATAATGGCGAGGTTTTCTGGGGTATGATTCTGTCTGATGATTGATAGTGCTATACTAGAATCTAATCTTTGTACGTCTGATGACCCCTCTTTAAAATGGTGTTGTTTTGCATAAAACTCAATTTTCAAGTTGGGGAAACATCGCGAGAATTTGTCTTAAACATCCGAGACAGTCATCGAATCATCAATGTGCAGGATCATAACTTCAAGGCATTTTTTTCAATAAAAAATTCATATAGTTTCATCATAAAAATGCTAATAGTACTTTTTATTATTGATGCCCCTAAACCTATTACCACGAAGGCTAACGTCCAAGGCAAGATTTTATAAAGGGGTACCTTGTTACTGGAAGAACTCATTTGAGTTAATAAAGACCTGGGGTAAATTGATAGTGCCATACTATTTTCTTTATAATGTCTGCCTTTTTATTTCCCTGCTTAATGAGGGCGATGACGTTAACAAATGATATGCATCATCAGAAATTTTTTTTGGAAGGATAGTTAGTCTTCTTCAATAGCTGTATGGACAATATCGTTCAACTTCTATAACTGAGTATTTTCAATTTCCAACAAAGCAGTTAATGAAGCTTTCATGCCATTATTTATTATGTGCAATAAATAATGGCAGTTTAGTATATTGTAACAGATGATCAGCCATACTGCGTCTGAACCATTTGGAAACACGACTTCGCTGGTAGCCGCCAACTACAATCAGGCAGTGGGGATTATAATACTGGAGATGACCCAGGATCTGTTCTTCAACAATGCCTTGCTTAACAATATATTCTACATTTGAAAAGTGGCGTTTTATAAATTCCTTCATTAATCTGGACTCAGGAACATGAATTGGCTGATCATGGCTTTTTATAGTAAGGACCTCGGTAGGTAATTGGCCAAGCTGGGGTAGGAGATAACCGAACATCTTTATAGCATATACTGATGATGGCTCTCCATCATAAAGCAAAACTAGTTTTTCAATGGGGTGATACGATTTTGGAACAACCAGTACAGGGCACTGAACATCAGAAAGTAAATTCCGGATAAAGGCAGTAGGCGCCTCCTCTTCAAAATAAGTAAAGGTTTCTGTTTGATTAATTACTAGCAAGTCCGCATAAATGGATTCGTGCAACAGCTCTTGCAAAGAGGCATTTCGATCCCGGTGTACAGCAAAAGTAATTTTTGCTTGGTGGCAAGCCTGTTCAAATGATAGTGCGGCTTCATCCCTTTTGATTTTGTCCTGTTCATTTAATAGGCGTCGTTTTCTTTCCGAAACACCACCTTCCTCCTCATCCACCAGTTCAGCATACTGATAACTATTGTATAGTATGTTGTCTAGGAATACTCCTATTAAGTGTGTGTTGGATAATTTTGCCAGATGAACTGCATAATCTAAAGTACTCTGTGAAAATCTCAACCCATCAAAAGCAGCAATAAATTTTTGCATAATTAGATTAGTGATGGGTGATAAAGATGGGTAAATCAATAGTTTTAATAATCGTCTCCGAAGCGCTCTTTTTATATAGCTGAGAGATCATGTTTCTTCCAAAAGAACCCATTACAATAAAGGTGTCCTTCTTTAGAAGAAAATATGTGAAAAGTTCATCCTTTACATCGCCCTCTAAAAATCGAAAATGAACATTTTGATAATGCGCTTCTAGCCATTCACGAGTTTTAGCAACATCCTCACCCATTTCTTCGAGTATATCATTGCGAACTTCGAGAACTGTAATCTTTTTGGATTGAAATTGTGGGAAAAGGTAAGTGAATTCCTTAATGGCGAATAGTGATGATGCACTGGCGTCAAAGCAGAAGACAATTTCTTCAATTCCTTTGAATTCATTAGGAGCTACAACAACTGGGCATTCAGCTTTTGATAGGATTTTTTTTACAAACGTTGAAGGGATTTCCTCCTTTGTGCTTTTATTGAAAAGGTTAGGTGTTACAATCATCAAGTCTGCAAAACGGCTTTCGTACAGCACCTCTTCCATTGGCGATCCTTTATCACTGTAAATTATACTACTAATCCCTCTTAGTCGACATTCTTGTGAGAAATAGCGCATTAATTGATCAGAATCCATTAGGATCGATTGGTCATCCCGGACCTTAACCTTTCTGTAATACGATTGCTGGTGATCATGCGAGGCCAGCTCTAGAGTAGTATCTTCTACTAGCACTCCTGTCAGCTTCGATTCGGTGAGTAAAGCAATATAACAGCCAAAATCTATGATCTTTGTATCTGCTTTATGGCTATTCATGATTAAAAGGATCTTTTCCATTTGTGGTGTTTGATTGTTATTTATGTGCAATAAAAACAGGTAGCTTATGTGTGCTTATAGCCTGACTAATAAAGCTTTTATGAAACATGGTAGCTATATTGGACTTGGCATATGCGCCGCTAATTAGTAGTACATTACCTTCTTCTGCCAACCATGTTGTAAAGTATTTCTTGGGATTTAAGTGCAGTTTCTCAATAGTTATATTGGGGTAGTGTTGATTTGTTAACTCTTTAATATATTCTTCTTCAGGTAGGTTGTCTGATTTGTCATCTTTTACATAAAGCAATAGGGTTTCATTTTTACACAAATCTGGAAACAAATAGGCAAATTGTTTAATGGCATAGACTGAAGAACCGCTGCCATCATAGGTTAGTATATTGCGATTGGGAAACTCAAATTCTTCTGGAATAACAATTACAGGGCATTCTGAATGATGAATGGCTTCTTCCATGTATTCGTTATTGATATCATCCAGCATATGTTCGTAAAACTTCTCACTGCTAATAATTAGCAGGTCTGCAAATCGAGACTCTTTTTTTAACTCTGGAAGAGCGAAGTCGTAGAAGTCTTTGTGTATGGTGTACTTTATGCCATGTTCACTACATAACTCTTCAAAATGATGAATATTTTTTTGTATAGCTTCTGATTCTTCTGCTTCTACTAATGGAATAAAGCCAGGTCCAGCCATGGCCGTTCCATAACTCCATAAGCTGGAGTAACTAACCTGAGGAATAAATACACCTGTTAGTAAAATGGCGTGCATCTCGTTTAACTCACGGGCCAGTTCAAAAGCGCCTTCCGAAAACTGTGTTCCATCAAAGGCTATAATTATCTTATTCATGATACCTGGATTTATGAGGTGAAAACTTTATCTAACAATGTGCTTAATAGGGTAGTCTATTTGAATTAGAAAGTCAGTATTTCTTCAGATTCCAAGTCAAGTTTATTCTCTACACTGGTAATGCCAGGTGCTGCCCATGCAGCGTCTTCTGCATCATCCCGCTCAGCAAAGGATCGCACTTTCCCTTTTAAAACTGCTTTTGTTCCAATTACTTCTACACTGATTCTTTGTGCATCAATAGTGGCACTACGATGTAGGGCTTCACTTATTTTTCTACTAATGTTTTCAGATGACAACATAGGCTTTATAGTTAGATTGTTATTAACAGCTTTAATGCCTATCAAGCCCTCAATGGCTGTTTTAGCGGCAGCACGTTGGTAGTCCCAATCTACTTCTCCGTCTAATGTTACAATCCCGTCATCTACTTTGACCTGTATCGCTTCTTGTGGAACAGATACATTCATGCTTAAAGCATGTATCACCGCGTCTGCTAGTTCTGAATCGGTTTTTCGATATAAAGGTGAGATACCTACTTGTAAGTCTAATGCTACGGCTTTTACGCCAGCTACCTTCTTTGCTGCTTTTTCTGCAGCCAGCTTCTTTGCATATGTATCAACTATTCCCGATAATGTAACGATACCATCTTTTACTGCAACTCCAATCTGTGCAGGGTTTAGTATAGGTTCCCACATAATTTGGTCTTGCACATCATGTTGAATATGAAGATCACTTTTCATACTGGTATATTTAAGTATTTAGAAAAGACCTCAACGTTAAAGCAATAACTTGCTAATGTTATTCATGGGTATATCTGTTCCAAGAAGTTTCAATACAAAAGGTAGGGGAGAGCGTGTTTACCATCTGGTAGCGAAAAGTGAATTATGATAGATCTACTACCTCATAACTAATTCAAAGAAAGGTTGTTTTATAATCTGTCTGAATGAGTGTAGTCAAGGTTATCAATGATGCTGGTCATTATCAGCCAAGCAATTAAACTTACATTCCAATTATTGTATTAATCTGCTAACCCATGGGCTAAGAGCTTCGATGATATTCATGTTGATGCACTTTATATTTCATGTTGATCTTCGTTCGGCTTAAATTATTGATGATTTAACTTGGCTGCAATAAAGTCTTTCTAAAATGCAGGGTCGGGGTCGACTTTATTTTGAGGTTTGATACCATTCTTACTGTATTTTAAGTAGGCGCCAGGCATTACTTGAAAATCTTCCCTGAATTTCCATTCCCTTGCAGTCAGTTTTATGGATCTAGCTAAGAAAGCATTTACTACATTACTATTGCCTGCTTCGATTGCTCAAAGGCTACTTTTCCTAACAAAAAAAACTAACAACTGGCACTTTTACTCTCTCATTGGAACAAGATAACTGTTTAGTCTAGTCGCATTAACAAAAGAAGTTACCAAATTAATAGAAAGAGTTGGCTCAAGGCTTGTGCCGATCAATTTTCCAGTGGGAGTTACTTTCCAAGCTGAAATGCTTTCTTGCTTGTGAGTAGCTTCGTTGGACTGGGATTGAATAGACGCTTGTGTACTCGGATGCTGGTTATGTTGTTGGTATTGTTTAATTATATCTTCCATGGTCTTTCCTTCTTTTAGCAAGCGACCCACCTGGCCGGTGAGTTGGTTGACGACGCCTTTGCCACGCTGTTCCTTGGGTAATTTCCAGTATATAGCGGAAGCCAGTTTAGAGGCATCGCCAAAGGCAAGGGCACTTTTACGTGAGCGCGCGAAGCGTGGATCTTTGTGGAACTGCTTGCGATTGAGCGAGCTTTTCTTGCGGGCCAAATACTGGTCGCCCATCTTGTAGAAGGTAATGCTATCGATGGTGCCGGTAAGGTAAATAGGGCCAGACTGTCGTGCCATGGGGAGTGGTTTATTGATGATTAGCTACTGCTTAATACTAAATAATTTAGTAAATTTATAACTATATCGCTAGGTTTACAAGCGATTTACTCACCTTAGTTATACACATGTTAGCGGGTTTTAATACCTATTGTTTCATAATTCTTTCTGACTCATAACTATCCCTGAAGAGGCCCTTATACGGAGTAAGGGAAGATGCTATACGGAGTAACTAAGTATTTTATACGGAGTAACCTAGACTTCGCAGAGGCAGAGCAATGAATATACAGAGGAGTAACAGGCAAGGAAGCGTGGAATAGTAAGATTGGAAGGGTTTAATAGTACCCTAAATGTAGTCTGAGTTAAGGTACCTTTCTTTTTCTGTAATGACTCTATCAATCCTAGCACACCTCAGCGATACCCGTAAGCCGGGCAGTAGACCTCAAGGGGAAGCGTGGGCAAGAAAACAGGCAATACAGCCGGTGCGCCTATTTAACATAAAATCCAAGTTATCGGCGTAGCGACCGCCGCTGCCCTATACGACCGCGCTTTACCTGCAGCACATGGTTTTTTGTAGCGTTAGCCGTAAAGCGCGGTCGTATAGGGCAGCGGCCACCACGCCATGAGAGTTATAGTTCACCAAGCGCAGCCGATAACTCTATATTATGTTACCAATAGGTTGGCGCGCGAAGGGGCGTGTTTTGTAAGTTTTTTCTACCAAAACACGCTGAAGGGTGAGCCCTGTGCGCAAGGGGGCTGTTTTGCCTTTTTTCTTACTCATAGCAAACTAGCCGATAGGCTTCATGCCCGCTAGGGCAAATAAGGTGAATTTACGGAGTGGTTGTACTTAATTTAGCATTCTCCTAATATTGGGCACTATGATTATAATGCAGCAGGCATTACATTTGCAGTAACCAAAAAGAACAGCCCCCTTGTGGGAGGCTGCTTTGAACGGTTACAAAATCTGCAATTTCTGATTGGCGTCTGAATTGCAATTACAACAACTACAATTATTATCAAGGTGGCTGCCGTAAATGGTGGCCATACCTTTTTCTAGGATAATAATCGGTCTTTTGTGCTTCCGCCGCTGGCGGCACACAGGGCACGAACAATGCCTGTTATTGGTGTTAATCATAATCTTTAATGAGGTATCCTATAAAAACACCTAATGGAACTCGAACACCTACACCTTGATTTTGTCAAGATTTAGAAAGACTATGCACCGAACAATAGGAGGTTGTGCGACTGTTGGCAATAACGCTACAGTTACTGCGATTTTTAACCTCATCAAATGTAATAAAGAAATTACTTATCGTAGCACGAAAAGAAGCGTGGGCAAGAAAACAAGGCAATACAGCCGGTGCGCCTATTTAACATAATATAAATTATGAGGATATTTTATATATTTAAACCACTAGTTCTGAACTAATAATACTTCTCTTAAATTCTAAACGTTTAAGAAAAATAATATCCTGTCTCTACTTACTACTATTTTAAATTCAACAAATTTGATTTAACTTACTATTCAAGTTCTTAAACTTACTGTTATGAGCACTGTTAAAAATCTTTTGGAAATAAAAGGTCAGACAGTGCATAGTATAAGTCCTGATAGCTCCGTTTACGATGCCCTGGAAGTATTAGAAGAAAAAAACCTAGGCGCACTGGTAGTTATTGACAAAGGGAAACTTATCGGAGTCTTTACAGAACGAGATTATGCACGTAAAGTTGTTTTGAAAGGCCGATCCTCTAAAGAAACCTTGGTTGCGGATATAATGTCCGACCGCCCCATCTTTGTTAATCCACATACCTCCATTGAAGATTGCATGCAACTGATGACCGACAAATTTGTGCGTCATCTGCCTGTGATTGAAAATAATCAAGTGATTGGCGTTATTTCTATTGGTGATATCGTCAAGTATATAATCGATGAGAAAGAATATATCATCGAAAATCTTCGACATTATATCTCCAGCTGATCACTAACCACCGTCCTTTAAAAGACTGATACTCTGTTCCTTGTATTCGCTAATCGCTAAAAATGTGTAAATGCCAGGTAACGAACCTAATGACACAGTCTTGCTTTGGCCGTTGCTGCTATTCGCAGCATTGGTTGTATTTCTTCTCCTTGCCATTTTGACATTATCATACTTTTTAGGCCAACGCCATCAGGAACGGGAAACAAATCTGCCATATGAAGGCGGTATTGAACAGACTGGATCAGCTCGACTCCGCTTTTCCTCCCAATTTTACCTGGTTGCCATGCTATTTGTAATTTTCGATGTAGAAGCTGCGTTTATAATATTATGGGCATTAGGGTTCTATGAACTAGGCTGGCCCGGATATATTGGTGTAGCTGTTTTCATAGGCCAACTAGTTGTTGTACTCATTTATGAATGGGGTATCGGAGCCTTGGACATCGGTCCTAATATTAAAGGGATTTTTAAAAGATATAAGCAACTGGTAAACCAACCAGATCATTGATTAGAACTACAGCACCTATAAATACCCAATTTTTATATTACAATTCTTACCCGTAAAAAACACAATCCCATCCTATGTCTTACTGATTGTTAAGCACAGTTTTCTTCATTGCAAACCACATATACAAGTTAAAATGAAATGGTGGCTCAATAAAGCAGATGATTCTACCCATAGAATTAGCGGCACCGGAAGTATGGAAGAAGCTGTAAGCAAAAGTATTATGCTTACCTCCGTTCAAAGCTTGGTAGCTTGGGGAAGAAAAAATTCCCTGTGGCCATTCCACTTTGGCCTTAGTTGCTGTTTTGTGGAAATGGCCACCAGCATAACCAGTAAATACGATGTAGCCAGGTTTGGTGCTGAGGTTATTAGAGGCACTCCGCGTGAGGCTGATGTGATGGTCATAGCTGGTACTGTTTTTATAAAAATGGTTCCCATCATTAAACGATTACATGAGCAAATGATGGAGCCTCGCTGGGTTATATCCATGGGTAGCTGTGCCAATAGCGGTGGCATGTATGACATCTATAGCGTAGTTCAAGGAGTAGATAAATTTTTACCGGTAGATGTATATGTACCAGGGTGCCCTCCCCGACCAGATGCATTTATGCAAGGTCTGATACTTCTCAGTGAAGCCGTAAGACATGAAAAACGTCCCTTAAGCTGGGTGATTGGTGACCAAGGCATTATCAAACCAGAGATGACACCGATGAAAGTCCAAAAAAGAGAAGAAAGAATGAATATGGTGAATTTTAAAACGATAGATGAAGTTTAGAATGAAGTAGTGTGGAGCAAAAAAATAGGTAAGCAGTTCGTGCCCTGAGCCTAAAAGGTTAAAACCGACACTATGGTAGATAGCGGCAATATATTACAAGATCTGCAAAAACAATTTGGACAGGATGCTATTCGTCAGCAACAAACTGCCGATGACATTTTCACCATTTGGATTCCGGTCAACTCAATAAAACCGGCCATCCAATACCTTAAATCGCTAAATCAACCTTTCAATTTACTTTATGACTTATGCGGTATAGATGAAAGAGATCGGATGAAAAAGGATGGATTGCCCATTAAAGATTTCACCGTTGTCTATCATCTTTTTTCATTTCAACGGAATGACTTTATCCGCTTGAAAGTTGCACTGGAAGGTGATAATCCATCAATACCATCTATCTCGTCTGTTTTCAAAAATGCCAACTGGTATGAGCGCGAAGTCTATGATATGTTTGGTATTCACTTTGACGGCCACCCACATTTGCAACGCATTTTAATGCCTCTTACCTGGCAAGGACACCCTTTAAGAAAAGAACATCCGGCAAGAGCAACGGAGCTCGGGCCATTCCAGCTTTATAATGAACTACAAGACCGGGAACAAGCTGCTTTAAAATTCAAGCCCGAAGAATGGGGCATGAAAAAGGAAGGCGAAGATTCAGACTTTATGTTCTTGAATATTGGGCCACAGCACCCCGGAACACATGGCGTACTGCGCGTTGTTTTACAATTAGACGGAGAAGATATTGTTGATGCGGTTCCGGAAATTGGTTTCCACCATCGTGGTGCAGAAAAAATGGGCGAACGTCAAAGCTGGCACACCTATATTCCATATACAGATCGCGTTGATTACCTGGGTGGTGTCATGAACAACCTGGCGTATTTATTAGCCGTTGAAAAACTGGCTGGCATTGAAGTGCCTGATCGCGTGAAAGTAATCCGGGTAATGCTTTGTGAACTGTTTCGCATTTCCAGCCATTTAGTTTGGTTTGGCACCTTTGCGCAGGACGTCGGCCAGCTCTCGCCTGTTTTTTACATGTTTACTGATCGGGAAAAAGTATTTGATATAGTTGAGGCTATATGCGGTGGCCGCATGCACCCCAACTGGTTCAGAATTGGCGGCGTAGCACAGGATCTACCCAATGGTTGGGAAGGCTTGGTCAGAGACTTTATCAAACATTTCCCCAAACAACTACGAGAATACAAGAATATGGTATTACGAAACAGCCTGTTCAAAAGCCGCACTAAAGGTATCGGCATCTTCACTTTAGATGAAGCTATTGAATGGGGCGTTACCGGGCCTGGACTACGTGCTTGCGGTTACGAGTGGGACTTTAGAAAGCAACGCCCCTACTCTGGTTATGATCAGTTTGAGTTTGATATTCCTACTGCTCAAAATGGCGACTGTTATGATCGTGCTGTTGTTCGTTTAGAAGAACTATGGCAAAGCTTACGGATTATAGAACAATGCCTGAATAATATGCCAGAAGGAAGTTATAAAGCAGATCACCCTCTTACTACTCCCCCATTGAAAAAATATACAATGAAGGATATTGAGACATTGATCACACATTTTCTCAATGTTAGCTGGGGACCTGTGATTCCTGCAGGTGAGGCCATGAGTTGTATTGAAGCTACAAAAGGTGCCAATAGCTATTACCTTACCAGTGATGGTAATACTTCACCTTATAGGGTACGCATTCGCACTCCATCGTTCCCACATATGCAGATGCTGCCATACATCAGCAAGGGATATACGGTAGCTGATTTGTTATCGATTCTGGGAGCAATGGATTTTGTGTTAGCAGATATTGACAGGTAAATTATGAATACGAAGCATTGACCATTATATAATTACAACGACATGCTTAGTGCAACCGAAAGAACAGCTATAGACCATGAAGTTTCATTGCTACCTCATAAAAAAGCAGCAGTTATTGAAGCATTGAAAATTGTACAAAAAGAACGCAGTTGGATCAGTGATGATAGTATTGAGGCTATAGCAGCTTACTTGGAAATGAGTCCGGCAGAAGTGGATAGCGTAGCTACTTTCTATAACCTCATATTTCGGAAGCCAGTTGGCCGCCACATAATATTATTATGTGATAGTATTTCCTGCTATGTAATGGGTTATCAGGATCTATATAAAGCTTTACAAAGTCAACTCGAAATCAGTTTTGGAGAAACAACCTTAGATAACCGTTTTACCCTTTTGCCAAATGCTTGTCTTGGCTGTTGTGATAGAGCACCTGCATTAATGATCGATGAGAACTTATATCGCAATGTAAAAACTGAAGAATTAGAAACAATATTGAATCAATACAGCTGATGACAACAAATGAACTCAAATTAAAGTAATCAGTCATAGCGTAACCTACTATTATGGAGCAACCTTTAACGCAACATATAAACGCAAATCGTCCACCGCTTTCCCTTAAAGAGTACGAGAAGGTAGGTGGCTATTCAGCTGTTCGAAAGGTTTTACAGCAAAAGGACCCAGCTGGGGTTCAGAAACTAGTACAAGACAGTAATTTGAAAGGCCGTGGTGGTGCAGGCTTTAGCACTGGTATGAAGTGGAGCTTTGTCCCTATGGGTCCAGATGCTCCTCACCCCAAGTACCTTATTGCTAACGCAGATGAAATGGAGCCCGGTACTTTTAAAGACCGGTTGTTATTGGAAGGAAATCCACATCAACTGATTGAAGGTATGATCGTGGCCGCATATGCTATTCAGGCAGATATCTCATATGTTTTCTTAAGATGGGCCTACAAGGAAGCCGCGACATTAATACTTAAAAGCATTTCGGAAGCGTATGAAGCAGGCTATTTGGGTAAGAATATTTTAGGAAGTGACTGGTCTTTAGAAATGCACTTGCATACAGGTGTGGGCCGTTATATGTGTGGCGAAGAAACAGCTTTGTTAAATGCACTGGAAGGCAAGCGTGCAACACCCAGAGCCAAACCTCCTTTCCCTCAAGTAAGTGGGCTATTTGGCAAGCCTACTATTGTGAATAATGTTGAAACCTTTTGCTGCTTACCACATATTATAAATAATGGCGCAGATTGGTTCAAGGGTCTAAGTAATAGCGAGGATGCAGGAACAAAGATTTATGGTGTAAGTGGAAGAGTTAAACGCCCCGGAGCTTGGGAGCTACCTATGGGAATTACCATGCGAGAACTCCTGGAAAATTATGCCGGTGGAATGTTAGATGGCTATCAATTCAGAGGCGTATTGCCCGGAGGAGCGTCTACTGATTTTTAACAGCTGAACACCTGGATATTAAGCTAGACTTCAAATCGGTAGCAGCTGCTGGAAGCCGATTAGGAACGGGTACAATGGTCGTTTTAGACGATGCCACATGCCCTGTTGGCTTTGTTCATAACCTGCAGCACTTTTTTGCTCAAGAAAGTTGTGGTTGGTGTACACCATGTAGAGAAGGATTGCCTTGGATTGAAAAGATCTTATTAAGAATTGAAAATGGCACAGGACAATTAAGTGATCTGGACTTATTAGAGCTGCATACAAAAATGTTAGGTCCTGGAAATACATTTTGCGCCTTGGCACCTGGAGCAATGGAACCTTTGCAAAGTGCCTTGAAATATTTCAAAGAAGATTTTATTCAGCATATTGTTCAAGGCAGATGTCCTTGGCATGAAACGCACCATTCAACGCAACAAGATAGGAGGCAAATGATTATTGAATAACCCTAAACTGTCCAAAATGATTAATCCAGATGCAAATAAACAGATAGTCAATCGTTACAATAAGGAATTTATAGAGGAAG